>DATKJP010000133.1:0-10032 GCA_035543635.1 Casimicrobiaceae bacterium
TCGACGAAACGCAGCTGGCGGTGCGCAGCGATTGGTTCGAAGTGACCATCGAGGCGCGGCAGGGCGACACGGTCGCCCGCGCGCGAGCACTTCTCAAGCGCTCGACCATCTCGAGCGAGTGGCCGATCGTGGTGTGGGAGACGGTGGAGTAAGATCGCGGCCCATCATCTTCGCGCTTTCTCCGATGCCGATCGCCGTCACTACACTGCGCGTTCTCATCGACGCTCCGCCCGATGCGGGCCGCGCCGCCGAATGGGCGCTTTTCGACAGCGAGAACAGGGTCCTCCAACGCGGCCGCGATCGCCCGGCGTCCTGGCCGGCCGCGGATCGACGCGAAGCGGTGATCGCCGCTGCGCACGGCAGGCTGGCCACCGTCGGGGTTCCGACTTTGCCGCCGGCGCGCGCTAGCGCTGCCGCGCGCTTCGCGCTCGAGGATCAGCTCGCCGACGCGCCGGAAGCGAGCCACGTCGCTCTCTCGCCGCAATCCACCGACGGCAGCGTCCGGGCGGCGATCGTCGCCGACGAATGGATGCGCAACTTCGCCGCCGCGTCGAAGCGCGGCGGCATCGATTGGGACCGCGTTCTCCTCGAATCCGATCTCGCGAGCGCCGCGCGCGGAATCTGGCGCTGGTGCGCGGCAGCGATCGGCGATCCCGGATTCGTGCGCACCGATCGCGGCGCGACGATCGGCGTCGGTCCCGCGCAAGCCGAAGCACCGCCGAGCGAGCTCGTTCTGGCGCTCGCCGGCGCGGGCGAGCGCGCCCCAGCCAGCGTGCGCGTCGACGCGGCGGGCGCGAGCCCTGCGCTGCTTGCGAAAGCGAAAACACAAACGCGCACCGAGTTCGTCGCCGGCACGCCATGGCGCTGGGTCGATGCGCCGCCGCCATCATTCGCGGGCGCCATCGATCTGCTCGCCGGCGCTTACGGCGCCGCGCCGCGCGCACACGCAGTCGACTTCGCGAGGCTCCTGCGGCCGGCACTGTGGATCGCCGCGATTGCGCTCG
Organism: Casimicrobiaceae bacterium; assembly: GCA_035543635.1. Taxonomy (GTDB): domain Bacteria; phylum Pseudomonadota; class Gammaproteobacteria; order Burkholderiales; family Casimicrobiaceae; genus PALSA-1003. The sequence goes on from DATKJP010000133.1 coordinate 1,005, forward strand.
GCGTGGCGATCATGGCGAGCATCGGCGAATGGCTGTGGCTACGCTGGCAGACGGCATCGATCGACCGCGAGCTGCAGTCGATCGCGAAGACTGCCGTTCCGGACTACGCGCCCGAGACGGGCAACGTAACTCCCGCCGTTGCGCTCATGCGCCGCGAGCGGGAGCTGAAGCATCGCGCGGGACTCGTTGCGCGCGACGATTTCGTGCCGCTCCTCGCGCGGGCCGCACCCGCGCTCGCGACGCTGCCCGCGGGTGCGCTGCGCGCGCTCGCCTACGGTGATGGTCACCTGGTGCTCGAATTGCAGAAGGTCGACGCCGCGCAGACTTCACGAATCCAACACGAGTTGCAGCAGGCGGGGCTCGTCGCGATCGCCGCGCCAAGCGCAAGCGGCGCGCGGCTGCGCATCGGCTTGGATTGAAAGCGATGGCGACCACGTTACCCGTCAGCCGACAAGAACGCTTCGCCCAATGGTGGAGCCTGCGCAGCGGTCGCGAGCGTATCGCGCTCTTGCTCGTCGGCAGCCTCGTTGCGCTTGCGCTGCTGTGGTGGCTCGCATGGCAACCGCTGCAGCGCGACAGCGAGCGTCTGGCTCGAGAGCTCGTCCAACAGCGCGGTGTGCTCGCCGATGCCCGACGCCAGGCGGACGAGATCGTCGGACTTGCGCGGAACGCACCGACGCCGCCGGCAGGCGATGTGCGCGCCGCGATCGAGAGCGCGCTCGCGCGTCAAGGACTCAAGCCGTCGGGAGCGATCGAGCGCATCGAAGGCGAGCGCTGGCGCATGACCTTTGACGCAATCTCCTTCGACGCGCTGACCTCGCTGCTCGATACGCTCCAACGCGACGCCGGTGTACGCGCCGCGGAAGTCTCGGTCACCGGGCGGGTCGAGCCCGGGCAGGTTCGCGCCGAGTTCACGTTGACACGCGGCTGAACATGCGTCCGTGGGTCACGGTGGTCTGCGGCGTCGTGCTGATCGCCGTGGCGTTGATCGTGGAGGCACCCGCGAGCGTCGCTGACTGGCGCGTCGGCGCGATGACAGGAGATCGGCTGCACATTGCCAACGCGAGCGGCACTCTGTGGAATGGCTCGGGCGATCTGGTCGCGTCGGGAAGCGATCTGCAGCGGCATATCGCCTGGCAACTCGAGCGCTGGCCGCTGCTGCGCGGCGAGCTGCGCGGCACGCTGGCGATGGAAGCGGATGCCGATCGTGTCGGAAACTTTGTCTTCGGCCACGACAAGGTCGAGCTGGAGGGTTTCGAGCTTGCAATGCCGATGGAAGCGCTGCTCCGAGCCGCCGGTGCGCCGGCAATCATTACGAGTGCCGGGGGCGACTTCGACATTCACATCGACAGATTCATTCAAGATGCCGATGCGCTCGACGTCGCGCTCGCGATGCAATGGCGCAACGCCAGTCTTCCCGGATTGGGGCCTTTCGCGCGCGTGATGCTGGGCGACCTACGCGCCGAGCTGTCCGGACGAGGCCATGAAGTCTCGGGCCCGCTCGGCAACACGGGCGGTGAAGTCGAGATCGACGGCACGGTGACGGCGGTCGGTGACGGAACGCCACGCGTCGAGGCGAAAGTCCGGGCGCGCCCTGGCATCGATCGTGAGCGTGCGTCTGCGCTTGCTTTCGCGTTGTCCACGCTCGGGCCAGCCGACTCGGAGGGCCGTGTGCGGGTCGCGTGGCCGCGATGAGCCGGCGGCGTCGCCATCGCGGAAGCACGCCGCGGCACTCGCCGGCCACCACGGCCGCCGCGCCGCCCGCCCGCCTCCATGCGATCGACGCGCTACGCGGCTTCGGGCTGCTCATGATGATCGCGTATCACTTCACCTTCGATCTGTCCTGGATGCACGTCGTCGCCATCGACTTCAACCATGACCCATTCTGGCTCACCGCGCGCGATTTCATCGTCACCTGGTTTCTGCTTCTGGTCGGAGTGAGCCTGGTGCTTGCGCGACACGCGCAGCAGAGCACACGTGCGTTCTGGCGGCGTGTCGGGCTGATTGTGTTCTGCTCATTGCTGGTCACTGCGGCGAGCTATGTCACCTTTCCGCAGACCTTCATCACCTTCGGTATCCTGCAGCTCATCGCGGTCGCCTCCATTCTTGCTCGGCCGCTCGCGCGCTGGCCCTTCGTGACCCTGATTATCGGTGCCGCGATCATTGCCATCGGCGCAACACTGCAGTTCGCAGTTTTCGACACGCGCTGGCTCAACTGGATCGGGCTGATGACGCACAAGCCCGCGACCGAGGACTACGTGCCGCTCTTCCCCTGGTTCGGCGTTGTGCTCGTCGGCGTGACCGCTGGGGCGTGGCTCGCGGCGCGTGAGCGCCCGATGGTGACTTCGCTTGGCCGCATCATGCCGGACTGGCTCGCGTGGCTCGGCCGCCACAGCCTGCTCGTCTACATGGTGCACCAGCCGGTGCTGGTCGGCATCCTTCGCGCGGTGCTCTGAGTTACTCGTAGGCTATAATGCGAAGCGTTGCGAGCAAGGCCGGATGCGAGGCGCCCCGCAGCGAGGCCCGAGACAGTACACTCGAAGTACGGCGAGGGCCGAGCGAGGAAGCAACGAGGCAGCCCGGCCTGCGCAGTAGCTTCGCAGGCGCGTAGCTCAGCTGGTTAGAGCACCACCTTGACATGGTGGGGGTCGTTGGTTCGAGTCCAATCGCGCCTACCATCGCTTGAGGTGCAGCACATCGATCGGTACGGAAAGGCAGCGTTATGACACCGCGAACGCGTAGAGGAGTCGGTTAAGAGGCGCGAGCTCGCACGCGTGCGTGAAGCGAAAAAGTGCGGCTCGTCCGCACTTTTTGTTTTTGAGGATCCGATCATGCCCGACATCCGATTACCCAACGGCGCCGTCAAGCAGTTTCCAGCACCCGTGTCCGTCGCCGAGATCGCCAAGTCGATCGGCCCCGGCCTCGCCAAGGCTGCGCTCGCCGCCAAGGTCGACGGCAAGCTCGTCGACACTTCCTGCGTCATCGATCGCGACGCCGATCTCGCCATCGTCACCGACAAGGACCCCGAGGGAGTCGAGGTGCTGCGTCACTCGACCGCGCACCTTCTCGCTTACGCGGTGAAGGAGCTTTTCCCCGACGCGCAGGTCACGATCGGCCCGGTGATCGAGGACGGGTTCTACTACGACTTTTCGTACAAGCGGCCGTTCACGCCTGAGGACCTCGACGCCATTCAGACCAAGATGGTGGAGTTAGCGAAGCTCGACGAGCCGGTTGTGCGCAAGCTCATGGCGCGCGACGACGCGGTGAAATATTTCGAGTCGATCGGCGAGCACTACAAGGCCGAGATCATCGCCTCGATTCCTTCAGGAGAAGAGATCTCGCTCTACACCGAAGGCAAGTTCACCGACCTCTGCCGCGGTCCGCACGTCCCGTCGACCGGTAGGCTTGCGAAGGCGGCGTTCAAACTGACCAAACTCGCCGGTGCCTACTGGCGCGGCGATTCGCGCAACGAGATGCTGCAGCGGATCTATGGCACCGCATGGTTTAAGCAGGAAGACTTACAAGCCTACATCCACCGTATCGAGGAAGCGCTTAGGCGCGACCACAGAGTGTTAGGCAAGCAGCTTGACCTCTTCCACCAGCAGGACGAAGCGCCGGGCATGGTGTTCTGGCATCCGAAGGGATGGGCGCTCTGGCAGCAGGTCGAGCAGTACATGCGCAAGGTCTACCAGAACAACGGCTACCAGGAAGTGCGCGGGCCGATGATCATCGACCGCACGCTGTGGGAGCGCTCGGGTCACTGGGAGAACTACAAGGACCACATGTTCACGACCGAGTCGGAGAAGCGTCTCTACGCGGTCAAGCCGATGAACTGCCCCGGGCACGTGCAGATCTTCAACTCGGACCTGCGCAGCTACCGCGATCTGCCGCTGCGCTACGGCGAGTTCGGCTTCTGCCATCGCAACGAAGCGTCAGGCGCGCTGCACGGCATCATGCGCGTGCGCGCCTTCGTGCAGGACGACGGCCACATCTTCTGCACGCCCGATCAGATCGAGAGCGAGGTGACCGCCTTCAACCGGCTGGCGTTCTCGGTGTACAAGGACTTCGGCTTCGAGGACATTTCGCTGCGCCTCGCGCTGCGTCCCGAGAAGCGGATCGGCTCCGACGAGGTCTGGGACCGCGCCGAAGGAGCGTTACGCGCGGCGCTCAAAGCTTCGGGCAAGACATGGACCGAGCTTCCCGGCGACGGCGCCTTCTACGGACCGAAGATCGACTACAACTTCAAGGACTCGCTAGGACGGGTCTGGACCTGCGGCACCATGCAGGTCGATTTCATGATGCCGGAGCGCCTCGGCGCGGAGTACGTCGCCGAGGACAACACCCGCAAGATTCCGGTGATGCTGCACCGGGCCATCGTGGGGTCGCTGGAACGCTTCATCGGCATCCTCATCGAACACTACGCCGGCGCCCTGCCCTTGTGGCTCTCGCCGGTGCAGGTCGTCGTGCTGACAATCACCGACCGCCAGGCGACCTACGCCGAGGAGGTCTCGGCGGCGCTTCGAAAGGCCGGTTTCAGGGTCCAAAGCGATTTGCGCAACGAGAAGATAACTTATAAAATTCGAGAACATAGCCTGCAGAAGCTGCCGTACCAGTTGATCCTGGGCGACAAGGAGATGCAGGCGAAAACGGTGGCCGTGCGTACCCGCACTGGCGAGGATCTGGGGGCGATGCCCCTGGAAGCCTTTGTCTCCCGCCTCAAGGACGAGGCGGCAGCCCGGCGTTAAGGGCGGAGGCAAACTTGAGCGGGCGGCACGGCCGGTTTTTCTCTGGAAACAGGAGAACGCAATAGCCCAGGATAGAGCGCAGCGAATCAACGGCGAGATCACCGCCCCCGAGGTTCGCTTGGTTGGTCAGGACGGTGAGCAAGTTGGCGTCGTGCCGATCGCGGACGCGATGTCGCGTGCGGAGGCGGCGGAGCTGGATCTGGTCGAGATCGCCCCGCTCGCCAAGCCGCCGGTGTGCCGGATCATGGATTTCGGCAAGTTCAAGTACCGGGAGCAGAAGCGCGCGCACGAAGCCAAGTTGAAGCTAAAGCAGATCCAGGTCAAGGAAGTGAAGTTCCGGCCTGGCACCGACGAAGGCGATTACAAGATCAAGCTGCGGAACCTGATCCGGTTCCTCGGCGAAGGCGACAAGGCGAAGGTGACGCTTCGCTTCCGCGGCCGCGAGATGGCGCACCAGGAATTCGGCATCCGCCTCCTTGAGCGCATCCGCGGTGATCTCGAACCGCACAGCATCGTCGAACAGTTTCCGAAGTTGGAAGGCCGGCAAATGGTGATGCTGCTGGCCCCGAAGAAGAGCGCAGCAACGAAGCATCACCCGAACAAGCCCGAGGCCGGTCTGGCGTCGCCGAAACAGAAGACGCAAAAAGCCTCTCCGCCGGAGAGCACCACCGTGGGCAGCAAATAGGAAAGAGAAGTCATGCCGAAGATGAAGACCAAGAGCGGCGCGAAGAAGCGCTTCCGCGTGCGCGGAAGCGGCAGCATCAAGCGCTCGCAGGCGTACAAGCGCCACATCCTCACCAAGAAGACGACCAAGAACAAGCGGCATCTGCGCGGGCCGACGGCTGTGGATCGCACCAACGCCGCATCGATCAAGTCGATGCTGCCTTACGCCTAGGGGATCGCCATGCCAAGAGTCAAACGTGGAGTGACCGCCAACGCGCGGCACAAGAAGATTCTGTCCAAGGCCAAGGGCTATCGCGGCCGCCGCGGCAACGTCTACCGCATCGCCAAAAATGCGGTGACGAAGGCGGGACAGTACGCCTATCGCGACCGGCGCGCGCGCAAGCGCGAATTTCGCGCGCTGTGGATCGCGCGCATCAACGCGGCCGTGCGCGAGATGGGCATGAGCTACAGTGCGTTCATGAACGGATTGAAGAAGGCGTCGATCGACATCGATCGCAAGGTGCTCGCGGATCTCGCGGTGCACGACAAACCGGCGTTTAGCAAGATAGCCGAGCAGGCCAAAGCCTCTCTGGCCTGAGCGAAGGGAGCGGACGAGGGAGGCGACAACCGCCTCCCTTTTTCTTTGCGCGCATGGAAACCGTCGAGTCGATCGTAAGCTCAGCGCTGGCTGAGTTCGCTAGTTGCGAGGACGCGCCGGCGCTCGAGAACGCCAAAGCGAAATACCTTGGCAAGACCGGGCGGCTTACCGAGCTGCTGAAGACTCTGGGCAAGCTTCCCGCCGACGAGCGGCCTGCTGCCGGTGCCCGCATCAACGAAGCGAAGGTCAAGCTCGAAGCCGCGCTCGATCGCCGTCGTGACGAGCTTGCTTCTGCCAAGCTCGAGCGCCAGCTCGCCGCCGACGCTCTCGATGTCTCGCTTCCCGGCCGGGGCTTGGGCGTCGGGGGACTGCATCCGATCACGCGCACGCTGCACCGGATCGAGACGATTTTCCATTCGATGGGGTTCGCGGTGGCCGACGGCCCCGAGATCGAAGACGACTTCCATAACTTCACCGCGCTCAACACGCCCGAGAACCATCCGGCGCGCTCGATGCAGGACACGTTCTATGTCGAGGGCGGCATGGTGCTGCGCACGCACACGTCGCCGATTCAGGTGCGCTATATGGAAACCCACGCGCCGCCGATCAAGATCATCGCGCCGGGGCGCGTCTACCGCGTCGACAGCGACGCGACGCACTCGCCGATGTTCCATCAGGTCGAGGGCCTGTGGATCGACGAGAAAGTGAGCTTCGCCGATCTCAAAGGCGTGTTCACCGATTTCCTGCGCCGCTTCTTCGAGCGCGACGATCTCAAGGTGCGCTTCCGGCCGTCGTTCTTCCCGTTCACCGAGCCCTCCGCCGAGATCGACATGGAGTTCGGCGATGGCTGGCTGGAACTATCGGGCTCGGGGCAAGTGCACCCGAACGTGCTGCGCGCGGTGGGGATCGATCCGGAGCGCTACCAGGGCTTCGCCTTCGGAATGGGACCGGATCGGCTGGCGATGCTGCGTTATGGCATCGACGACCTGCGACTCTTTTTCGAGAATGATCTGCGCTTCCTGAGGCAGTTCGCATGAAGTTCTCGGAAGCCTGGCTGCGCACGCTGGTCGATCCGCCGCTCGACAGCGCGGCACTCGCGACCAAGCTGACGATGTCCGGCCTCGAAGTCGAGGAACGAGTTCCCGCCGCGCCGGCGTTCTCCAAAGTGGTCGTCGGTCGCGTGCTCAAGGTCGAGCGCCATCCGAATGCGGACCGCCTCACGGTTTGCACCGTCGACGCAGGACAAGCGGCTCCGCTCACCATCGTCTGCGGCGCGCCGAACGTCGTTGCCGGCATGACCGCGCCGTGCGCGCTCGTCGGCGCCGAGCTTCCCGGTGGCATGGAGATCAAGCCGGTGACGATGCGCGGCGTGGCATCGCAGGGCATGCTCTGTTCGGCAAAGGAATTGGGACTCTCGGAGGATGCGTCGGGATTGCCCGCGCTCGATCCAAAGCTCGAGCCGGGACGCGATCTTCGCGGCGCGCTCGACCTCGACGATCAGCTCTTCACGCTCAAGCTCACGCCGAATCGCGCCGACTGCCTCTCGCTGCTGGGCGTTGCGCGCGAAGTGGCCGCGATCACCGGTGCCAAGCTCGCGCCGCTGCCTCTCGGACCCGCAAAGGTCACCACGAAGCGTGAACGCACGGTGCGCGTCGAAGACGCAATCGCCTGCCCACGCTTCTGCGGCCGCGTGATCGAAGGCATCGATCCCAAGGCGCCTTCGCCCGAATGGATGCGCAGGCGCCTCGAGCGCTCCGGCATCCGCTCGATCTCCGCGGTGGTCGACATCACCAACTACGTGATGATGGAGCTGGGCCAGCCGCTGCATGCGTACGACGACGCGCTGCTCGACGGCGACATCGTCGTACGCTTTCCGCGCGCGGGCGAGAAGCTCACGCTCTTGAACGGACAGACGATCGACCTTGACCGCGATCTGTTGCTCGTCGCCGACGAGAAGAAGCCGCTCGGTCTCGCCGGCATCATGGGCGGCGAGCACAGCGGCATCGGCGACATGACGACGACTGTGTTCCTCGAAGGCGCGTTCTGGAACACCGCGGTGATCCAGGGCAAGGCGCGCCGGCTCGGCTTCACCACCGACGCGGGATTCCGTTTCGAGCGCGGCGTCGATTTCGGGAACGCGCCGGTCGCGGTCGAGCGCGCGACGCAATTGATGCTCGAGCTTTGCGGCGGCCGTGCCGGCCCGCTCGCCGACGTTCGCGGCGAGTTGCCGAGACGCGATCCGGTAACGGTGCGTGGCGCGCGCGTCGATCGGCTGCTCGGCGTAAAGATTCCGACGGATGCCGTCGCCGATATCTTCACGCGGCTCAACCTGCAGCCGAAGCGAAGCGGAACCGATTTCACTTGCACGCCGCCTTCATACCGCTTCGATCTCGCCATCGAGGAGGACTTCGTCGAGGAAGTCGCGCGCCTCTACGGTTTCGACAAAATCCCCGCCGCGCCGGCGATCCAGCCGCAAGGCTTTCTGCCCGACCGCGAGACCCTGCGCCCGGCGCACGCGCTGAGAAGGAAGCTCGTCGACCGCGACTACCAGGAAGTGATCACCTTCAGCTTCGTCAGCTCCGAATGGGAGCGCGCGCTCGATGCCAGTGCCGAACCGGTAAAGGTGCTCAACCCGATAGCAAGCAATCTCGACGTGATGCGGACCACGCTTCTCGGCGGACTGCTCGACACGCTGCGCACCAACGTCAACCGCAAGCTCGAGCGCGTGCGCATTTTCGAGGTCGGACGCTGCTTCGGACGCGCCGAGGAGAGCTATAACCAGCCGCTCCGCGTCGGCGGGCTGGCCTATGGCCCGGCGTTCTCCGAGCAATGGGGCGAACCGAAGCGTCCGGTCGACTTCTTCGACGTAAAGGGCGACGTTGAAGCCCTCGCCTGGCCGCTCGCGGTGACCACGGAAGCGGCGGCCCACCCTGCTCTGCATCCGGGCCGATCGGCGCGCGTGAAGGTGGGAAGCAAAGCCGCCGGCTGGATCGGTGAGCTGCACCCACGGCTCCTGAAAGCC
>DATKJP010000134.1:0-2611 GCA_035543635.1 Casimicrobiaceae bacterium
TAGTCCATCGTCTGCCGCTCGCGCACCTCGCCGATCAGGATCACGTCCGGCGCCTGGCGCATCGAGTTGCGCAGCGCGATGTCCCAGTTCTCCGTGTCGACGCCCACCTCCCGTTGCGTGATGATGCAGTTCCGGTGCTCGTGCACGAACTCGATCGGGTCCTCGATCGTGATGATGTGGCCGTAGCTGTTCTCGTTGCGGTAGCCCAGGAGCGACGCCATCGACGTCGACTTGCCGGCCCCCGTCGCGCCGATGAACATCATGATGCCGCGCTTGGACATGATGACGTCCTTGAGCACGGGGGGCAGCCCGAGGTCCTCGAAATGCGGAATGTCGACGGTGATCGTTCTCAGCACCATGCCGACGCGCGACTGCTGCACGAAAGCGTTCACGCGGAAGCGGCCGATGCCCGGCGGGCTGATGGCGAAATTGCATTCCTTCGTCGACTCGAACTCGGCCGCCTGCTTGTCGTTCATCACGCTGCGCACGAGCTCGATCGTGTGCTGCGGCGACAACGCGGTCTTCGATACGGGCGTGATCTTGCCGTCGACCTTCAGCGCGGGCGGGAAGCTGGCCGTGATGAAAAGGTCGGAGCCTTTCTGCTTGACCAGGAGCTCGAGGAGCTCGTGGATGAATTTGGTAGCTCGTTCGCGTTCCATGGAGATCCTCTTCGCTTCTTGGACGAGGCTCGCTGATCGCGCCGGCGCGTTAGCTGCCGGCGAACAGCTCCTTGTTGACCGCGCGATTGCGCGCCTCCGGGATGGAGACGGCGTTGCGGCGCACCAACTCGATCAGGCACTGGTCGAGCGTCTGCATGCCGATCGCCTGCGAGGTCTGAATCGCCGAGTACATCTGCGCGACCTTGTTCTCACGGATCAGGTTGCGGATCGCCGGTGTGCCGATCATGATCTCGTGCGCCGCCATGCGCCCCTGGCCGTCCTTGGTCTTGAGCAGCGTCTGCGCGATGACCGAGACCAGCGACTCGGAGAGCATCGCGCGCACCATGTCCTTTTCGGCAGCCGGGAACACGTCGATGATGCGGTCGATCGTCTTCGCAGCGGAGCTCGTGTGCAGCGTGCCGAACACCAGGTGGCCGGTTTCTGCGGCAGTGAGCGCGAGGCGGATGGTCTCCAGGTCTCGCATTTCGCCGACCAGGATGTAGTCCGGGTCCTCCCGCAGCGCAGCGCGCAGGGCATTCGGGAACGACAGGGTGTGGGGTCCGAGCTCGCGCTGGTTGATGAGACACTTCTTGGACTCGTGCAGGAACTCAATCGGGTCCTCGATCGTCAGGATGTGACCGTATTCGTTCTCGTTGACGTGATTCACCATCGCGGCGAGCGTGGTCGACTTGCCCGACCCGGTCGGGCCCGTGCACAGAATCAGGCCGCGCGGCCGGTCGGTGAGGTCGGCAAAGACCTTCGGCGCGGCGAGCTCCTCGAGCGACAGCACCTTCGAGGGAATCGTCCGGAAGGCCGCCGCGGCGCCGCGTTGCTGATTGAACGCGTTGACGCGAAAGCGCGCGAGGTTCGGAACCGCGAAGCTGAAGTCGCACTCGAGCGTTTCCTCGTACACCTTCCGCTGATGGTCGCTCATGATGTCGTACACCATGGCGTGGACGTCCTCGTGCTCCATCGGCGGCAGGTTGATGCGCCGGATGTCGCCGTGGACGCGGATCAGTGGTGGCAGCCCCGCCGAAAGATGCAGGTCGGACGCCTTGTTCTTGACCGCGAAAGCCAGCAGCTCGGTGATGTCCATTCTCTATAATCCCGCGTGCCTCAAGTCGAATTCCCGCTGAACAGATTGTGGCCTGCAATAGCCGTGCCAAAGGGCGTCAAACGCCGTCCGCGGGTGATTATGACAAATGATTATGAGCCAGTACGAGAAGGCGTGGCAAGCCGTGCGCGCGCGGATCGCTGTGGCGGCGGCCGCCGCGCACCGCGATCCCGAATCGATCGCGCTCGTCGTTGTGTCGAAGACGTTTCCCGCGCAGGCGGTCCGGGCGGTGTACGCACTCGGTCAGCGGGCGTTCGGCGAGAATTACGTCCAGGAAGCGATGCGCAAGCGCGATGAGCTTAAGGACCTCGCGGGCCTCGAGTGGCGATTGATCGGCCCTTTGCAAAGCAACAAGGCGCGCCTTGCGGCGCACACGTTCGGCGTCGTGGAAACGATCGATCGTTTGAGCATCGCCGAGAAGCTTTCGAAGGAATGTGCCGCGATGCCGCGAACGCTCGACGTGCTGGTGCAGGTCAACGCGAGCGGCGAAGGCACGAAGAGCGGCGTCCCGCCTGCCGAAGCGCCGCTGCTTGCACAGGCGATCGCACGGCTTCCCGGGCTGCGAGTGCGGGGCATCATGGGAATACCGGAACCGATCGCCGAGGTCGCGAAGCAGCGCGCGCACTTCCGCGTGCTGCGCGAATGCTACGACATGTGCCGCGCCGCGGGGCTCGAAGTCGACACGTTGTCCATGGGGATGTCGGCCGATCTCGAGGCGGCGATCCTCGAGGGCGCGACCGAGGTACGGGTGGGGACGGCGATCTTCGGTTCCAGGGAGGCTAGCGGATGAACATCACCTTCGTCGGCGGCGGCAATATGGCGAGCGCGCTCATCGGCG
>DATKJP010000135.1:0-11309 GCA_035543635.1 Casimicrobiaceae bacterium
TGCGCTGCCACTCCTTGATCTCGCCCCACCATGCCTTCAGCGCTGCCGGGTCGGGCCGCTGATTCGACGATTCGATGATCTTCAGCATCTCGTCGAGCACGTCCGCCACGTAGCCGACGATCGGGACGTCGACCTTTACGCGCTTGGAGATCGACGAGGGATCGATGTCGATGTGAATGATCTTGCGATCCGCCCGATAGAAATGCGACGGATTACCGATCACTCGGTCGTCGAAGCGCGAACCAATGGCGATCAGCACGTCGCAGTGCTGCATCGCCATGTTGGTCTCATAGGTTCCGTGCATGCCGGGCAGGCCGGTGAATTGCGGATCGGTCCCCGGGAATCCGCCAAGCCCCATGAGCGTGGTCGTGCATGGGAAGCCGAGCAGTCGTACGAGCCGCGTCAGCTGTGGTGCGGCGTTGTTGAGCACGACGCCGCCGCCGGCGTAGATCATCGGCCGCTTCGCCTCCAGCAGGAGCTGCACCGCCTTCTTGATCTGCCCGGAATGTCCCTTGGTCACCGGGTTGTACGAGCGCAACGAGATCGTCTTCGGATAGTTGAACTCCGCCTTCGCCTGCGTGACATCCTTCGGGATGTCGACCAGCACCGGCCCCGGCCGCCCCGTGACGGCGAGATAGAACGCCTTCTTGATCGTCACCGCGAGCTGGTTGACGTCCTTCACGAGGAAGTTGTGTTTCACGCAAGGACGTGTGATTCCGACGGTGTCGCATTCCTGGAACGCGTCCTGGCCGATCGCGTGTGTCGGCACCTGTCCGGTGAGAATGACCATCGGGATCGAGTCCATGTACGCCGTTGCGATCCCTGTCACCGCATTGGTCACGCCAGGGCCCGAAGTCACGAGGCACACGCCGACCTTCTCGCTGGCGCGCGAATAGCCGTCGGCTGCGTGCGCCGCGCCCTGCTCGTGCCGCACGAGCACGTGCTTGACCTGTTCCTGCTTGAACAGTTCGTCGTAGATGTTGAGCACCGCCCCGCCTGGGTAGCCGAAGACGTACTCGACGCCTTCCTCCTGCAGGCAGCGGATTACGATTTCTGCGCCTGTCAATTGCATGATGCGCTCCCGTTGCTCGCGTGCCGGAACGATCCGGCCGCGGCCTCGCGTGCGGACGAACCGCACCTACCGACGATCGCCACCCGGCGCGCAAAGGCGGCCGGGTGCTGCAAACTCGAGGACGCGATTCGGGTGATGCGCGTCCGACTTCAGGCTCGTTTCGGGTAGAAAGCCGGAACCGCCACGTTCTCCGGGATTTTCCGGAAGCGCTTGTGGCGCCGCCGGACGGAACGCGAACGACCGTTTTTGCAGTGTTTCGGTCGGCGTAACCCACGCCGACGCGTCAACGATAATGGGTTGGAAGAGAGCGGTCAAGGGAGCGGCGGAGCAGGCAGAGGAGGTACGGTTCGCTTGTGCTTATAATCCCTCGTCTCGCATTTTCCTCATTCCGGGAACATATCTCTGGCTTCGCCTCAGGAACTGTCGGCTTTTCTGGCAGAAGTCGAGCGCCGTGCGTTCAAACAGGCAGTGTTCGCGGTCCGGGACGAGGACGTTGCCCTCGACGTGGTCCAGGACGCGATGCTCAAGCTCACCGAGAACTATGGCGGCAAACCGGCCTCGGAGCTGCCGATGCTGTTTCAGCGCATCCTCCAGAACACGATCCACGACCATTTCCGGCGCCAGAAGGTACGCTCGACTTGGACCACGCTGTTGTCAGCACTTGGACAGAAAGACGAGAAGGATGAAGATTTCGACCCGCTCGAAACTCTGGCCGTCGACGCCGACTCGAACGACCTGGCCGATCCGGCGCGCCAGCATCAGCAGGCGGAAATCGTGGCTCTGGTCGAGCAGTCGCTGGCGCGACTGCCGGCGCGTCAACGCGAAGCATTTCTCCTCCGTTACTGGGAGGAACTCGATGTGGCAGAAGCTGCCGCGGCTATGGGCTGCTCGGAGGGCAGTGTGAAGACCCACTGCTCGCGGGCGGTTCATGCATTGGCCAAGATGCTCGAGGCCAAAGGGGTCAAGCTATGAACGAACGAGAAATCGCAAAAAAATTAACCGGTTACCTTGATGCAGGGGTCAGCGAGCTGAAGCCGGGCATCGCTTACCGGCTCCAACTCGCTCGAGCGAAGGCCCTTGCCCTGGCGGTGGAGCCGAGTCCAGCCGCGGAGCTGGCGCTGGCCGGCGGCCGCGGTAGTCTCCACGAGCGCCGGCATCTGCTGACCGATGTCAGGATCTGGATCAGCGTCCTGGTCCTGGTCGGTGGAGTGCTGTACTTCCAGTACTGGCAGTCGATGCAGCAGGCGCACGATATCGAGGAAACCGACGCCGCCATTCTTTCCTCGGAACTGCCCATCGAAGCCTATCTGGACAGGGGATTCCAGGCTTGGCTCACGCGCTCCGAACCCTGAGCGCCGTTGCGGCCCTGGCACTGGCGCTAGCCGGTGCCCCGGCCGCGGCGGGTCCGATGGTGCTTCACGCACCAACCTGGGCGGAACTCTCGCCAGCCGACAAACAGACGCTCGCCCCACTCGCCAACGAGTGGGACAGCTTCCCCGCCGAGCGCCGGCAGAAGTGGCTCGGGATTGCCAAGCGCTATCCCAAGATGGCGCCGGCCGAGCAACAGCGGGTGCAGCAGCAGATGCACGCCTGGGTGAATCTGACGCCGGCGGAGCGGCAGGCGGCGCGCGAGCAATACAAGAACTTGAAGCAGCTGCCGCCGGACAAGCGTCAGCACATGACAGAGAAATGGGAGGAGTACCAGCAGCTTCCCCCCGACAAGAAGCGCGAGCTGGCGAGCCGTCCTCAAACGGGTGGTGCTCAGCAGTCACCGCCGAAGCAACCGCCGCCGACGGGTGCTCAGTCCCCGCCTAAGCAACCGCCGCCGACCACCCCTCAGCAATCACCCGGGAAGTAGCTTCGCGGCAGCGAAGCGCTCGGCGCTCGCCACGATTTCCCGCTTGGCATCCTCGGCGCCGACCCAGGTCGAGACGCGCACCCACTTGCCCGGCTCCAGGTCCTTGTAATGCTCGAAGAAGTGCGCGATCTGGCGCGTGACGAGCTCGGGCAGATCGCTTGGTGACTGAACTTTGCGGTACAGACTCGACAGTTTATCGACAGGAACGGCGAGAATCTTGGAGTCGCCGCCGGCTTCGTCCTGCATCTTCAGCATCCCGATCGGACGACAGCGCACGACGACGCCGGTGATCAGCGGCACGGGTGAAAGCACAAGCACGTCGCAAGGATCGCCGTCCTCGGAGAGCGTTCGCGGAATGTAGCCGTAGTTGCACGGGTAGCGCATCGCGGTGGACATGAAGCGATCGACGAAGACGGCGCCTGTTACCTTGTCGACTTCGTACTTGATCGGGTCGCCGTGCATCGGGATCTCGATGATCACGTTGCAATCGTCGGGAACGTCCCTGCCAGAGGGCACGCGATCGAGATTCATGAGTCGATGCTTTGAAATTCAGCCCTATGTTAGCCCAGCGATCATCAAGCCCGGGAAAGGCTTAGCCGCGCCATTTCTGCTCGGCTTCGTCCCACGCGGCCAGTGCCTGCAGATCGGGCACCCAGGCGAGCCCGGTCTTCGAGTCCGACGAGACCGCTTCCGGCGTCACGACGACGTCGAGCAGCGCCGGGCGATTGCCCAGAGCACGATCGATCGCTGCGGGAAGATCTTCTGCGCGCTCGACACGCTCGGCGTGCATGCCGAAGGCGCGCGCCATGGCCGCGTAGTCGGCAAAGGAGAGTCGCGTTCCAACGACTTTGCCGTGCGTGTGCTGCTGGTCGTGGACTTCGATCTGCCATGCGCCGTTATTGGCGACGATGATCACGACCGGCGCGCGATGCCGCACGGCGGTGTCGACCTCCATGGCGTTGAAGCCGAATGCTCCGTCGCCGGTGACGACCACGACGGTCCGATCGGGGCATGCGAGGCTCGCCGCGATCCCGAAAGGCGTTCCGACGCCGATGCAACCGAGCGGACCCGGATCGAGCCAAGTCGACGGGCTCATCGCCACGCGGGCAAAACTCAGGAAATCTCCGCCATCGGCAACCACGATCGCGTTGCTTCCGATCCGATCCTGCATAGCGGCGAGGAGCCGGTTCGGATGCATGCGACCATCGCGATCGGCCGGTGCGTTGCGCATTGCCGCGCGGAGCTTCATCACGCGCTCCTCGTGTTGCGCTCGCAAGCCGCGTGCCCATTCGCGATCGATCGCGGGCGCGCGATGCGCGGCCTCGACGATGCCGTCGAGCGTCGCGGCACAGCCTGCGAAGATTTCAACGTCGCCGCGGCGGTTGTCGCGCAACTCCGAAGCGACATCGGCGATGCGCAGGAAGCGCGCGGCGCCGAAGACGGCCGGCGATCCGTAGGCGAGCTGAAAATCCAGACGACGGCCTACCGTGAGCACTACGTCGGCCTCGCCAATCACGGTTCCTCGCATCGCCGCGACGACGGACGGGTGTCCGTCCGGCACCAACCCGCGGCTTTCGCCCGTGTCGAGGTACGGTGCGCCGAGCCAGTCGAGCAAGCGCACGAGCGACTTGCTGCCGCCGCGCGCCCCGCGTCCGCTGATCACGAGGGGTCGGCTCGCGCTCGCGAGCAGAGCGGCAGCAGCGGCCAGTGCCGCCGGATCCGGTGGAATCGTCGGTCGCGGCTTCGGCCGCAATTGCTCTTCTCGCAGCAGCGCCCGAGGCACGTCGGCCCGCAGCGTGTCGGTCGGAAAATCGAGATACACCGGTCCCGGCTCGCCCCCGTCGCCGAGGGCGCGAGACACCGCCTCGTCGAGTTCCTGCAGCGCGAGCGAGGGTTCGCGCACCGTCCGCGCGTAGCGCGTGATCGAGCGCACCAGGTCGGTATGGACGAGATCCTGCAGCGCGCCGCGATTCTCCTGCGGTCTCGGTGGAACACCCGCGAGGACGAGCAGCGGCGCCCGCGCGACATGAGCGTTGGCGATCCCGGTCATCGCATTCGTGACGCCGGGGCCGGCAGTCACGAGCGCGACGCCGAGCTTGCCGGTCAGCTCGCCATATGCGTGCGCCATGTAAACGGCGGCGCGCTCGTCGCGCACGTCGACAATCCCGATGCTCTCGGCATCGATGCGCATCCAGATCGGCATGATGTGGCCGCCGCACAATCCGAACACGCGATCGACGCCGCGCGCGTTGAGAAAGCGCGCGATGACGGAGGCGACGCAGTCGTCGGAAAGCCTGCTCATCTCAGAACACCGGCGTCTCGCGATACGTGCCCCAGAGGGTTTTGAGCCGCTCGATGATGTCGCCCATCGAGGCGCCGGCGGCGACCAGCTCGATCGTCACTGGCATGATGTTCTGACTCTCGTCGCTGGCTACGGCCATGAGCTTCTCGAGAAGTCGATCGACCTTGCGCTGGTCGCGTTCGCGGCGCACCCGCTCGAGCCGCGCGATCTGACGCTCTGCCGTGGTCGGATCGTACTTGTGCACCTCGATGTCGACCTTCTCGTCGGGCTCCACGAACTTGTTGACGCCGAGCACGACCGTTTCGCCCTTCGCCTTCTTCATCGCCTGGTCGTAGGCGAAATCCGCGATCCGACGCTGGAACCAGCCCTCCTCGATCAGCTTGATCGTCCCGCCGCGGCTGTCGACTTCCTCGATCACGTCGAAGATCGCGCGCTCCATCTGTGTCGTGAGGCTCTCGACGTAGTAGGAGCCGCCGAGCGGATCGACCACGCTCGCTGCGTTCGACTCGTCGGCGATCACCTGCTGCGTGCGCAACGCTACTTTCATCGCCAGCTCGGTGGGAATCGTGAACGCTTCGTCCATGCCGTTGGTATGCAGGCTTTGCGTGCCGCCGAGCACGGCCGAGAGCGCCTGCAGCGCGGTGCGGACGATGTTGGTCACGTACTGCGGCTTGGTGAGCGTCGCCGCCGCAGTCTGGGTGTGGAAGCGAATCCGCATCGACTCTGGATTCTTGGCGCCGAAGCGCTCCTTCATGATCTTGGCGTAGGCGCGGCGCACTGCCCGGAACTTCGCGATCTCCTCGAAGAAATCAGCCTGCGAGACGAAGAAGAAGGCGAGCCGCGGCGCGAACTCGTCGACGTGCATGCCGGTCTTCGTAACCTCCTCGACGTAGGTAATGAGATTGCACAGCGGAAACGCGACTTCGTCGAGCGGCGACGACCCCGCCTCGGAGATGTGGTAGCCCGAGATGTTGATCGGGTTGTAGCGCTTCATGTTCTTGGCACAGTAGATGATGCAGTCCCGCACGATCCGCACCGAAGGACGGATCGGGAACGCGAACTCCTTCTGCGCCATGTACTCCTTGAGAATGTCGGCCTGGATAGTCCCCGAGAGCTTGTTCATGTCCAGCCCGCGCTTCTGCGCCACCGCCACGTACATCGCGAGCAGGATCCACGCCGAAGGGTTGATCGTCATCGACACCGAGATGTTCTCGAGGTCGATCTCTTCAAAGAGAAGCTCCATATCCGCCATCGTGTCGATCGCGACACCTTCGCGGCCGACCTCGCCTTCGCTCATCGGGTGATCGGAGTCGAAGCCCATGAGCGTGGGCATGTCGAAGTCGATCGAGAGTCCGGTCTGCCCTTGCGCGATCAGGTAGTGGAAGCGCTTGTTGGTGTCCTCGGCGGTGCCGAAGCCGGCGATCTGGCGCATGGTCCAGATTCGACCGCGATACATCGTTGGATACGGTCCGCGCGTGAACGGATACTGTCCCGGGAGCCCGATGTCCTCGGGCGGCGTCTCGGCAAGGTCGAGTTGCGTATACACCCGCTTCACAGGGAACCCCGTCATGCTGCGGAATTCCTTCTGCCGCTCGGGCACCTTCTCGAGGAAAGCCGCCAGCTCCTGCTTCTCCCATGTCTCGAGCTGGCGCGCGAAATCGCTGAGCTCTCTACTTTGCTTCGCTTTCATTCGGAGACCTCCATGCCAATCTGCGCGAGCAAGCGCCGCGCCGCGGTTTGCGGGGAAATATGTCCGTTGGCAAGCTCGCCGAGAAGCGCCGCCATGCGCCCTTCGCGATGATGCTCGAACTCGTCGTGCAGGATGACCTCGGCCGCCTTGAGCATGCGCCGCTCGCGGATCGCCTGGCGGCGCTGTTCGAATTCTCCGGACGTCACGAGATATTCGCGATGCGCATCGATCGCGCTCGCGAGCTCGGCAATGCCTTCGTTCGTCGGGGAGCAGGTCTTCAAGACGGGCACCAGGCGACCGACGACCTTGCCCGTGAGCGCGACGCCCAAGCCAAGCATGTTCTTGAGGTCGGACATGGTCCGGTCCGCCTCGGGCTTGTCGGCCTTGCTCACGGCGTGGATGTCGGCGATCTCCAAGATACCGGCCTTGATCGCCTGGATGTCGTCGCCGAGGCCCGGCGCCGAGACGACGACCGTTGTGTGCGCGGCGCGCACGATGTCGACCTCGTCCTGGCCCACGCCGACCGTCTCGATGATGATGACCTCGTAGCCCCCTGCATCCAAAATATCGACTGCCTCGAGCGTTCCGCGCGCGAGCCCGCCCATCGCGCCACGCGAGGCCATGCTGCGCACGAACACGCCGGGATCGCCGGAGACTTCACCCATGCGGATACGGTCGCCGAGGATCGATCCGCCGGAGAACGGGCTCGAAGGGTCCACCGCGATGATGCCGACTTTGCGCGCGCTCTTGCGGAATTGCGCAGCCAGCTTCGCAACGAGCGTGGATTTCCCACTGCCGGGGACGCCGGTAATGCCCACGACGTGGGCGCGTCCGGTGCGCTGGTAGATGAGATCGAGCGCCGCGCGCGCTTCGACAGCACCCGATTCCGCTCGCGATAGCATCCGTGCGATGGCGCGCGGCTCGCCCGCGGAGACGGCGTCGACGAGATCGAGCGATGAGAGGCGGGCATTCATGCTGAGCTGACCTTGTCGCTCATCTGCCGAAACACCTCGCGATCGTCGATCACGCGACGGGCCTTGAAATCGGTGCGCGGGAAAGTGCCCGGGGGCACGATCTCAACGATGGCGCGAAGTCCGAGCAGCTTCGCCAGCCGCTGCGCGCAATCCTCGCGCATCGCCTTGACCGCGTTGGTGCCGCGATCGATCAGCTCGCCCTTCGCCTCGACGCGCACCAGCAGCTCGTCCATGGTGCGCTCGCGGGTGATGATGATTCGATGCTCGCCCCCGTAATCGGAAAGCTGATTGAGCACGGCATCGATCTCGCTCGGATACACGTTCTCGCCGCGAATCGTGATCATGTCGTCGATGCGCCCGAAGATGCCCTGCGGCAGGCGCGGATAGGTGCGTCCGCACGGGGCAGGATCGTTGGTCCACAAGGTCAGATCGCCGGAAAGGAGACGGATCATCGGTTGAGATGTGCGTTCGAGGTGCGTGTAGACGGGCGTTCCGCGCTCGCCGTAGGGCACGCGACGGAGAGTCTTCGGATTGCATACCTCTGTGTAGATGATGTCCTGCCAGCAGAGCATCCCTTCGTCGCTCTCCCATGACCCCGACACGTTCATGAACGGCGTCATCTCCGCCATCGAGCCGCAGTCGATCACCTTCGCGTCATAGGCGTCGCGGATCTTGTCGCGCACCCCGGGAACCGATGCGCCCGGCTCGCCCGAGAAGAACATGACCTTCAGCCCAAAGCTGCGCGGGTCGTAGCCTTCAGCGCGCGCGACCTCAGCCAGGTGCAGCGCGAACGACGGCGTGCCGTAGAAACCCTGCGGCTTTACGCTGTCGAGCCACATCGCCGCGCGCGCGGTCATCCCACCCGCACCCGCGCCGAAGGGAAAGCTCGTGCAGCGCAGGCGCTCAGAACCGCTGAGCGCGCCCCACGAGCCAAGATACAAACTCAGAATCGCACCCAGGAACACGGTGTCCCCGGGACGAAAGCCCATGCTCCACATGATGCGCGCATGGTTGTTCCCGATCGTCTCCCAGTCGTGGCGACCGATGCCGAACGCGGTCGGCCTTCCTGTCGTTCCGGACGTGCCGTGAATGTGGAAGATCTCGGATTCGGGAACGCAAAGGTAGTCACCGAAGATCGGTGCACGCGCCTGCGCCTCGCGCAAATCCTTCTTCGCGATCACCGGAACCTTGTCCTCGAAATCCTCGAGGCTCTTCAGCTGATCGGGATGAAAGCCCGCCTCGCCCCAGATGCGGCGGTAGAACGGTGCCTTTTCGTACGCGTAGCGCGTAACCTCCTTGAGGCGCGCGAGGATCGCCCTCTCGCGCTCGCCTGGCGGCATGGTCTCGCGCTTGGGAAACCAGTAGCGCGACCCCGGCGGAGGAAGGTAATCGGGATTGTATTTCGGAGGAAAGGACCACTCTTCCATATGGAGCCTCCCGCACCGCGCCCATCGCGAGGCGCAGTGCTTACGGCCGAATGCGCATCGTCTATTTGAGTCCGCGCTCCGCGACGAGGCGGCGGATCGTGCTCACGATCGTTTCGGGCGGTGTGTCCTGCAGCAGGATCTCCTTGACCCCCATATTCTTGAGCTCCGCGGCTTCGTCGTCGGGCATGACGCCGCCGCCGACCACGATGATGTCGCTGGCCTTGCGCTCTTCGAGCAGCTTCAGGATCTTCGGGAAGATCGTCATGTGCGCGCCGGAGAGAATGCTGACCCCCAGCACGTCGACGTCTTCCTGCACGGCGGCGTCCACGACTTCTTCCGAAGTGCGATGCAGCCCGGTGTAGATCACGTCCATGCCCGCGTCGCGCAGCGCACGGGCGACGATTTTCACGCCGCGATCATGCCCGTCGAGCCCGACCTTGGCGATGATGACGCGGATAGTGTCAGTCCTGGTCTTCACGGAATCCTCGGGGAGGGGATGAAACGGGCGACATCTTACGAGAAACACTATGCGCCCGACGACAAGCGCATCGCAACAACGACGAGTTTGCTTCGATCATGGCGAGCGAGGCGAGCCGGTTCCTCGATAGGCTGCGCCGTACTCGACGTAAACGTCGCGGCCGCGGGCGAACTCTTCGCGCTCGGCAGCGCGAAGCTCGCGAAAGGGCCGCGCCGGCCGCCCGGCCCAGATCCAGCCGGCCTTGACAACGACCCCTGCCTCGACCCACGCGCCGGCGCCGATGCAGCCGCCAGGCTCGACCACCACGCCGTCTGCCACCCGCGACATGATTCCGACCAGGCAATCGTCGCCGAAGCTCCCGGAACCGATCTGCACGTTGTGGCCGATCGTGACGCCTGCGCCTATGACGAGATCGCCGCGCGCCAGGCTGGTCAGGAGGAACGAGTTGTCCTGCACGTTGCTGCGCTCGCCGACGACGACGCGGCCGTCGCCTGCATCAACAACGCAGCCGAAGTAGATGCCGGCGTCGTCACGCAACTCGATTTCCCCAGCCAGCATCGCCGTCGGCGCGACGTAGGAGGTCGGAGAGCGTGCCGCATCGCGGTGCGACGATCGTGCGCGGCGTGTCGAGCGCATCGTCGGCAGACCGCCGGAGCGCGCTGGCGCGAGCACTTCGCCCTCGCGAATCGAGTGAGCGATGGCATTCGCGTCGGCGCTCGAAATCTCGCGCACGGGCTTCGCTGGCACGCCCTCGTACAGCCACCCGCCTCGAAGCTTCTTTCCCGGAGAGACGATGCTATCGGCGGCGATGACCGCCCCTGCGCCGACGCTCGCCTCGTCGAGGATCGCGGTGCCCTCGCCGACCACGACGCGATCGGCAAGCGTGCATCCATGGACCACTCCATAGCGTCCCACGGTAACGTAGTCGCCCACCGTCGTACCGAACCTGGAATCGACGATATGCGAAGTGGAATGCTCTCCGAAATAGACGTCGTGACCGACGCGAATATGCTCGCCGTCGGCGCGTAGTGTCGCGAAGGCGCGAAGCGTCAGGCGGGCGCCGGCCGCCATGCGCCCGATCACCGCTGCGGTGTCTTCGATTGTCGCCGACGCGCCAAGCTCAGTCTCGAATTGGAGATAGGGAAGTTTCATGCAATGATTCAAGCCGGTTCGATCCGGCGCTCTGCGAGTGTAAACCGGCCCGTGGCTGCCCTTCACGGTATCCGTGGGTGTCCGCGCGTGCCGAAATGGCGAATCCGCCTGCCCGAACCAGCGCATCTAAGGCTTGTTGCTTACGCGAAGCTCGGATTATGAAAACCTTCCTGCGTTTGTTGCGTGCTCCGGCGCCAATCGCGCTCTGGGCGATTGCCGCGCTGTCGTTCTGCGGCGCGGCCCCGGCCGCCGACCTGCAGCAGGAAACCCGGCCGGCGACCGGTTTCCATCGCATCGGCATCGACGGCAAGTTCGAAGTGACGCTGGTCCAGGGCGATGTCGAGGGGGTCACGGTC
>DATKJP010000136.1:0-19526 GCA_035543635.1 Casimicrobiaceae bacterium
CAGACACGATGACGCTCGCCGCGCGCAAGCAGTGGCTCGCCGATCACGTACGGCTCGCGGGCAAGATCACCCTAGACGCCGGCGCGGTGCGAGCCCTCACGCGCGACGGCAAGAGCCTGCTGCCGATAGGGGTCATCGCCTGCAGCGGGACATTCGAGCGCGGCGCCGTGGTGGCCTGCTGCGATCCCGAAGGGCGCGAGATCGCCCGCGGACTGATCAATTACAGTGCCGCGGAAACGCAGCGCATCATGCGCAAACCGTCGTCGGAGATCGCGGCGCTCCTCGGCTACGTCGACGAACTGGAGCTGATCCACCGCAACAATCTCGTGCTGCTATGATCTTGGAAAACAACTAACAGGGAGGCGACCCGTGAACTTGTTCGAGCGCGTCAAAAACATCCTGCTGCAGCCCAGGAACGAGTGGCCGAAGATCGCGAGCGAAACGGCAACCGTGCAGTCGCTCTACGCCGGCTACATCCTGATTCTCGCCGCGATCGGGCCTCTGGCGATGATGGTGCGGAGCGTGGCTGCCGGCTTCGGTACCGGCATTCCGTTCGCGATCGGCGTCTACCTGCTCACGCTGGTCTCGGTGTTCATCGTCGCACTGATCGTCGACACGCTCGCGCCCACCTTCGGCAGCGAGAGGAACTTCGTCGGATCACTGAAGGTCGTCGCCTACGCGTACACGGCGGTCTGGGTTGCGGGCATCTTCCGCCTCATCCCGGTGGTGGGCGGCATCATCGGCCTGATCGCCGGGATCTATTCCATTTATACGTTCTACCTGGGACTGCCGCCGGTCAAGAAATGTCCGCCCGCGAAGGCGGTCGCGTACACGATCGTCGTCCTGATCTGCAACATCCTGCTCTTCTGGGTGCTCGGCCTGGTGTTGCTCCCGATGGTGCTCGGCAGCGGCATGATCGGGATGGGCGCGATGGGAATGTTTCGCTAGCCCTTTCCGGAGGTCTGCCCGTACGGCGAAGGCATGACCGCATGCGCCCAGCCGTAGAGGCGCTGCCGTCGGTTCTGAGGGCGGTGATGCAGGAAGCGTTCGAGCTCGGTCAGCGCGCGCCGGTACACTTCGCGCTTGAAGTCGATCACGCTCTCGAGCGGGATCCAGTAGTCGTGCCAGCGCCAGGCGTCGAACTCGGGATGCGTGCTCGCGCGCAAGCTCACGTCGCTGTCGCGGCCCACGAGCCGCAACAGGTACCAGATCTGCTTTTGCCCGCGGTAGCTGCCGCGCCACTCGCGCTTGATCCATTGCGAGGGCACCTCGTAGCGCAGCCATTCGCGCGTTCGGCCGAGAATCTTGACGTGCTCCGACGCCAGCCCGACCTCTTCCCTGAGCTCGCGGTACATCGCCTGCTCGGGCGTCTCGCCCGGATGAATGCCACCTTGCGGAAACTGCCAGGCGTGCTCGCGGATCCTTTTGCCCCAGAAAACGAGGTTCTTTGAGTTGGCGACGACGATGGCGACGTTCGGGCGATAGCCGTCCCGGTCCAGCATCCTGCCACCTGCGATTCAATTAAATTAAGCCCATTTTTCCACACTTTGCCGTGCTTGGAAAGCGTGGGGCCGCTGTGCTCAAACCTTGCGGGGAGCTGACTCTCTCGGTGTAACCTTTACGGTCAGCCGCTGAACGCGGCGCAGAATGGTGAGCGCAATGCCGTCCCCGATGCGACCGCCGGTGAGCAGACGGTGCAAGTCGTCGACGCCTGTAACCGGAGATCCATCGAAGGCGATGATGATGTCTCCGCCATGCAGCCCCGCCGCTGCAGCGGGTGACTCGGGTTCAATCGCTTCGATACGAGCGCCGGTCTCCTGCGCAAGATCGAAATGCCGAACGACACGACGCGGCAACTGGATGTCCTGCGCGCTGACGCCGAGATAAGCGCGCCGGACGCGGCCGTCGCGGATCAGCGCTATTGCGACGCGCTCGGCGGTGTTCGATGCGATCGCGAAACAGATGCCCTGCGCAGGCAGGATCACCGCGGTGTTCACGCCGATGACTGCGCCACGCGAGTCGACCAGCGGCCCGCCCGAGTTGCCTGGATTGAGCGCGGCGTCCGTCTGGATAACGTTGTCGAGAAGGCGTCCTGTCGCGCCGCGCATTGATCGCCCGAGCGCGCTGATGATGCCCGCGGTCACCGTGTGCTGGAACCCGAACGGGCTACCGATGGCGATCGCGATCTGCCCCACGCGCACGCGCGATGAGTCGGCAAGCTGCGCATACGCGAGACCGTCGGCGCTGGTCTTGATGATGGCGATGTCGGAGTCCGGATCGTCGCCGACCAGCTCTGCGCCAAGAACGTGGCCGTCAGGCATGGTCACCTCGAGGCTGGCCGCGCCGCCGGCCACATGGCTATTGGTCACTACATAACCGTCGGGCGTGATGGCGAAGCCCGAGCCGGAGCCGTCCTTGCGCCGGCCGCGACGGCTTTCGCGCTCGACGCGGACGTGCATTACCGCGGGGCGGACGCGCGCGACTGCAGTGCTTACAGCGTGCGAATAGGCATCGAGAAGCTCGACGTCCGCGCCGCGTGGAGGATCGGGCAGAGAAGCCGCCGCCGCGCCGGACGAGTCGAGCACTGTCCAGGGTCGCGGCGTGCGGACGCTGTCGAGTGGAGCCATGTCAACTGAAATGGCGGCCGGCGATGCGGCTTTCAAGGCGCCGAGCCGCCCTTCTCACCACCTGCTCTCGGGCTGCACCCCCACCGGTTCCCTGCGTTGGTACGAGACCATCTGCGCGGCTCTCAGTCGCGCCTTCGCGTCGGCGATGGCTCGAACGTGCGTTGCCTTGGCTTC
Organism: Casimicrobiaceae bacterium; assembly: GCA_035543635.1. Taxonomy (GTDB): domain Bacteria; phylum Pseudomonadota; class Gammaproteobacteria; order Burkholderiales; family Casimicrobiaceae; genus PALSA-1003. Next base: position 2,802 of record DATKJP010000136.1, read on the forward strand.
CTTGAGGCACAGCTCGCGCTTCTTGCTGTCCGTTTTTTCGCACACGTCCTGCGCTGCCTGATACAACATCTCGGCGCGCGTGATCGCCTCCTCATAGTTCTTCTCGGGGCCCTGCAGCATTGGGGCCGGGTCGCCGCGCGAGGTGCCAATCGCGTAGAGACACAGAATGGCCGCGCAGGCCACTTCGGCTAAGACTACTGGTGCATGCACGTCTAGTTCGCCCGTTGCGTGATCGGCGCGCTCTCTTGCACGTCAGTGGCGCGTATCCCAATCGTTGATCTGCCGTTCCGCCTCATCGCGCGAAATGCCGTAGGTCTGTTGAATTTTTCCTACGAGCTGGTCGCGTTGTCCGTCAGTCTCAGTCGTGCTGTCCGACACGAGCCTGCCCCAATGTTGTTTGATCTTTCCCGACATCTCTCTCAAGCTGCCTTCCAGGCGGTCCCAATCCATCTCACTTGCTCCTCGACGACGGCGATTTCTCGCATGCATCTTTCCCTGAACGCTCCGCCTGCAACGCGCATGCCAAGCCACGCGCATACCGCGAAAACAACGCGTTGCGCGCCAGGATTTATCGCGAGGAAACGCCTCGGCCGGTAATTACTTCATGCGACCGTGCGCGGACTGTAAATCGTTCCGCGATTGCTTGAAAGTGCGCGGCTCCTCGCGCGCCGAGCGGTGTCGATCGCGATGCGTGTCGGTCAGCGCAGCACGCGCGCTAGCAGGTAGCCGACCGCGAACGCGATCCCGAGCGCGACCAGCGGCCGCTCGCGGACGCGCACGCGACAGTCATCGAGCAACTCCGCCTGCAAGCTGCGCAACTCGCTCGTATTCTTCGTGATCCAGTCGGCCGCGGGACCGGCCGCCTCGGCGACCTTGTCGACGGTTCGATGTGCAGCCTGCGCCACGCGATCGATAGTCGGGGCCGCGCGATCGATGGCGCGCGTCGCGGTTGCATCGACTGCGCGATGAGCGCGTTCCGCCTGCTCGTCTACGGTTTCGTGCGTCAGAGATGCCATGGCATGGTTCCTCGTGCGAAGCTGGATGGTCCGGGCGCGCATTTGAGCCTAGCTGATTGCCCGAGCGCCGCCTGTGCTCAAGATGAGCAAGGCGCATGCCATGCACCCGAGCGGCTTGACCAGCGACCGAGGCCACAGTAAATCAACGTAGCGGATGCTTTGGCGCGGCGCTGTAGGAAAAGCAGAATTTTCCGATGGCGGAACATCTTACACTCGGAAAAAGAGCGCGGGCGGAATGTCGACCGGGGGAGAGAATTGCAGCCTCCGCCCGCGCCTGAGGACAACTGGAAATCAGTGCTGGAGCGAATTCCTCATCGGCGCACGACTCGACTACGTTCCTTGATCTCGCCGCACCAACCCCATGAGCAAGGAGGCGACGAACAGCGCCAGCAAAATGAAGAACAGAGTCTTCGCGATTTCCGCCGCGCCGGCGGCGATGCCGCCAAAACCGAAGAGCGCCGCGATGATTGCGATGACGAAAAACACCACTGCGTAATGAAGCATGGCCACCCTTTCCGCTCGAGGACCGCGACGGCGCCGTCTCTTGAAGATTCGTGGAATTTTTTCCGCGGGCGATCCGCCTCGTTGGAAATCACGCAAGCGGCATGCCAGCCGCTCGGGGTCAACCCGAGCGAAACACTAGACCGGTCATAGGATTCCCGGCGCTGACGCGCCCAGGAACCGGTTTCAGGCCACCTGCTGCAGCGTATCGAGGAAGCGGTCGTACTCGGAGGACTTGTCGAAGAAGTCGTCGGCACCAACCAACTCGCACTGGCGCTTGTACTCCGGGTAAGCGTAGTTCGACAGCACGTAGATCTTCGGCTGCACCGCCACCGGCTTCAGCCGCACCTGGCGCACCACCTCGATGCCGTTGCCCTGCTTCAGGCGGATATCGGTGATGACGACGTCGGGCTGCACGTCGGCGATCGTCTCGACCGCTTCCTCTTCGGATTCGGAGAAACCGATCACCTCGAAGCCGCCGATCGAATCGAGGCTGTCGACGATCCGCTTGCGAATCAGTGGAGAGTCTTCAACCAGGAACACTCGCACTATGTGCCTCTTGGCCACTTTGCTCGCAACGTCAACCCATCAGGTTATGCTGGAGCGCATAAGCCGTCAGGTCAGCGTTTCGAGAGCAATTCATCTTTTGCATGATGCGCGTGCGGTAGGTGCTGATGGTTTTCACCGAAAGGTGCACTTCCCCGGCGATTTGCGTCACCGTCTTGCCGCAGGCGAGCTGCACGAAGATCTGGAACTCACGGTTTGAGAGCTGGCGATGGGGCGGCTCGGGGGCGTTGCCCGCCGCCTCCAGCGCGAGGACCTCGGCCAGCGCCGGACTGATGTACTTGCGCCCGGCGGCAACGACGCGAATCGCCTCGAGCAGATCCTTCGCCTCACCCGCCTTGGGAAAGAATCCGCTCGCGCCGGCTCGCAGCAGATTCACGGCATACTGCTCCTCGGGGTGCATGCTCACGATCAGCACCGGCAGATTCGGACGCCGGCGCCGCAGCAGGGCGACGGTCTCCAGCACCGACGCGTCGGGAAGCGAGATGTCGAGCAGCACGACATCGCATCCGACATTCATCACCTGGTCCAGCGCCGCGGCGGCGGTGCCCGCCTCGCCGACGACTTCCAAGTCATCGGTGCTGTCGATCAACTGCTTGAATCCGGCGCGCACCAGCGCATGATCGTCGACGATCAGGACACGCTGTTTTGTCGCGGGATGATCGACGCCGTTCATGACGGATCCAGGCCGATTGGGGTCGACATCGGGAGTGGTTAGCATTTTAGTCGAGCCTCCATCTTGTTGTCAGCTTGCCATCCTGGACTGCAACTACGTGGACTTGCCATTCTGGACTGCAACTATGTGGACTGCCGCTACGCCGCAAGCCGCGTCTCGCCCTCTGCATCGGCGATCGCGTTGAGCGCGCGCGCGGCGCCGTACGCATGAAGGCGGTTGTATAGCGTCTTGAGGCTGATGCCAAGCACCTGCGCCGCCTTCGATTTGCTGCCCTCGACCGCGCGCAGTGTGGCCATGATGAGCGCGCGTTCGGCGAGATCGAGCGAGGTTCCGACCCGGATCACCACCTCGTTGCTCGATGGCGTCTCGAAGCCGTTGTTCGTGCCGCGCTCGGGAGCGGAGGCGAATTCGCCCTCGAGATCCACCTTCACGTCGTCGTCCGAGAGCACGTAGGCGCGATGCACGACATTCTTCAGCTCACGCACGTTCCCGGGCCACGGATGCGCGGCCAAGCGCTCGCGCGCCTCAGAGATGAAGCTCTTCGTCGTCGCGTTCTCTTCGTTGAGCTGCTCGAGAAACATCTCCGCCAGCAGCAGGGTGTCTCCTCCGCGATCGCGCAGCGGCGGCACGGTGATCGGAATGACGCACAACCGGTACATCAAATCCTCGCGCAGCTTGCCCGCCGCTACCGCCCCGCGCAAATCGCGGTTGCTCGCCGCGATCACGCGCACATCGACCGCGATTTCCTGATCGCCGCCGATGCGCGAGAAGCGTCCGCTCTCGAGCGCACGGAGCAGCCGCACCTGCATGTCGACCGGCATCTCCGTGATCTCGTCGAGGAAAAGCGTTCCGCCGCTTGCGCGCTCGAAGCAGCCGCGGTGCGTGCGCGCTGCACCCGTGAAGCTGCCGCGCTCGTGTCCGAAGAGCTCGCTCTCGATCAGCGTCTCGGGAAGAGCACCGCAGTTTACGGCGACGAAGGGGCGGTTCCTGCGCTCGGAGAGCTGATGAATCGCGTTGGCGACCAGCTCCTTGCCCGATCCGCTCTCGCCGAGAACCACCACCGTTGCATTTACACTGGCCACTCGCTCGATCGTGTCGAACAGTGTGCGCATCGAGTCGCACGAGCCATAGAGCTCGCACATGCGTTGCAGACGGCCGTGCGTCCGTCGCTTCGGGCGCGCGAATTCAGTGACTGGCGCTCCGGTTTGCAACAATGCAAAACTGTCGGCGCCGTTGTTTGTTGTCGGCTCGAACATGGATCTCTCTCCGGGGTTGCAATCGACGGCGCCATGTTCGCAACTGCGGGGTGTCCCGGGTATCGGCCGTAGTCCGTTTCTGATGTCAGCGGGGAGCGCGGGGACGTAGGACAATCTCCTACGAGACGCGAGAAGCGTCTCCGGGATAATTACGCTCGCGCCCTTGCTTTGCCTAGTTCTGGTGCAGCACCGCGTACCTGACGGCGGCGCGCGTCCTCGCACGCGCGACAAGTTCGCTACCCCGCCTGGCGCGCTCGAGCAATGCGATCTCGAGCCAGGCTGTCCCTGCGGCGCAGAGCTCGAGGCAAACCGCAATTGCAATCGCCTGCAGCGGGCCGGTCACCACCGGCGGCAAGCCGCCGAACCACAGGAGGGCGATCGCCGCTGCGCCGAGGAACATCGCAACCGGCAGTCCCGGTGCGGCCGTGAACTCCTCAGCGAGCCGGTCGAGAAGACGCATGAGGCCGCCGAATGCAATCAACGCTGCGGCGAGCGTTCTCACCACATCGGGATAGGCGAGCGGCGTGTGCAGAAGGAGCACCGCAAAGACGATCCAGCCCAGGGCGTTGAGCCCCCACCCGAGGGCTCGACCCCGCGCCCAGCGCGCGGTCTGCGTCCCATGCACTGCGAGCATGCCAGCGTTCCCTGCAAGGCCGATCGCGATCATCGCTCCGAGCAGAGGCGCTGCCATCCTCGAAGCGAGCGCGGCGGCGACCGCGGCGGCCAAAGCAAGGATGCCTGCGGCGAAGGCCACGCCAGGCTCATTCAGCGGCGTCCACGGGGGCAAGTCGGTGCGGTCGGTCGGCGTCATGTTGAGTAGGGCAGCGAGACCTGCGTGGAACCAGCGTGGGCGCGAGAAGGGAAACGCTTCACTGGTGGCGGCCGGCCCCGCTGCGCATCGGCCGTCGCAAACTGCGTGCCATGGCCGCTTCCGCGGCGCTCCGCTTCGCGGCAGGGGAAGCTTGGGCGGCCTCGGCGCGCCGCGCAGGACGCGATTGCAAGAATTGCGGGCCGTTTCTACAAACCGCATGGCCGGGGTTCGGCGGTCCTGACGCTCTTTCCGCCGGGCACACTTTGCAACTTCGACAGTCCAATTCTCATGGCACGAATGCTGCAGACCATCCGGTCAGCCTGAGCGTGCTGACCGACCTTCGCCTTGAGAACCACGAGGAGACTTTCATGCAAGCATTAGCGAAGATCTTCTGGGCTGCTGCCATCATCGCGATGAGCGCGGCAATGCCGGCGTACGCGCAGGGCTATGGCCGGGATGCACCGCCTCCGCCGCAGTACTACGGCAATCCGCCGCCGCAGTCTTACGGCAACTCTAACCTGCCGGGTACGCCGGCTGCGCAATACGGCTTGGTCGACGGCATCGATTACGTTCAGCGCGGCAGCTCACCTTCCGGAGCCGGTGCCGTCATCGGCGGGATCGCGGGCGGCGTGATCGGTCATCAGATCGGCAGCGGCCGCGGCAACACCGCAGCGACCATCGCCGGCGCGATCGGCGGCGCGCTGGTCGGCAACGAAGTCGAGAAGCGCCATCGCCGCGCCGACGAGGACTACCGCATCGGCGTGCGAATGGACGACGGCTCGTATAGAACGCTCACCCTCCCGAACACCGATCTGCGCATCGGCGACCGCGTCGCCGTCGAGGGAGACCGCATCTACCGTCAGTAACTGACGATTCATCTCTGTTCCGCGGGCCGAACGGTTTCGGCCTGCGGGGTGGACTCGGCCGAAGCGCGGTTTGATCCGCACGCAGCGGGTCAAGCCGCCCGTGAGGAGGCGGCACGCGCGTTGGAGTAACATTGATTTTTCGTCGACATCTTCTCAGCCGCCCGTCCGCTTCTTTCGTCGTGGCCGCACGCATCGACTCTGGCCCAACGCTCTCCTGGACCGCCATCGCCCTGCTGCTGGTCGGGTTCGGCGTGGCCGCGACCGGGGCATGGTTCATCACGCAATGGCACACGCCGGGCGCTTCCTCGTTCGGCATCGAGCGCGTGCAGTACGACTCCGCCTGGGCGTTCGCGTTCGGCGGGCTGGCACTCGCGCTGAACGTCGCGCGCCTCTCGGCTCTGAGCCGATGGTGTGCCGCGGTGCCCATCGTGCTCGGTGCGATGCGGCTTCTCGCCTCAGTCGTGCCCGGCGCCTTCGATGTTCATCCGATCATCGCCAATCCGTGGCTGCCTTTCGGCTCGGGCAACTACAACGACATGGGCGTGCTCTCCGCGACCGTCTTCGTCGTTCTCGGCTTCGCGCTCGCGACCTTGCGCTCGGGACGATATCGGCCGTGGCGCACGGTGTTGGTGGCGCTCTTCGCGGCGATCGCGCTCGCGCTCGCCACACTGCTGCTGCTCGGCGCTTGGACCGGTGGCATCGTCGCCGCACAATGGCTGCAGCTCGCGGGCGGCGAGCGCAGCGCGGCGGTGCTGTTCCTGCTGCTCGGCGGCGGCGTGCTCGCGCAGGCGTTGCTCGGCAGCGAGGACGAATTGCACGCCGTACGGCGCTGGACGCCCGCGATCATCGGCTTTGCGGCGTTCATCTGCGCGATCGTGCTGTGGCGTGCGCTCTCCGTGCAGGAGACGCGTTACATCCAGAATGCGACTCGGCTGGTGGCGGCCACCGCGAAGAGCCACATCGAGGTCGCACTCGAGCAGCGCGTGCGCACTTTGCAGCGGCTGGCCGAGCGCGCGCAGGTCTACAACTTCACGGAGACGCAGTTCCGCCAGGACGCGGGCGGACTGCTCGACACCGTGGCCTCGGCGCCGGACCTTCAGGCGATCGCCTGGGCGGGCGATGATCTCTCGATCAAATGGATCGCAACACGCGGCGCGGATGCCAAGGGCGATTTTCAGGTCGACCCGTCCCAGCAGCTCGGCGGCGAAGCGCTGCTCGCGCTGCACCAGCCGCTGATCACGCGCTTCGTCGAGCTGAGCTCTGGCGGCAAGGCCTTCGCGATCGCAGCGCCGGCGTACACCGGCGACTCATTGCGCGGCGTTGTGGTGGGCGTGCTCGGTACGAACTGGCTCGCCGGGCTCGTTCGCGACCGCTTTCCCGATTACGCGATCGAGTTGCTCGACAGTGGCCGCCCCATCAGCAGCGTAGTCGCGGAGCTGCCTGCAGCCGACATCCAGTGGTCGCAGGAGACGCCAGTCGCGGTGGCCAATGCGCGCTGGACCCTGCGCGTGACGCCGACACGGGATTACCTGCACCGCAATGATTCCGCGCTGCCACAGGCCGCCCTCGCGCTCGGAATCGCGCTCTCCACGCTGCTCGCGCTGTGCACCTTCCTGTTCCAGACCGCGCAGCGGCGCGCGAAGGCGCTGACGCAGACCAACATGCGGCTGCTCGACGACATCCTCGCTCGGCGTCAGGCCGAGCAGGCGCTGCACGAAAGCGAGCGGCGCACCCGGCTCATCATCAACGCGATCAAGGACTGCGCGATCTACATGCTCGACGCAAAAGGCTGTGTCGCGACCTGGAATCCGGGCGCGGAGCAGCTCACCGGCTACAGCATCGACGAGATCGTGGGCCGTCCCTTTGCGATCCTCTATCCGCTCGACGGCAATTCGACGCCCGAGCGCGAGCTTGCGGTGGCGGTCCGCGACGGCTCGGCCGAGGGCGAGCGCTGGCACCTGCGCAAGGACGGCACGCGCTTCTGCGGCGACGACGTGATCTCCGCGATCCGCGACGATCAGGGCGAGCTGCAGGGCTTCTCCGTAGTCACACGCGACGCGACCCACCGCATCGAGCTGCGCGATCAGACCGAGCGCTCGCGCGACTTCTATTTCGCGCTGTTCTCGGGCTTCCCCAATCTGGTGTGGCGTTCCGACGCCTCCGGAAACTGCGACTATCTCAATCAGGCCTGGCTCGATTTCACCGGGCGCACGCGCGAGCAGGAGCTGGGCGAGGGTTGGCTCGCAGGCGTTCATCCCGACGATCGCGCGCAATGGCGGGAAACGCTCACGCGCGTGTTCCCCGCGCAGCAATCCTTCGAGATCGAGTTTCGGCTGAAGCGCGCCAACGGCGAATACGGCTGGATCATCTGCAACGGGCGTCCCTATCACGACATCAACGGGCGCTTCTCCGGATACCTGTGCTCCTGCTACGACAATACCGCGCGGCGCGCCGTCGAGCGGGCGTTGAAGGAGAGCGAGGAGCGCCTGGAGCGCATTACCAGCAACGTTCCGGGTATGGTGTTCAAACTCGAGCGCAACCGCGAGGGCAAGCTCGCGTTCTCGTACGTGAGCCCCGGTTGCGAGGCGGTGACCGGGCTTACCGAATCCGCGCTCGCCGCCGACGCCAACGTCTTCTTCGCTCTGGTTCCCGCGGCCGACCGTACGCACCTCATGGCCACCCTCGAAGCCTCGGCGGCAAAGCTCGGGACATGGAACTGGACCGGGCGGCTCTTCCCCGCGCACGAGACGACCGAAAAATGGGTCACCATCCGCGCGCGGCCTCGCCGTGCGGAGGCCGGTGGCCGAGTTTGGGACGGCGTGGTCGTCGACGACACGCAGGTTCGCATGCAACAACTCGAGATCGAGCGCTCGCGCGAGGAGCTGCGCGCGCTGTCACGCCACCTGCAATCGGTCCGCGAAGAGGAAAAAGCGCGCATCGCGCGCGAAGTGCACGACGAGCTGGGCTCCACGCTCACTGCGCTCAAGATCGATCTCGACTGGCTCGGCGCACGCTTTACCAACGCGCCGTCCGAAGTCGTGCAGAAACGCGCGTCGATGTCGAAGCTCGTCGACGCCGCCGTCGCGGTGACGCGCAAGATCGTTACCGATCTGCGCCCCAGCATTCTCGACGACCTCGGGCTCGCTGCGGCATTGCGCTGGCAGGCAGCGGAGTTCGGGCGCCATAGCGGCGCCAAGGTGCAGGTCGAAGCCGAGGATGGCGAGGCGGGGATGAACCGCGAGGTCGCGCTCACGCTGTTCCGCATTTTCCAGGAAACGCTCACCAACATCGCGCGTCACGCAAAGGCGAGCGAGGTGGACGTCAAGCTTTCGGCTCAGGACGGTGCCTACGTGCTGCAGATTCACGACAACGGCATCGGCATGGACGAAGCGGAGCTCACCAAGCCGACCTCGCACGGCATTCGCGGCATGCGCGAGCGGGCGCGCCAACTCGGCGGTGATATCTCGGTATCGAGCAAGCCGGGCGGCGGCACCACGCTCGTGATCTCGGTGCCGCGCGACGAACACGTGGCGTAGCTCCACTCCCGGGAGCCGACAACGAAAAGCCCTCCCCGCTGCGAGGAGGGCCGATTGCTGTTACGTCGTCTAACTCGTCGACTTTGCGTTCATGTTGTCGACGACGTTCTTCACGCCGTCGGTCGACAGCGCGATCTGCTTGGCGCGATCGCGCGCGATGTCCGAGTCGACCGTACCCGACAACGTAACGGTTGCATCCTTCGTGGCTACGTTGATCTGTTGCGACTTGAGTCCGGGCTCGGCGAGCAGCGCAGCCTTGACCTTGGTCGTGATCATCGTGTCATCGGCGCCGGCGAGCTTGCTTCCATCGCTGCTCTCGGATTGATCGGTCCTGCTTGGACCGGCGCTACCCGGCGGCTCGAGCCTGCCCGTCGGCGAGTTGGCATGGTCGATCTTCTGCTCGCCTGCCGGCGCGCGCTGCTCGCAGCCCCCGGTGACGAGGGCTGCGGCGGCCAGAGCGGCGAGCAGCATGACGTATCCTCTATTCATGGCATGCTCCTTGCCGGAAAGCTACCTAACAACTCAGCTCTTCTTCTCCTGATCAGGCGCCTTGCTCTTGTCCTGATCGGGGCTCAGAGGCGGAGTGCTCGGAGTCGAGCTCGCGCTCTGCTCCGGCTTCGACTGGTCGGCGCTGCTGGAGCTGCTTGCGCTGCTGGACGGCGGCGACGATTGGGCTGTCTGATCGCCACCCGGAGCCTTGCCCATCATCGACGGGTTGGCCTGATCGGTCTTCCCCATCTTGTCGCTGCCAACCTTCTGCTCGCAGCCGACACTTGCCAGCGCAACCGCAGCGAGCGCTGCGACCAGCATCGAGTATTTCATACGGTTCATTTCACGCTCCTCGAGAGAGTCCCTTCCCGTTGCTTTGCGTCGTGCTCGTACCGGCACGACGCGGTGTGTGCGACGAGGAGCAGTCTGCGCGCCGACTCAAGCCGACGGTATCGGTCGGCCTCCGTTTTTTCTGTCGGCGCGCAGTGGTCGGCGCGTCGGACGACGTCCTACAGCGCGTTCAGATGAGCATACGCTGCCGCTCGACGTTGGCGTCGACCACCGTGAGCGCGGTCATGTTGACGATGCGGCGCACGGTCGCCGAAGGCGTGAGGATGTGCGCGGGGCGGGCGACGCCGAGCAGGATCGGCCCAAGCGTCAGCCCGCTGCCGGCGGCGATCTTGAGCAGGTTGAAGGAGATGTTCGCCGCGTCGATGGTCGGCATGATGAGCAGATTCGCATCGCCGCGCAGGCGCGAGTTCGGCAGCACCGTGCAGCGCACGTAGGTGGAAAGCGCCGCGTCGCCGTGCATCTCGCCGTCGACCTCAAGCGAGGGCTCTCTCTCGTTGATGAGCCCGAGCGCGGCCTGCATCTTCCTCGCCTGCGGATGGCTGCTGGAGCCGAAGTTCGAATGCGAGACGAGCGCCACCTGCGGCGTGATGCCGAAGCGGCGGATTTCCTCCGCTGCGAGCAAGGTGATCTCTGCGAGTTGCTCGGCGGTCGGGTCGGCGTTGACGTAGGTATCGGCGATGAACACCGTCCTGTCGTGCAGCATCACCGCGTTCATGGCGGCGAAGGTCTTCACTCCCGGCCGCAAGCCCAGAACCTGATCGACATAGCGAAGGTGCGATTCGTGCGAACCATAGGTGCCGCAGAGCATTCCTTCGGCGTCGCCCATGTGGATCATCATCGCGCCGATCAGCGTGAGCCGACGCCGCATCTCGATCTTGGCCAGTTGCGCGGTGACGCCCCTGCGCTCGGTCAGGCGGTGATACTCGTTCCAGTACGCACGGTAACGCGCATCCTCTTCGGGATTGGTCATCTCGAAGTCGACTCCCTTCTTGAGCCGCAGCCCGTAGCGCTCGATGCGCTGCGCGATGACCGTGGGGCGTCCGACGAGTATCGGTTTGGCTAGTTCTTCGTCGACCACGACCTGCACCGCACGCAGAACGCGCTCGTCCTCGCCTTCCGCAAAGACGATGCGCTTCGGCGCCAGCTTCGCCGCCTGGAAGATCGGCTTCATCAGCAGGCCGGTGTGATACACGAACTGCGTGAGGCGCTGGTGATACGCATCGAAGTCGGTGATGGGACGCGTTGCCACGCCGGATTCCATCGCCGCCTTGGCCACCGCGGGCGCGACCTTGACGATGAGCCGCGGATCGAACGGCCGCGGGATCAGATAATCGGGACCGAACTTCACGTCTTCGACTCCATAGGCCGCCGCGACGATGTCGGATTGCTCCGCCATGGCGAGATCGGCGAGCGCGCGCACCGCGGCAAGCTTCATCGCCTCGTTGATCGTCGTCGCGCCGACGTCGAGCGCACCGCGAAAGATGAACGGGAAGCAGAGCACGTTATTGACCTGGTTCGGAAAGTCGGAGCGGCCGGTCGCGATCACCGCGTCGGGCCGCGCCTCCTTGGCGACGTCGGGCATGATCTCGGGCTCCGGATTGGCGAGCGCGAGGATGAGCGGTTTCTCCGCCATCTTCTTCACCATCTCGGGCTTGAGCACCTTGCCGGCGGAAAGTCCCAGGAAAACGTCGGCGCCGCCGATGATGTCGGCGAGCTTGCGCGCCCCGGTCTTTTGGGCGTAGCGGATCTTCTCGTCGTCCATCTCCTCCTTGCGTCCCACGTAGACGACGCCGGCGATGTCGGCGACCCAGATGCTCTCGCGCTTGATGCCGAGGCTCACGAGCAGATCGAGACAGGCGAGCGCTGCGGCGCCCGCGCCCGAGCAGACGAGCTTGACCTTCGACAGCTCCTTGCCGACCACACGCAAGCCGTTCACCACCGCCGCGCCGACGATGATCGCGGTGCCGTGCTGATCGTCGTGGAAGACGGGAATTTTCATCCGCTCGCGACACTTGCGCTCGACGTAGAAGCACTCGGGCGCCTTGATGTCTTCGAGGTTGATGCCGCCGAAGGTGGGCTCCAGGGCGCAGACGATGTCGACCAGCTTCTGCGGATCACGCTCGTCAACTTCGATGTCGAAGCAGTCCAGCCCCGCGAACTTCTTGAACAGGACCGCCTTGCCTTCCATCACCGGCTTGCCCGCGAGCGGGCCGATGGCGCCGAGGCCGAGCACCGCCGTGCCGTTGGTCACCACGCCGACGAGATTCCCGCGCGCGGTGAGATTGCGCGCCTCGGCGGGGTCGCGCTTGATCTCGTCACAGGCGGCGGCGACGCCGGGCGTATATGCGAGCGCGAGGTCGCGCTGATTGGTGAGCTGCTTGGTCGGAAGGATCGAGACCTTCCCGGCGGGTGGCGCGCGGTGATATTCGAGCGAGCTTTGGCGGATGTCCTGGTCACCCATGGTTTTGTCTCCGGCGGGGATCGCGATGAGCGCGATGGCTCATCATAGCAAAGCCCCTCATCCGCCGTCGCTCGCGCGCCGGCTCGCCTCTCCCCGCGCGGGGACGAGGTCACGGCGCGCATAGCTTCAGGCTTCTATGGCGTTCGTGTAGTCGAGGAACTTCTCGGGCGAGACCCGCAGCGCAGCACCCGTCGGGCACGCGCTCACGCACGCGGGACCGTGCGGCAGGTCCTTGCACATGTCGCACTTCACCGCTTTCTTCACCGCCAACTTGTCGTAGACCTTGGTCTCGACGCCCGGCTCGTCGCCCTCGCCCCAGAGCAGCCACTGCCACAGCTTCGGCCGCTGCCGGTTGGGATTGATCGGAGCCATCTGAATCACGCCGTAGGGGCAGTTGCGCTCGCAGTTGCCGCAGCCGATGCAGGTGTCGCGTATATAGACCTCGCCGTTCGGCGCGCGGTTGATCGCGTCCGGCGGGCAGTCCTTCATGCAGTGCGGATGCTCGCAGTGCCGGCACGAGGTCGGCACGTGGATCTGCGCGTAGGTCGGCCCCGCTTCGCGATTGAGACGGGACGTGCCCTCGTGCACGTCGGCGCAAGCCTTCTCGCAGTTGTTGCAGCGGATGCACAGGCTCTCGTCGATCAGCAGCACGTCGGTCGCCTCGCCGATGCCCTGCTGCATGAGGTAGCTGGTGACCGTTCCGGCAAGGACCTGCGCCTCCATCGCCACGTTGGCGCGGATGCGCGAGAGAAGCTGCGCCTCGACTTCCTCGCGCAGTTTCGGATGACGCTGAAGCGTTTGCTTGAAGCGCGCTCCGTCGAGCACGATCGCCTCGGTCGCGACCGCGGCGCGGATAGTTGCCGTGCGCGGCTTATCGGTAAGGAGTGCCAATTCGCCTACGTAATTGCCAGCCGCGACATACGAAAGCACGACTTCGTGCCCGCCGATCTTGCGTGAGATCGTGACCGAGCCACGTCGCAGGAGGTAGAGCCCGTCGCCGGCATCGCCCTCGTTGAACAGCGGATCGCCACCGTCGTACTTCTTGACCTGCGCGTCCTCGACCAGATGATCGAGATCCGCCTCGGGCAGCTCCTGCGAGATGTACGCGCGGACCGCGCGTTTGAGGAACACCGCATCCACGGCCTTGCGTACCGAGTCGACAGAAGCGATCAACTTGACGATCGAGCGGCGCGGCGTCTCGATGAGCACGCAATCCTTGCCGGCCTTGACGGTGGCTGCGCGGCGGCGTCCGGAGATCAAACCCAATTCGCCGAAGAACTCTCCCGTGCCGAGGCGCACCCAGCGCGACGACGCTCCATTGTCGCCGCCTATCTGGACGAACACCTCGCCCTCGACCACCGAGTAGAAGGTGTTGGTGTAATCGTTGCGCTCGAAGATGATTTCGTCCGGATCGGGCGTCCGTACTTCGCTGTCGAGCATGAACTCGCGCAGCTGCAGCGTCGTGATGCCGGAGAGCAGCGGGACGTTGCGCTGGATGATCGCGAGGGCCTGCGACACCGTCGGCGCACGTCCCCAGGCTTCGAACTTCTGCTTGAGCAGCGGCTCGTCCGCCGGCTCGACCGCGTTGCCGACGATGTACTCGACCACCTCGTAGCCCTGGTTCATCGCCTGCTTGATCAGGGGGTAGCCGCCGAGCGCGCCGACGATGTAGAGCCCAGGAACGTTCGACTCGTAGGTGTCGGACAGCTGCGGCACGGCGGCCGGATCGTTGTTCGGGAACTTGATCCCGAACGACTCGACGAGCTTGCGCGGCGGGATCGCACCGAGCCGCGCGATGACGCGATCGCAGCCGATGTGCTCGATGCCGGCCGGCGTCTTGGCGTCGAAGCGCGCGGGGCGGCCGTCGGTCTCGATCATCTCGACGCCCGCGGTGGAAGTACCGTAGCGGCACTCGAGCTTGCCGTCTCTGATCGCGGCGAGGATGAGCGCGAGGTTGCCGTCCTTGCAACGCGCGAACTCCTCGTTGCGATTGATCATGATCACTCGGTTCTGCTCGGCGAGCGCTACCGCGTTCTCGATCGCCGCATCGCCTGCGCCGACGACGATGATGGTCTCGTCCTCGTACTGCTTGGGATCATCGAGCTGATACTGGACTACGGCCAAGTTCTCACCCGGGACGCCGAGCTTGCGCAGGTTGCCTTGCAGGCCGATCGCCAGAACGACGGCCTCCGCGCCGAGGCTCTTGCCGTCCGCGGTCCTGATTGTGAACGCGCCTTTCTCGCCTTCGATCGCGGTGACCCCAGCCCCATAGCGGATGTTGACGTTATGCTTCGTGAGGCCATCGCCCCACGCACCGAGCACCTGCTCGCGCGTACCTGCCTGGAAGGCGAGCGGACTGCGCAGCGGCAGCACGTTCGGCTCCGCCATCACGTACTTGCCCTTCTGGTATTTGTAGATCGTGTCGCTGGCGTGCTGCTCGGACTCGAGCAGCACGTGCGGAACGCCTAGCTCAGCCGCGTGCGCGGCGGCGGAGAGGCCGGAGGGTCCGGAGCCGATGATGGCGAGTTTGAACATGAAAAGCTGCCGAGTAACCTCCGGGATTATGCCTTCTTACTTCTCGTCGCGTGAAAGCCTCTGGTAGCTCGCATGGACGTCAACCGGACGTCAGTGCCGTATCAGTTGCCTTGCCCGTTCGCGCGCGCTGGGCCATCACTTGCGGCGCGGCGCCGTGCGCGACGGTTTCCAGCTCCGTCCAGAGCTTCGCTGCGCGCTCCAGTTCTCCCGCTCGATAGCACAGCAGCGCAGCATGGTAGCGGGCGACGTATTCGCGCTGTTCCGGTGTCGCCAGATCGATCGGCGCGATCGCCTCGTAGACCGCCACGGGGTGACGCTTTCCCTTAAGGCTTACGCTATCGAGCTCGCAAAAGAGATATCGGTCACGCATCGCCTCCATGGTGGCCGAATCGACGACGATGCGGCATTCGAAGGTCGAGCAGACCTTCTCCAGCCGCGCCGCGAGGTTGATCGTTGCGCCGAGGGCCGTGTAGCTTAAGCGGCGCGGCGCGCCGACATTACCTACGATCGCCGGCCCGGAGCTTATTCCCATCTTGACGTCGAAGCCCGCAAGGTCCTTGGCGGCACCTGACGATTTGAGCGCTTGCACGCGTTCCTGAATCAGAAGCGCGCTCTTCAGCGCGCGCGCGGGCGCATCGGCTGCCGCCGCCGGCGCGCCCCACAAAGCCATCACCGAGTCGCCGATAAACTTGTCGACGTAGCCGCCAGTTTCGTCGATCACTTCGACGATGACCTTGAAGTAGCGATTGGTCAGCTCCATCAGCTCGCGCGGCGCTAGCGTGTCGGAGATCGCCGTGAAGTTGCTGAGATCCGCAAACATGACGGTGATGTCGCGCTCCTCGCCGCCAAGCTGCACATCGAGCTCCGCGTCGGCCAGTTGGCTGACGATCGCAGGGGCGAGGTAGCGGCCGAAAGCGCTTTCGAGGCGTCTGCGTCTCCGATCCTCGGCGAGGAAGCGCGTGAGTTGTCCACTAAGCAGCGAGGCGAGCCCTGCGCTCGCGGGCATCGCGATCGGCAGCCAATAACCGCCGGAGATGCCGAGCACCGATATCGCGAACAGCCCGAGCAGAAACGGGAAGAATGCGCCGACCGCAGCGACCGGCGCGAGATACAAGCCGAGGCTCGCGCAAATGACCGCGAATCCGGCCGCCGCGGCGATGCGCGCCGACGCCGGCACCACGCTCACTCCGCCTCCGGAGAGCAAGCTTTCGACCGCCGCCGCGTGGATGTGTACGCCTGGTACCGAGTCGTTCTCGGGCGCCGATCGGCCGAGAGGAATCATCTCGCAGCCACCGTTCTTCGGAACCGTCGCAGTCGGAGCAGGCCAGCGAAGGAATCGATCCGGCGCGCGCTTGCGATCCTCTTCCGCCAGCGTGCCTCCGACGAGCACGACCTTATCAGCGAATACGTTACCAATCGTTTCTGGACTGCGCTTGATGCAATCCAAGACATCGATCAGCGCATAGGTTGGCAGGCTTTCCAGCGGAGCGGCCGGCGCGAGCATGAACGGCGCAGCATACGAAGGCCCGCCCGCGATCTCCGCGAGGCGCGAAGCCAACGTCCTCACCTTGGTGCCTTCGTCGGTGCGGTAGTCGGAATAGATCCAGCGTTGCACGCCATCTTCGCTCGGAATGAGGTCGGCGTCGGCGATGGAGCCGGGTTC
>DATKJP010000137.1:0-2153 GCA_035543635.1 Casimicrobiaceae bacterium
GGTATTGATCGGATCCGACCATCCGCCCGCGCGCACGATCGAACAACCCGTCCTTGGAAGAGAGCATGATCACCGGTGTCGAATGGAACTTAGCGTTTTTCTTGATCAGCGCGCAGGTCTGATAGCCATCGAGACGCGGCATCATGATGTCAACGAAGACGAGGTCGGGATGATGGTCGGCGATCTTGGCGAGCGCGTCGAACCCGTCTTCGGCGAGGATCACCGCGCAGCCTGCCTGCAGCAGGAAAATCTCGGCGCTGCGGCGAATGGTGTTCGAGTCATCGATCACCATGACCTTGACGCCCGTCAACGCGTTTTGCTCCGGCACCATGCTTTTCCTTTGCGCAACTCCGCCCTTGTATACGAGCAAATTGTGGGCCACAACGGGTCGCGGGCAAATATGCCATGGGGACAGCTTGTTGCATAGAGCATAAACTTTGCCTGAATCGGCATCTGCGGGCGTTTGGGAGAGAATTGTGGCGGACGAGCAAGTTTTCGAGGGGTCAGCCTGACGCGGAGGGGCGTACCCTGCCCTCTGGCGTCGGGGAGCGACATCGGCAGCGACCGGCATACGCTGAGCCGCCGCCTGCCAGCGGCAGTGGCGAGCCGCGGCCGCCGCGCCTAGCGGCCGAGAAACATCTTGTAAGCGGGATTGGCGGTTTCCTCGACGCAGTCGTAGCCGAGTCGATCGAGGAAATCGCGAAACTTGCCCTTGTCGGAGGGCGGGACCTGCATTCCGACGAGTACCCGGCCGTAGTCGGCGCCGTGATTGCGATAGTGGAACAGGCTGATGTTCCAGCCGCGGCTCATGCTGTTCAGGAACTTCATCAGAGCGCCCGGGCGCTCCGGGAATTCGAAGCGATACAGGATCTCGTTCTCCGCCGCCGGCGCGTGTCCGCCGACCAGGTGGCGGACGTGGAGCTTCGCCATTTCGTTGTCGGAGAGGTCGTAGGCCCTGATACGCTGCTTATGCAGCTCGGAGAGCAGGTGTTCGGTCTCGTGACGGTTCGCAACTTCGATGCCGACGAACAGATGCGCGACCTTTGGATCGGCATAGCGGTAGTTGAACTCGGTGATCGAGCGCTTGCCGAGAAGCCTGCAAAACGCTCGGAAGCTCCCGGGATGCTCGGGAATCGTGACGGCGAGCACCGCCTCGCGCTCCTCGCCGAGCTCGGCGCGCTCGGCGACGAAGCGCAAGCGGTCGAAGTTCATGTTGGCACCGCAGGCTATCGCGACGAACGTCCGCTCCTTCACCCGATGCCGTTCGATCCACGCCTTCGCACCGGCGATCGCCAACGCGCCTGCCGGTTCGAGGATCGATCGGGTGTCTTCGAACACGTCCTTCAGCGCCGCGCATGTCGCGTCGGTGTCGACGAGCACGATGTCGTCCACGTATTGCTTGACGAGCCGGTAGGTCTCCTTGCCGACCTGCTTCACCGCGACGCCGTCGGCGAAGAGCCCGACATGGGCGAGCTTCACGCGCCGGCCGGCGGCGATCGAGCGTGCCATCGCGTCCGAGTCTTCGGGCTGCACGCCGATCACCTTGATGTCGGGGCGCACGCGTTTGACGTACGAAGCGATCCCGCTGATCAACCCCCCGCCGCCGATCGCGACGAAGATCGCGTCGAGCGGCCCCTGCCACTGGCGCAGGATCTCCACGCCGATCGTTCCCTGCCCCGCGATCACGTCGGGGTCATCGTATGGGTGTACGAAGGTCGCACGCGAGCGCTTCTGCAGCAGCATCGCATGCGCGTACGCATCGCTGTAGGAATCGCCGTGCAGCACCACCTTCGCGCCGCGGGACTCGACCGCCGTGATCTTGATGTGCGGTGTGGTGACCGGCATCACGATCGTTGCTCCGCAGCCGAGCTTCTGCGCCGCGAGCGCGACGCCCTGAGCGTGGTTGCCCGCGGAGGCGGCGATGACGCCGCGAGCGCACTCGGTTGCCGAAAGATGCGCCATCTTGTTGTAGGCGCCGCGCAGCTTGAACGAGAACACCGGCTGCTGGTCCTCGCGCTTGAGGAGGATTCGGTTGCCGAGGCGATGCGACAGCGAAGTCGCGAGATCGAGCGGCGACTCGATCGCCACGTCGTAGACCTTCGCGGTCAGTATCTTCTGCAGGTAATCGACGGCCATGACGGACAGTGGAGGAC
>DATKJP010000138.1:0-7317 GCA_035543635.1 Casimicrobiaceae bacterium
CTACCGGCCATCGAGTACTACTACGCGGCTTGGGGCATGTACTTCGTCACCGCGATACCTGCTGAAGTCGTGGCGCTCGACAGCGGCATGTTTGCCGGATGGCAGCGCACCGGCTACCAGTTCAATGTCTATGCTTCCACAGATGCGCCTGCATCCGCGCTGCCGGTGTACCGATTCTTCAGCACGACGTTCGCTCCCAAGAGCTCTCATTTCTACACGGCGAGCACCCTGGAATACAACGCGCTGTTGACCAATCCCGATTGGCAGCTCGAGGGCCAGGTGTTCAACATAGCCTTGCCCGCCAACGACGGCAGCTGCACTGCCGGGACAATTCCGGTTTACAGGCTCTATAACAACGGCATCGGGGGTGCACCGAATCACCGCTTCACGACCGACGCGAACGTGCGCTTACAGATGATCGGCCTCGGATGGAGCCCCGAGGGTACCGGTGTCGGCGTGGGGTTCTGCTCTCCGCAATAAAGCGCTATCCGCTGCTGTCCTGCTGCCGCGCCATCAGCTTCGCATCGGCGCGGCCGCGCTCGGTGAGCAAGCTCGTCGAAACGGCGCTCAGCTCACCGGGCAATACGGGCTTGACCAGCACTGCGCAGCCCGACGCACGCATCGCGCGCTGCGCGGTCACCGACAGGTCGCCGCTGATCAGGACGGCCGGGATCGGAAGTCCCAGCTTATCGCGAAGTCTCGCCACCACAGCGCTTCCCAACTCGCCGCGTGCGAGGCGATAGTCGGCGACGATGAGGTCTGGGTACCGCTCGGCTTCACCGAGAGCAGCGAGCAGGTCATCGCCAGACGTTGCGGCGATGACCTCTGCGCCCCATGCGGAAAAGAGCGCCCGCATGCCGTCGACGACTGCCACCTCGTCATCGATTACGGCAACCAGTGCTCCGGCGAGCGCAGCTCGATGCGCCTCCTGCCGGACAGATGCTTGCGAGGCCGGCCGGCGCTGCTCCGGCTCCGCGCGCGGAAGCTCGACCGCGAAGCGCGAGCCGATCTCGGGACGCGAATCGACGCGCAGGACATGGCCGAGCAAGGCGGCCAGCCGTCGCGTGATGGCGAGTCCCAATCCCATCCCCTTGCTGCTGTGTCGCTCGACGTTTCCGATCTGGTAGAACTCCTCGAAGATACGTTCGCGCTCCGCTGCGGCGATGCCGACTCCGGAATCCCATACTTCGAGCGATACCCGTGAGCCGCGCGGTCGTGCGCCCACAATGACCCCGCCGCCCGTCGTGTAACGGATAGCGTTAGAAACCAGGTTAGCGACGATTCGCTCGAGCAGAACAGGGTCGCTGTCGACGCGAGCGCGGGTGCCGACGACAGTCAGGCGGAGGCCCTTCGCGTCGGCGAGCGGCGCCATCTCGTGTTCGATGCGTGCGAGCAGCGGCGCGAGCGGGAAGCTGGCGCGGCTCGGCACGACGGCGCCGGCGTCGAGCTTGGAGATATCCAGGAGCGTGCTGAAGAGCTGCTCGAGCGCCTCGACCGAGGCATTGATGCTCTCAACGAGGTTACGCACGTCCGGGTCCTGCACCTTCGTCGACAGCGTGGCTGCGAAGAGCCCCATGGCATGCAGCGGCTGGCGCAGATCATGGCTCGCCGCGGCGAGGAATTGCGTCTTGCCGCGGTCCGCAGCTTCAGCTGCGGACCGCGCGCGATCGGCGGCGGCGGTTTGCGACTGCAGCTCCGCGATGAGGTCGATGTTTTCGTAGCGTATCGCAAGCGATCGCGTGAGCTGGTCGTTGAGCACATGGCCGAAGCGAAGAGCGAAAGCCAAGACGACCAGCAGCACGCCGGCGATGAACAGGTGCACTTCGTCGCCCTCGAAGGCTACGCGCGCGATCGGTGGCAGCAGCGCCGGCAGAACGAAGCCGTAGAACGAAGGCTTGAAGACGGTCGTCAGCGTTAGTCCGCCCAGAATGACCCCGAACAGGCACACGATCAGCAGCGCCTGATGCCCCGGATCTCCAGGCGTGAACCACGCGACGCCCGCAATGCCCCATAGCGTTCCGGCGATCGTCGACCCGAGCGCCCAGGCGTAGCCCCAGCGCTCGCGCGCATTTGCAGGGGGATCGGTGACGCGATAACGCCGCGCGAGCAGATAGCGCCAGGCCTGATTGAGCAGAATCGCGACACACCAGAGCGCAAGCTCTAAGTGCGGAGCGACGCGCCACATCACCACGACGAGAATCGCGCCGCCGAGGACCATCGACATCGTGGTTCGGCTCCACTGCGTGTAGAGCGTCGCGACCTGCTCGGCGCGAGCGCGCGCCAGCAGGCCCGGGTCGAGCGCGTTGATCGAGGCCACTTTCGTAGAGCGCGAAAAGATCTAGCGCAACGTCGACGGCGTTCCGAAGCGCACGCCCCGGCGAGCGAGCTCGATCACCACCTGCGTGCGATTGCGCACGTTGAGCGCGCGCAGGATGGCGCTGACGTGCACCTTCACCGTGCCTTCGGACAGGCGCAGGTCACGGCAGATGAGCTTGTTCGGCTTGCCTTCGACGAGAAGCTTCAACACATCGGCCTGGCGGGCAGTGAGCCCGAGCTGCTCGGGCTTCATCGCCGAGCGCGGGCGTATCGCACCAGTGAGCCCCGAGGTATGGCTCGGAATGTAGACGCCGCCGGCGAGGACCAGCCGCAGCGCGTCGAGCAGCACGCGCGTGTTGGCCGTCTTCGGGATGAACCCCATTGCCCCGAGGTCCAGCGCTCGCTCCACCGTTGCGCGGTCATGGGTCGCCGACAGAACGAGCAACGGCGTCGCGGGCCATTCCTCGCGCAAGTCGCCGAGCAGCACAAAACCGTCGCAGCCGGGAAGCGTCAGGTCGAGCAGGATGAGATCGGTGTCCGGCTCGCGCGATAGGGCGGCATGCGCTTCCGACGCATCATGCGCCCGGACCAGGTCGACGGCCGGATCGAGCGCTTTCAAGACGTGCTCGAGCGCTTCCTGAATCAGCGGGTGATCATCGATCACGAGGATCTTCATCATTCCCCCCAAGAGACTGAGATGAAGATGCGCGCCTGGCGAGCAGGCGCACGCAGATCAATGTAAGCTTCCTGACGAAAAGCTGTCAACTGTATAAAACTACAGGTGCTCGCGTCGCCAACTGCCCTTATTGACGGGGCCGAATCTAGAAGAAAGCGCAGAATCATGGCCTTGGCATGACTTGGCGACAAATGAGCTTAACAGTAAGCTCGGTGCCAGCCTGAACGACTCTGTCGTTGAGCGCAGAATGAAGCGCCAGGCACGCGGTCAACTGGAAGGAGAAAGATCCATGCGACGCCGTAATTTTCTTGCGAGTCTCCCTGCCGCGGCGTGGATGTTATGGAACGCGCCGAATGGCTTCGCCGCAGCGCGTACTGCATCGGTCGCTGAATTGCAGCGAGACTGGCAAAAGCTTCTGGCGCCGGGCGCCGAAGTTGCTCTTTCAGTTGAGCCCTTAAACAAGAGTGATGCTGAGTGGAAGCAGTCGCTCGACGCCGTGCAATTTAACGTGCTGCGTCAGGAAGGAACCGAGCGGCCTTTCTCGAGCCCGCTCAACGACGAGAAGAGGCCTGGCATCTTCGTGTGTGCGGCTTGCACGTTGCCGCTCTTTTCATCAGCGATGAAATTCGACAGCGGGACTGGCTGGCCGAGTTTCTTCACGCTGATACCGGACCACTTGGGAACGAAGCAGGACTACAAGCTCATCGTGGCGCGGACGGAGTACCACTGCGCGCGCTGCGGTGGGCATCAGGGTCACGTTTTCGACGATGGCCCGCAGCCGACGGGGCTGCGCTACTGCAATAACGGCGTCGCGCTCCGCTTCATCCCGCTCCGCCGGGCGTAGGAGCTACTGAGCGACCCGGCTCAGCCCGGGTCGGCCGTGTCCGACGGTTTTTTCCTGCTCGGCAAGCTCCTGGCGCACTGCGCGCAGGCGGCTCTCCGCAACCGAGAGCTGGTAGAAGTCACCGTCACCTGCCTTGACCGCGAGTTCGAGCTGCGTGACTGCGCCTCGCAGATTGCCTTGCCAGGCGTAATACTCGGCCAGATGCTGATGCTGCAGGAGCTGCTTGCCGAGGGCGGCATAGGCTTTGGACGCAACCTGGTGTAACGGGCCGTCGCCGGGAAAACGCTGCAGCTGCTCGGAGAGAAACGCCGCCGCTTTCGCTGGCTGATTATCCTTAAGCAAAGCCTCAGGATAGTCGTAGATGAGCTGCATCTTGCTCGGGTAGCGCGTGAGCGCCGCTTCATAGCGCGCTATTGCCTTCTTGAGCTGGCCGGACTGCATCAACACCTGACCCGCTACGCCCTCGACCATCGGATGCAGCGGTGCGATCTTCTCGAGCCTGGCCAGCTCTTCTTCCGCGTGCTTGAAATCCTCGGCGCGAAGATAGGAGGCAACGAGCCCGTAGTGTGCCGCGATCTCGTTGTTGTATTTCTTTTCGGCAATCGCGTCCTGGAAGAAAAAGACCGCATCCTTCGGCGTCCCCTCGTAGCTCTTCAGGAGCGCGCGCACCATCTGGAAATCGAGCGTATCGGGAACCTGCCGGAACGGCTTGGTGAAGGCGCGCGCCTGTGCTTCGGCGATGCGCTGGTAGGTTTCCGGGTGGTCGCGGAAATAGGACGGCGCATTGCCTTCGAACCAGGTCGACGCGCGCATCAGCCGCTCGAAGAAGGTCGCCATCGCGTTCGGGTCGAAGCCCGCCGCATAGGTTCGCGCAAACCCGAGCCGGTCGGCCTCCTCTTCGTTCTGCCGCGTGAAATCGATCTGGCTCTGGATGGCAAGCCCCTGCGCTGCGGCGATGCCTGCCGAAGTCATGTCTCCGCTCGAGCTCGAGCGCGAGCGCGAAGCGAGGATGGCCGCCGCCAGCGCTGCTATCGACATCAGCGCCGCATCGCGCTGATTGACGATGCTGCGTGCCATGTGGTGCTGAGTCACGTGTGTGATTTCGTGCCCGAGGACCGAGGCGAGCTCCGATTCCGTTTGCGTGAGCAGGATCAGCCCCGTGTTCACTCCGACGAACCCGCCCGGCAGCGCGAACGCGTTGATCGTCGGGTCGGCCATCGCAAAGAACTCAAAGTCGAACGGCGCGCCCGGAACCGCAGTCACCAGGCGATTGCCCAGCTCGTTGAGGTAACTGCTGACTTCCGGGTCGAAGAGGTAGCCGCCGCTCGCGCGGATCTGCTGCATGATGGTTTCGCCGACCTTGCGCTCCTGCGCGCCGGAGAGCACGGTTTGCGACGGGTCCCCCAGCTCGGGGAGATTCGTTTGCGCGAAGGCAAGCGGTGGACAGGCAAGCGCAACGGCAACGACGCCGGAGATGATCCGGCGCAAGAGACGCCGCGCCCGGCGCGCGTCAGGCATGATGCTATGATGGCCGCTCACGGTTGAGATTGCGATTCGAGCGCGATGGCCGGAGAGAGTTCGCATTTTACCCATTTTGATGCGGCCGGGCAGGCGCGAATGGTCGACATCGCGGCGAAGGAGCCTACGAAGCGCATCGCGCGCGCCGGGGGCCGCATCGCGATGCGAGGCGAGACCCTGGCGCTGATCCGTTCCGGTTCCGCGCGGAAGGGCGACGTGCTCGGCGTTGCTCGTATCGCGGCGATTCAGGCGGCGAAGCGTGCATCGGAGCTGATTCCGCTCGCCCACCCCTTGCCGCTGACGCACGTCGGCGTGGAGTTCATTTTCGACGAGCGTGCCGGAGCGGTCGAGCTGGAGGTGACCGCGGAGACGGTCGATCGTACGGGCGTCGAGATGGAAGCGCTGACAGCCGTGGCCGTGGGCCTGCTTACGATCTACGACATGTGCAAGGCGGTCGAGCGCGGCATGCGCATCGAGAACATCCGCCTGCTCGAGAAGTCCGGCGGCAAGTCGGGGCACTTCAAAGCCGGATAGGCGGTCGCGCTACCAGTTCCACATCGATCCGTCTTCGAGACGGTTTACCGGAAGCGCGCTCGGCTTGTAGGGGTACTTGGCGGCGAGCGCCTCGTCGATGTCCACGCCGTGACCGGGCGCATCGCCCGGATGCAGGTAGCCATTCTCGAAGAAGTACGCGTGCGGAAACACCGCGTCGGTCTCCGCGGTGTGGCGCATGTACTCCTGCACGCCGAAGTTGGGAACCCAGGTATCGAAGTGCAGCGCCGCGCCCATGCACACCGGTGAGAGATCGGTAGCGCCGTGACAGCCGGTGCGCACGTAGTACAAGTCGGCAAGTTGCGCGATGCGCCTCAGGTGCGTGATGCCGCCGGCGTGGACGACGGTCGCGCGGATGTAGTCGATCAGTTGCTCAGTGATCAGCGCCTGGCAGTCGTAGATCGTGTTGAATACCTCACCCACCGCGATCGGCGTCACCGTGTGCTCGCGGATCAGCCGAAAGCCTTCCTGATTTTCCGCCGGCGTCGGATCTTCCATCCAGAACAGGCGATAGGGCTCGAGCGACTTTCCGAGCCGCCCCGCCTCGATCGGTGTCAGGCGGTGGTGCACGTCGTGCAGAATGTGATGCTCGAAGCCGAAACGGGCTCGTACCGCTTCGAAGAGCTTCGGCGCATGGTCGAGATATTTCGTGGTCGACCATGTGTTCTCCGTCGGGATCGCTGCATCTGCGGGCTCGTAGTACATGCGATCCTTCGACACGCCGTAGGTGGATGCGAGACCAGGGATACCGGATTGCGCGCGGATCGCCTTGTAGCCCATGTCGATGTAGCGGGCGACTTCGTCGCAGGTCTCCGCGATGTCGCGTCCGTTGGCGTGTCCATAAACCATCACGCCGTCGCGGCTGCGGCCGCCGAGCAGTTCGTAGAGCGGGAGCTGCGCCAGCTTCGCTTTGATGTCCCACAGCGCGGTGTCGACCGCTGCGATCGCGCTCATCGTCACCGGCCCGCGGCGCCAATACGCGCCGCGATAGAGGTATTGCCAGGTGTCTTCGATTCGCGCCGGGTCGCGCCCGATCAGCAGCGGCACGATGTGATCCTTGAGGTAGGAGGCGACCGCCAATTCGCGACCGTTGAGTGTCGCATCGCCCAGACCATGCAGACCGGCATCGGTCTCGATCTTGAGCGTGACGAAATTGCGCCCGGGGCAACAAACGACTACGCGGCAGGAAGTAATTTTCATAGCGGTCAAACATCGACAGGATGCAGTTCAGCGCGGCGAGGAGGCGATGTTTCGAGGCAATCGTGGTCCGGTGGTTAGACCACTTGACCACAGTATAACCCCGCAGCTAAGATGGCGGCGAGTGTCGAATGACCGACCGCTGGTTCTGCGGCGGTCGCAATCAATGGCCGGACTGCCGGCCGCGGAGGATTCCCAACTTGCCCTTGCAGGC
>DATKJP010000139.1:0-2115 GCA_035543635.1 Casimicrobiaceae bacterium
CAGCCCGCTCGGTCAAGATCGAGCTCGCGAAGTTCACGTTGATCGGCGCCACGACGCGGGCGGGGTTGTTGACCAACCCGTTGCGCGACCGGTTTGGGATTCCGGTGCGGCTCAATTTCTACACCGAGGACGAGCTGGAAATCCTCCATCGCGGGATAGAGCACTTCTTCGACGGCCGGGCTCAGGCGATGAATCTCGTCGATGAAGAGTACGTCGCGTTCCTCGAGATTGGTGAGGAGCGCGGCGAGATCGCCCGCCTTCGCAATCACCGGCCCCGAGGTTGCGCGAAAGCCGACGCCAAGTTCGCGCGCCACGATCTGCGCGAGCGTGGTCTTGCCGAGTCCGGGAGGACCTACGAACAGCACATGGTCCAGCGCCTCGCCGCGCTTTCGCGCGGCCTCGATGAAGACGGCGAGATTGGCGCGCGCCTGCTGCTGTCCGACGAACTCGGACAAGCGTTGCGGGCGGAGCGCGGTATCGCCGGTATCCTCGTTGCGTCGTTCGGGGGTCACGATGCGGGAGGGTTGATTCACCTCGCGAGCTCCTTAAGGCCGAGCCGTATGAGCTGCGCCACTCCCGCATGCTCGCCGGCATCGCGCGAAGCGGACGCGATCGCAGCCGCCGCCTGCGGCTGACCATAGCCGAGATTGACCAGCGCGGAGATCGCATCCGTCACCGGACGCGGTGCGCGCTGATCGTCGAGCGCGCCGGAGAGACTCACAACCGCGGGATCGACGTTGGCGAAAGCCGGGGCCTTGTCCTTCAGTTCAGTGACGATGCGCTCGGCGACCTTCGGGCCGACGCCGGGCGTCCGCGTCACGGCGGCCTTGTCGCGCAGCGCGATCGCGTTGGCAAGTTCTGCCGGCGGCAGCGTTCCGAGCACGGCAAGGGCTACCTTGGCGCCGACGCCTTGCACCGTCTGCAACAGGCGAAACCATTCGCGCTCGCTGTCGCTCCTGAAGCCGAACAGCTTGATCTGATCCTCGCGGACATAGGTCTCGATCGAGAGCACCGCGGCCTGCCCGGGTGCGGGCAGCGCCTGCAGCGTGCGCGCCGAGCAGTGCACCTGATAGCCGACGCCGCCGACGTCGAGGATGAGAAAATCCTCGCCGTAAGAATCGATCAGTCCCTTGAGCTTGCCGATCATATTCCGACAACCTTCAGCCGCAGCGTCGCGCTCTGGCGATGGTGGGCATGGGTGATCGCGATCGCGAGCGCGTCGGCTGCGTCAGGCGATGTCGGCTCGGCTTTCGGCAACAGCAGTTTCAGCATCATCGCGACCTGGTTCTTGTCGGCATGTCCCACACCGACCAGGGTCTTCTTCACCAGGTTCGGCGCATATTCGGCAATCTGAATGCCGAACATTGCGGGCGTCAGCATGGCAACGCCCCGCGCCTGCCCGAGCTTCAGCGTGGCAACGCCGTCCTTGTTGACGAAGGTCTGCTCGATGGCGGCTTCGGCCGGCTTGAAATCCCGCAACACCGCTCCGAGCCCTTCGTGGATCGCCAGCAGACGGCTCGCGAGCGGCAGGGTATCCTGTGGTTCCACAGAGCCGCAGCCGACGAAAGTGAGGCGGTTGCCGTCGCTCTCGATCACGCCCCAGCCGGTGCGGCGGAGCCCCGGATCGATGCCGAGGATACGAAGGCAAGTGCGAATCGGCTGCGGTGTCATGGGTTTTTATAACCCATGCGGGAGTCCCAAGCCTAGCGCAGGCAGCAGGCTATCAACCGCGGAGCTTCGCCTGATTCGTCACTGCGGGGCGCAAGCGAAGCTCCTCGCAATGACCGCGCTTACCCGCCCATTTTGGCGACAAGTGCGTCCGACACCTCGAAATTCGCGAACACGTTCTGCACGTCGTCGTGCTCGTTGAGCAGCTCCATCAGCTTCAGCAGCTTTTCGCCGGTTTCGTCGTCCACGGTCACCGTGTTCTGCGGCTTCCAGGTCAGCGCTGCCTTGCGCGGCTCGCCGAACCTAGCCTCCAGCGCCTTCGCCACGTCGCGAAAATTCTCCTGCGAGGCGTAGATCTCGTGACCGCTTCGGCTCGAAATCACGTCGTCGGCGCCGGCCTCGATTGCGGCGTCCAGTATGGCGTCGTCGGAGGCGACGCTCGCGTCA
>DATKJP010000140.1:0-2005 GCA_035543635.1 Casimicrobiaceae bacterium
ATGTTCTTACCTTTGCCGGCTACAACGCGGGCCGTGGCCGAGTCGAGCAATGGATAGCGCAGCACGGCGATCCGCGCGATCCCAAGGTCGATGCGGTCGACTGGGTGGAGCGCATCCCGTTCTCAGAGACACGCAACTATGTTCAGCGCGTCATGGAGAATCTGCAGGTATATCGCGCACGCTTCGGCGCGAGCGTTGCAACACTCGAGCCAAATCTACATCGCACCGCGACCGTGGACGAGCAGCGTTCCACGCCGGCTAGGGTGGAGCTGTTCCGTCCAACGCGATAAGTCAGTGCGGCAGCGGCTCACGCTCGTGGTGGCCGACGCCGATCGTGAAACCAGGCGCGGTATTTGCTCATCTTCTCGCGCTGCGCTGCCGGCGCGTAGTGCTTGCAGGTTGAAGCTTCGTCGCTCTTGGCTGGCGCGCCCCAACGCAGCTCGACGCAGTCGTTGGGGTTGTAGGCCATCTCGAGAGCCACCGCGCGGTCGATCACGTTGCGCAGTGTCAGCGTCCACGCGGAGCCGTCACTGCGCGGATACGAGAACTTGCGCGTCGCCAGCTCGGACTCGAGCACGCGCTGCAATTCGGCCTTCACTTCCGCGACGCTCTTGTCACTCGGCATCGCGTAGCGCTCGGGCAGCCGCGCGACCCGAGCCGGAAAGCCGAGCACCACGTCGATCGCGATCAACAAGCGCAAGTCGCGCGACGGCGTCGAGAAGTCTTCCCACGCACCGCTCGTTTCGAAGATCGCGGCGCCGTCCGGCATGGTCGCTTCGCCACGCTTGCTGTTCTGGAACTTGCGTCCATTCTCGACCGAGGTCACACGCACTTTCACTTGCTCTTCGAGCGACCTGATCGCTTCCTTCATCGCGCGCGTCGGATCGAGTGGGGAGGGCGACATCACATCGTCCATGCGGTCGTAGAAGTCCTCGACGCCGAGCCGCGACTGATCAAGCGAGAAATCGGCGTATTGCGGGTTCTTCGCGATCTCGGCATTGGTCAACCGCCGCATCGCGCCGTTGGCGACCACTACCGGACGGAAGCGCTTGAATCCCGGACCGCCGAGTGCGGGGTCCTGTGCAAACAGGAAGTTGCCGCGCCAGAAGCGCTTGCGCGCGACCGTGCCGTCGGGCTGGCCGTCGACGGCCAGAATGATGCCGGCGGCATCCTCCGTTTGCGCAACGCGGCGCACGATCATCAGGATGTGCCCGTAAGGATCAGCATAGACGGTGCCTGGACGCAACGCGTCTGCTGAGAGCGGCACTGGATAGTAATCGGTGTTGTTGTCAGCGAGCGCGGTGCGCCCCGAGCCGGAATGGACGCTGTCCCAGACGATCTGCAGCAATTCAGCGAATGACGCCGCGGACCCGGACCGCTTCGGAGCCGGCGGCGCGAGCGGCGCCGGTGCGCTCGAAAACCCGAAATATCCGCTCACGGCCGGTGGGATGGGCGCCGCGACCGGAGGTGGCGGTGGGGGCTTGGCCTCTTCGGCGCTCTGCAAGCTGAACCATTGCGGGCAGGTCGGCGCGTGGCCGCCGCCGCCGCGCGAGCACTTCGAGAAGCCGTAGGGCAGCCCCATTTTGTACGCGAAGTACGCTCGCAAGGTGTAGGGAAGATCGGCGCAGTCGGGACGAAGATAGATTTTGGCGTCTTCGTTGAGGCCGAGATGGTTGAACAGAAAATTGCGCGAGGGATCGCGCACCACCTCGTGCAACGCCGGCCACGACGGCTCCGCATCGAGCGGATCGTCGAACAGCTTCTCGATCCAAGCGGAGAACAGGTTCTCGCTTGCGCGATTCCAGGTGTTGCGCAAGGGCCAGGTGCTTCCTGCGGCGAAGCCCGGCCCGCCCGGTTTGTCCGGACGCACCTTGATCTCGCGCGTGATCGGGCCGCATCCTGTTCCCATCTGCTGGGGGGTGAGCGTCGCATGCCAGGAGCCCGCCGCCGGCGCCTTGATCTCGGTGAACCAGAAATACGGCGGGCCGCCATGGCGCTCCCGCGA
>DATKJP010000141.1:0-10928 GCA_035543635.1 Casimicrobiaceae bacterium
CGATTGCCGTGCGTACGTCGTCGAGCGAGAGGTTCACGGCGGCGAGTGCCTGCGGGTTCGCCTGCACCCGAACGGCCGGGCGCTGCCCGCCGGAGAGACTCACCAATCCAACGCCGGGAAGCTGCGAAAGTTTGGTCGCGAGGCGCGTGTCGGCAAGATCGTAGAGCTTCGGCAACGGTAGCGTCTTCGAGGTCAGCGCGAGAATGACGATTGGCGTGTCGGCCGGATTGACCTTGTTGTAGATCGGCGGCGTCGGCAGGTCGCTCGGCAGCAGATTGCTCGAGGCGTTGATCGCGGCTTGTACTTCCTGCTCGGCGACATCCAGCGTGAGCTGAAGGCTGAACTGCAGCGTGATGACCGAGGCTCCGCCCGAACTGGTCGAAGACATCTGGTTCAGTCCCGGCATCTGCCCGAACTGGCGTTCGAGCGGGGCGGTGATCGACGAGGTTACGACGTCCGGGCTCGCGCCGGGGTAAAGCGTGACCACCTGGATCGTCGGATAGTCGACCTGTGGCAGCGCCGAGAGCGGCAGCACACGATAAGCGACGATCCCCGCGAGCAGGATCGCGACCATCAGGAGCGAGGTCGCCACCGGCCGGAGGATGAAGGGGCGGGATGGGTTCATCGCTCGCTCGCGGTCGCGTCGGCGCCGCGCTTACCGATTCAGCTTCCGCTCTTGCGGCGTTCGCCGCCGCTCTTGCTGGGACGCTGTGGCGCCGCGGCGGGCGCATTGCGCGCCTCGCGCGTGATCAACTCGACCTTCGATCCCTCGCGCAGCTTGTCGGCGCCGTCGACCACCACCTGCGTCCCCGGCGCGATGCCGCTCTCCACTGCCGTGATCTCGCCCTGCACCGGCCCGAGCTTGAGCGGCTTCACGCTGACGCTCTTGTCATCGCTCACGGCGTAGACGAACGTCCCGGGGGCGCCGCGCTGGATGGCAGCGCTGGGCACGAGCGTCGCGTCGGTACGCGTGTCGACGAGCATGCGCACGTTGACGAACTGGTTGGGAAAAAGCGCGCTGTCGTCGTTGGGGAACTCGGCGCGAAGCTTGACCGTACCGGTCGCTGTGTCGATCTGGTTATCCAAGGTGAGGAGCTTGCCGGTCGCGAGCTTCACCTTCTGCGCGCGATCCCAGGCTTCGACGGGAAGCGACGCCCCGGACTTGATTCGTTTCACGACCTGCTGCAGGTCGTCCTCCGGTATCGGGAAGAGCACCGTAATCGGCTGCAGTTGCGTAATGACGACGAGCCCGTTCGTGTCGGACGCGTGGATGATGTTGCCCGGGTCGACCTGGCGCAGACCCACCACCCCGCCGATCGGCGCGGTAACGCGCGAATAGGTGAGCTGGAGCTTGGCGTTGTCGACCTGCCCTTGGTCCGACTTGACCGTGCCTTCGTACTGGTGAACAAGCGACTCCTGCGTGTCCACCTGCTGCTTCGATATCGAGTCTTGCGAGAGCAGCGTCCGGTAGCGCTCGAGGTCGAGCTGCGCGTTCCTGAGCAGGGCTTCATCCTTGGCGAGCTGCCCCTGCGCTTGCGTGAGCTGGACTTCGAACGGCCGCGGGTCGATCTGCGCGAGGAGATCTCCCGCTCTGACAAGCTGCCCTTCGCGGAAGGCGACCTCCATCAACTGGCCGTCTACGCGGGAGCGAACCGTCACCATGTTGCGCGGTGTCACGGTGCCGAGAGCGCTGAGATAGATGTCGATGCTGCCCGTTGTCACTGGCGCGGCGACGACCGGCAGCCCGCGTGCGTTTGGATCGAGACCGCCGCGGCTCGATCCGCCTGCCCCTTGCGAAGATCGTGAAAGCCACCACCAGAGACCCACGATAAGCATGACGAGCACGATCGCCCCGGTGAGCCATGCGCTGCGGCGCGCGTACCAGGCGCGTTGATCGCGCTCACGCGATAGGGGATCGGCAAAGGATTCCGGCGCGGCCATGGCTCGCGGGCGATTGATTCTTCTTCTGGCTTGATTCTAATGGCGCCGTTCGCGGCCAGTTGTAAGTATGTGTTACGACCCAGAGCCGCGGGCAGCGTTCCTATCTTACGACAATGTGCTCGCGCGACCTGTCGGACGCGTTCCTACTTGCCGATGCAGAAGCGACTGAAGATGGCCCCGAGAAGATCGTCAGCGGTGAATTCGCCGGTGATCGAGCCGAGCGCTTCCTGCGCCTCGCGCAGCTCTTCGGCGAAAAGCTCGAGCGGGGGAGTTTGGGCAGCGAGATGCTCCGCAGCGGCGGCGAGATGAGCGCTTGCCGCGTCGAGCGCCCTCAAGTGACGTTCGCGCGCGAGGAAGCTTCCCTCCATGTCGTCGTGCGCGCCAGCCGCGTGGAGCATCGCCTCGCGTAGTAGATCGAGCCCCGCACCCGTCTTCGCCGAGAGCCATACTTCGGTCACGCCGTCGTCGCGGCTCGAGCGAGGGCCGATCCGAGCAAGGTCGATCTTGTTGCGCACGACGATGCGCGGCAGCGTGCGTTCGAGCCGCGCGACGATGGCGGCGTCCTCCGCGTGCTCCGGATCGCGCGCGTCGGTGACCACGAGCGCAAGATCGGCGCGCGCGATCGCCTTCCAGGTTCGCTCGATACCAATCCTTTCCACCGCATCGGCGGCGGGGTGCAATCCCGCCGTGTCGATGACATGCAAGGGTATGCCGCCAATCTCGATCCGGCCGCGAATCGCATCGCGCGTGGTGCCCGGGACCGGCGTGACGATAGCCACGTCTTCGCCGACCAGCTGATTGAGAAGGCTCGACTTGCCGACATTCGGCTGCCCGATCAGCACAACATCGAGTCCTTCGCGCAGGAGGTTCCCTTGGCGCGCGCGGCCGACGATTCCAGCAATGCGCTCACGCAGCGCGGCAAGCTTCCCGGCCGCGTTGATCGCGCGCATGAACTCGATATCCTCGTCCGGGAAATCAAGCGAGGCTTCAGTGAAACTGCGAAGCTCGACCAAGGCGTCGACCGCTACGTGGATTTCCTCGGAGAAAGCGCCAGTGAGGCTTCGCGCCGCGGCGCGCGCCGCGGTCGTCGTCGCGGCGTCGATCAGATCGGCCACCGCTTCGGCTTGCGCGAGGTCGAGCTTCCCGTTCAAAAAGGCGCGGCGCGTGAACTCGCCGGGCTCGGCAATGCGCGCACCGAGATCGAGACAGCGGCTGAGAACGAGCGCCAGCACCGCAGGGCCACCGTGGCCGTGCAGCTCGAGCACGCTCTCCCCCGTATAGGAGGCCGGCGCGGGAAAGTACAACGCTATCCCCTGGTCGAGCGCCTCTCCGTGCGCACCACGAAACGTCGTGAGCGTTGCGCTGCGCGCCGGCGGCGTCGACCCGAGAATTCCCGCGATCAATCGCCCGAGCTCGCTCCCCGAAACGCGCACCACTCCGATGCCGCCGCGTCCCGCGGGAGTCGCGACGGCCGCAATCGTGTCAGCGGCCGGGCGCATGGTCGCCGCGAAACGCTAGCGGCGCTTTGCAGCCGCAGCCGCTGCTTCGCGGGTGAGCACGCGGTTCATGTGCCACTGCTGGAAGATCTGGATCGCGTTATTGATGAGCCAGTACAGCACGAGGCCCGACGGAAACACGATGAACATCACCGAGAAGGCGATCGGCATGATCTGCATCACCTTCGCCTGCACCGGATCCTGGATCGGCGTGGGCGAGAGCTTCACCTGCAGGTACGCGGTCACCGCGTAGACGATCGGAAGCACCCAGTACGGGTCCGGCGCGGAGAGATCGTGTATCCAGCCTATCCATGGCGCGTGGCGCAGCTCTACGGCGGAGAGCAGGACCCAGTAGAGCGCGATGAACACCGGAATCTGGACGAGGATCGGCAAGCAGCCGCCGAGCGGGTTGATCTTCTCGGCCTTGTAGAGCTCCATCATCTTTATCTGCAGCTGCTGCTTGTCGTTGGCGTACTGCTCCTGGAGCGCCTTCATCTTCGGCGCCACGACCTTCATCTTCGCCATCGAGCGCGCGCTCGCATGGTTGAGCGGATAAAACGCGCTCTTGATGATGATGGTCATCGCGATGATCGCCCAACCCCAGTTGCCGATAAGCGAGTGCAGCCACTTGAGCAGCAGAAATAACGGCTCGGCGATCACGGTGAAGACGCCGTAGTCGACGACGCGGTCGAGCCCCGGTGCAAGGCCCTTTAGAATGTCCTGCTCCTGCGGGCCGGCGTAAAGCGGGACCATGACGCTCGCGGTCGATCCCGGCGCGATCGTGCCCATCGGCAGAATCACGCCGTCGGAGTAGAGCCCGTTGTCGAGCTTCTTCACATAGAACTCGCGGGTAGCCTTGTTGGCCTCCGGCGGCAGCCACGCGGCGACGAAGTAGTGCTCGACCATGCCGATCCAGCCGTTGTCGGTCTTCTCGGTGAATCTGGCCTTGCCCTTGTCGATGTCGGAGAAGTCGAGCTTCTTGTACTTGTCGGCCTCGTTATAGAGAACGGGTCCGGTGTACGACGAGGGGGCCCATGAGCTTTGCTGCACCGGCGTCTTGGTATCGCGCGTGAGTTGGAAGTACGCGTAAGGCGATACCGCGGACGAAGAGCTATTGGTCACCTCGAACGCGACATCGATGATATAGCTGCCGCGGTGGAAGCCGAGCGTCTGCACGACCTTGTCGCCGCTGGCGGCGGTCGCGGCAAGCCTGAGCTCGAGCTTGTCCGCACCCGGCGCCAGCTCGCGCGGTCCGGGCAATGCCTGCCACAGTGTGCGATGGGTCGGCAGCCCCTCGCCGATCAACCCCGCCTGGGCGATGAAGGTCCGATTCTCGTTCTGCTGCAGCACGCGATACGGTTTCGCCGCGTCTTCCGTATCGCGGTGATCGGTGAGGGAGAGCTGCGTGATGACTCCGCCAAGCGTATCGACGACGGCCACGTAACGATCGGTCTTGATCCCGATGCGCTCGCCCGAGGCGGCAACGGTGGCGCCGCTCGGCACGGCGGCTGTCGGCGTGGTGGCAACGCCCGCAGACTTGGTCGCCGAAGGCGCGGCTGCTTCAGTGCTGGCCTTCGCGGCGGGCGACGCCGGCGGACGCTGCTCCGCCTGCCAGCGCTCCCAGAGGAAGAGCAGCGAGAACGAGAAGATCGCGAAGAGGATCAGACGTTGGGTGTCCATGAACGAACGCCAGCTCGAGCGGGCGTGAGGAGAGCCAGTCAAGGGACCGGGTCGTAGCCTCCCGGATGATACGGGTGACAACGCGCGACGCGGCGCGCGCTGAGGAAAAGGCCTCTCATCGCGCCATGCCGCTCAATCGCCCCACAGGTGTATTCCGAGCAGCTCGGGTAGAAGCGGCAATGCGCTCCGAGCAGCGGTCGCAGCGTGTATTGGTAAACGCGCACGAGAAAGACGAGCAGGGTTTTCATCGGCTGTTGGCGTGATCGAGCCTGTCGAGCAGCGCAACCGCTTCGCTTGCGACGGCCTCGACCTCAGAGCGTGCGCAAGCGCGGCGCAACCGGATCACGACGTCGAGGCCGACGAGGGTGGCACGGCGGCTGCGCATCGCCTCGCGCAGCACGCGCCGCAGCCGGTTGCGATCCACCGCGCGCGGCATCTGCTTTGCGCCGATCACGTAACCGATCCGTCCGGGCGGGTCAGACGCGGGCGCGACGATCACCTGGACCCTAGGCGAGTCCAGCCGTCGGCCGGCGCGAAATAGGCTGTCGAACAAGGCACGCCGCAAAGGCGCAAGCGCCGGGCGGATGGCGCCGCGCGCTCGCGCAAAGCGTTCAGACGACGAGCCGCGTACGGCCCTTGGCGCGGCGCGAGCGAAGGACCTTGCGGCCGCCGACGGAGCGCATCCGCGCGCGGAATCCATGGGTACGCTTGCGCCGGATAACGGAAGGCTGGTAGGTGCGTTTCATGGGAAGCTCTGCTCACAAAAAAGCCTTGTATTAGAGCGTTCTATCGCTTCCGCTGTCAAGGTAAATGCGCTCCCGTAATCGCAGAACAAGGGCCGTCGCGAAACGGTCTTTGTTGCTGTGGATAACCTGCTACGGTTGTGAGTACAATGGCAGCGGTATCGGGTGCCCGCGATGGCGCCCTCCTTTTTCATCCGCTGCGGACACCCTGAAGCACCATGTCGACGCCGTCGTTCTGGGCGAATTGCCTCGATGCCTTCAAGCAAGAGCTGACGCCGCAACAGTTCAACACCTGGATTCGGCCGCTCCGACTGGAATTCTCGGGCGATGGCCTGATGCTGATCGCGCCCAATCGCTTCGTCCTGCAATGGGTCAAGGAGCGCTTTGCCGCGCGCATCGAGGAGCTGGCCGCCACTGCCGTCGGGCGTCCTCTGCGGCTGGGGCTCGCCGTTGCTGACACACCGGAGCGAGCCCAGACGGTGGCTGCGCCCGCGAGCGCGACCGACGTGCAGGCGGCGGGTCGCCGCACGGAACAGGCAAGTCTCAATCCTGCGTTCTCCTTCGCCGCTTTCGTAGCCGGGAAAGCCAATCAACTCGCTCGTGCGGCCGGCCTTCAGGTCGCGGAGCATCCGACTTCCTACAATCCGTTGTTCGTCTACGGCGGAGTCGGGCTCGGCAAGACGCACCTGATCCAGGCGATCGGCAACCATATCCTCGACGCCAACGCCAGCGCGAAGATTCGCTATATCCACGCCGAAACCTACGTTTCGGATGTAGTGCGCGCCTATCAGCACAAGGCTTTCGACGACTTCAAGCGCTACTATCGTTCGCTCGATCTGCTGCTGATCGACGACATCCAGTTCATCAGCGGCAAGACGCGAACCCAAGAGGAGTTCTTCTACCTCTTCAATACGCTGATCGAGGCACACAAGCAGGTCGTCATCACTTGCGATACCTATCCCAAGGAAATTTCCGGTATCGAGGAGCGGCTCATCTCACGCTTCGGCTGGGGTCTCACCGTCGCGCTCGAGCCGCCGGAGCTGGAGATGCGCGTGGCCATTCTGCTCTCCAAAGCTGCTGCTTCCGGCATCCGGCTCGACGAGCAGGTTGCGTTCTTCATTGCCAAGCACATTCGCTCCAACGTGCGCGAGCTCGAAGGAGCGCTCAAGCGCGTGCTCGCCTACTCGAGCTTCCACGGCCAGGAGATTTCTCTTGCGCTCGCGAAGGATGCGCTGCGGGATCTGCTCGCCGTGCAGAACCGGCAGATCTCGATCGAGAACATCCAGAAGACGGTCGCGGACTACTACAAGATCCGCGTCTCGGATATGCATTCGAAGAAGCGATCGCGCGCCGTGGCGCGACCGCGGCAAGTCGCCATGGCGCTCGCGAAGGAGCTAACCCAGCTATCGCTGCCGGAGATCGGCAGCAATTTTGGTGGACGGGACCACACTACCGTGCTCCACGCTTGCCGTCAGATCGCGAAGCTAAGAGACGCAGTCCCCGAGATCAGCCACGACGTGAATTTTCTGCTTCAGGTGCTTCGGAACTAGCGCGTTTTTCGGGTCGAAATGGTAGGAAAACCACGCGAAGCAGTTTATAATTTGTGGATTAGGCGGTCGATCCGGCCGCTGACGTTTTTGTCCCCAATCGATACACAGAGAACGCAGGCCTTTTGCGCGGTGAATGCCACCCGCCAAGTCGAGGATTGCGCTGCGCTTTTAGGTCTTGTCCCGGATTTCTGCCCGCTCTTATTAGTTATTATCAGGTTTAAACAATGCAACTAAAGCAGATACCCCGAGACGCGCTGCTCAAGCCCCTGCAGGCTGTATCCGGAATCGTCGAGCGCCGGCACACGCTGCCGATCTTGGCCAATGTCCTGCTCGAGCAGAAAAACGGGCGCCTGTTCGTGACTGCGACCGATCTAGAGATGCAGATCACGGCGCATAGCGAGCTCGCGGGAAAGGAGGATCAGTCCGTCACTGTTGGCGCACGCAAGCTGCAAGACTTGCTACGAGCACTGCCTGAGGACGCGGCGCTGACGGTGGAAACCACGTCCGGCAAGATGACAGTGCGAGCCGCTCGCTCACGGTTCAATCTGCAGACATTGCCCGCAGCTGACTACCCGCGCATGGGCCTCGCACAGGAACAGCAACAAACGATCAACCTGCCGCAGAAACAATTTCGCGGTTTGCTCAAGCTCGCGGAGTTCGCGATGGCGCAGCAGGACATCCGTTATTACCTCAACGGAATGTTGCTGGTCATCGACAAGGGCTCGCTGCAGGCGGTCGCCACCGATGGCCATCGCCTGTCTTACGCTAGCATCTCGGTGCCGGGTGATTATCCCCGACACGAAGTGATCCTGCCGCGCAAGACGGTGCTTGAGCTTGGCAAGCTGCTCGAGGACAGCGACGCCATGGTGGCCATCGACATCCTCGCCAACCAGGTGCGCTTCCGCTTTTCCAACATCGAGCTCACGAGCAAGGTCGTCGATGGAAAGTTTCCCGATTACAACCGCGTCATCCCGACCGGCCATTCGAAGCGGCTCGAACTCTCCCGCGGCGAATTGCTCCAGGCGCTGCAGCGCGCGGCGATTCTCTCCAACGAGAAGTTCCGCGGCGTGCGGCTCGTTCTGGGTCCCGATCAGCTCAAGATCATCTGCACGAACAGCGAGCAGGAGGAGGCGGAGGAGGAGCTGGAAGTCGGTTACAAGGGCGAGGGACTCGACATCGGCTTCAACATCACCTACCTACTCGACGTGCTGCAAAACCTCGCTACCGACAAGGTGGTCGTCTCGCTGGGCGACGCCAACTCGAGCGCGCTCATCACCATGCACGACCGCGGCGATTACAAATATGTCGTCATGCCGATGCGAATTTGAGAGCGCTTTCGACTGTCCGAGCCGTCTGCGGCGCCGACTTGAAGAGTCGGCGTCGCCGTTTTTGACGATCCCAGAAACCACGCCAAGCTTCGATGACTGACGCCAATTCCAGACCCGCCGACAACGGCAGTGACTACGATTCCAGCAGCATCAAGGTGCTCAAGGGCCTCGAGGCCGTGCGCAAGCGCCCCGGGATGTACATCGGAGACACCTCCGATGGCACCGGGCTGCACCACATGGTGTTCGAAGTGCTGGACAACGCGATCGACGAGGCGCTCGCGGGCTATTGCGACGAAATCAAGGTCGTCGTCCATGCGGACAATTCGGTTTCCGTGCTCGACAACGGACGCGGGATTCCCACCGACATCAAGGAGGACGACGAGCTGAAGCGCTCCGCTGCGGAGATCGTGATGACCGAGCTCCACGCCGGCGGCAAGTTCGACCAGAACTCGTACAAGGTGGCCGGCGGCCTGCACGGCGTGGGCGTCTCGGTGGTGAACGGACTCTCCGAATGGCTCAAGCTGAAGATCTGGCGCGACGGCAAGGCCTATCAGATGGAGTTTCGGGACGGCGCGCCGGTAGCGCCGCTCGAGTTGATCGGACCCACGGAGCGGCGCGGGACCGAGGTGCATTTCAAGGCTTCCGAGGCCGTCTTCGGCAAGGTCGAGTTTCATTACGAGATCCTCGCCCGGCGCATTCGCGAGCTCTCCTTCCTCAACAACGGAGTGAAGATCGAGCTCCTCGATCAGCGCGACGGCAAGAACGAGAACTTCGCCTTCTCCGGAGGCATCAAGGGTTTCGTCGAGTACATGAATCGGAGCAAGACGGTGCTGCACTCGAAGATCTTCTACGCGAGCGGCGAGAAGGACGGCGTCACGGTCGAGGTCGCGATGCAGTGGAACGATTCCTATGTCGAGAACGTGCTGTGCTTCACGAACAATATTCCGCAGCGCGATGGCGGCACGCATCTGACCGGACTGCGACAGGCTATGACGCGCACGCTCAACAACTACATCGAGAAGGAAGAGCTCGCCAAGAAAGCCAAGGTCGAGACGACCGGCGACGACATGCGCGAGGGGCTCACCTGCGTGCTCTCGGTGAAGGCTCCCGAGCCGAAGTTCTCGTCGCAGACCAAGGATAAGCTCGTCTCCTCGGAGATTCAGCCAATCGTGCAGGAGATCGTCGGCGGCAAACTGGGCGAGTTCCTGCTCGAAAACCCCAACGATGCGCGCATCATCTGCGGCAAGATCATCGAGGCCGCGCGTGCGCGCGAAGCGGCGCGCAAGGCGCGCGAGCTCACGCGCCGCAAGGGCGTGCTCGACGGGATGGGGTTGCCGGGCAAGCTCGCCGACTGCCAGGAGCGCGACCCGGCGCAATGCGAGCTCTACCTGGTCGAGGGCGACTCCGCGGGCGGCTCGGCGAAGCAGGGACGCGATCGCAAGTTCCAGGCGATCCTTCCCCTGCGGGGCAAGATCCTCAACGTCGAGCGGGCGCGCTTCGACAAGCTGGTGAGCTCGCAGGAGATCGTCACCCTGATTACCGCACTTGGCACCGGCTTCGGGAAGTCCGAGGGCGACAAGGAGGACAAGGACGCCTTCGACGTGGCGAAGCTTCGCTATCACCGCATCATCATCATGACCGACGCCGATGTCGACGGCTCGCACATCCGCACGCTGCTCCTCACCTTCTTCTACCGGCAGATGCCTGAGCTCGTCGAGCGCGGTCACATCTACATTGCGCAGCCGCCGCTCTACAAGGTCAAGCAGAACAAGAACGAGGTCTATCTCAAGGACGATCACGATCTCAAGCAGCACCTGCTCAGGGTCGCGCTCAAAGGCGCCGAGCTCGTCCCGGGTACCGATCTTCCCGCGCTGTCCGGTCAGGCGCTCGCCAACTTGGCACGCCAGTATCTGCTTGCCGAAGCGGTCATCGAGCGCCTCTCGCGCGTGATCGACGCTGCGGCGCTGCGCGCGCTCCTCTCGGGAGTGAGCGTCGATCTTTCCAACGCCGGATCGGCCGCCGCAAGCGCTTCCGCCATGGAGCGCGCAATCGCCGACGCCGAAGTGCGGGTGGAGGCGCGTTACGACCAGAACACGGAACTGCACCGCTTGTTCGTCGTGCGCACGCGTCACGGCACTCCGCACACGACCTCGCTCGATGCCGAATTTCTCGCGAGCAGCGACTATGCCC
>DATKJP010000142.1:0-1718 GCA_035543635.1 Casimicrobiaceae bacterium
GTCGCGCCACGCGGGCCACGCCTTGTCGGCGGCCTCGATCGCGCGCTGTGTTTCGGCAGCGCCCATGACCGGCACTGCGCCGATGCGCACGCCGTTGGCGGGATTGTTGATCTCGAGCGTGCTCTTCGAATCGGCGTCGAGCCACCTGCCGTCGATGTAGCACTGTTGCTTCAGCAGCGACGGGTCCTTGAGCGCGACCGGCGGTCGCCGTTCGAGCGTGTCGGGTGCCATAGGGAAGTCTCCTGCGGGGAATGTAGCTTGGAGCGTGGCGCCTTCCGAAGAGTTGCGATTATAGCGGGGATTGCCTGCGCTCCGCGGCTCTCGGCCGCAGCGTGACCAGCGTCACGCCTGCGAGCACGAGCGCGACGCCGCTGAGCTGGATCCAGTGCACCGGCTCGCCGAGCAGCCACCAGCCGAGCCAGATCGTGAACACCGGGCCGAGCGAACCGACGAGCGAGGTGCGGTTGGCGCCGATGCGCTTGATCGCCTCCGCAATGAGGAAGGTCGGCAGGACGGTCGACAACAGCGCCATCGTCAGGGGCAGCACCTGGATACGTGCTGGAGCGGCGAGCGCCGTCATCGGCCGGGTAAGCACGAATTGCAGCAGCACGAACGCCGTCGATGCGAGCATCGCCCAGGCGATGAAGCGCATGCTGCCGAGCCTCCCGATCACGGGCCCCGCGGCGACGAGATACACCGCGTACAGAGCCGCACCGGCGAACACGAGCGCACCGCCGAGCCAAAGCGCATGCTGGTCGCCTGCGAGTGAGAGATCGCGCCCGAACACCAGCACGATGCCGGCGTAGGACAGCGCGAGCGCGATCAGGATGCGCCCGGTGATCCTTTGCTTGAGGAGCACCGCCGAGAGCACGACGACCAGCGTCGGATAGAGATAGAGCATCAACCGTTCGAGCGATGCCGTCACGTACTGCAGGCCCATGAAGTCGACGAGGCTCGCAAGGTAATAGCCGATGAAGCCGAGCCAGAGGATGTGCAGCCAATCGCCTCTCGCGATCGGCGCTCTAGCGCGCGTCGACGCCCACCACGCCATCAACGCGAAGAACGGCGCCGAATAGAGCATGCGCAGCGCCAGCAGCGTGACCGGATCGATCGGCGCCGAAGCGTACGCCAGCTTGATCAGGATCGCCTTGAAGGAGAAGCCGAGCACGCCGATGACGGCGGCGAGCGGGCCGATCCACTGCATCAGGTCATTCCGGGCCCGCGAGCGCGGGCGAGGAACTTCGGTCAATCCCAGCTCACCAGACCGTAGTACGCTGTGCCGAGAATCACCAGGCCGAAAGCGATCCTGTACCACGCGAACGGAACGAAGTCGTGGTGGGCCACGTAGCGCAGCAGGGCGCGCACGACGAAGAATGCACTCACGAAGGCGGTGACGAAGCCCACCGCGACCATCGATAGATCGCCGCCGGCGAGGAGGTCGCGGTTGCGGACGAATTCGTATCCGGTCGCCGCGAAGAGCGTCGGTATCGCGAGGAAGAACGAGAATTCAGTGGCCGCCTTGCGCGAGAGACCGAAGATCATCCCGCCGATGATCGTCGCACCCGAGCGCGACGTGCCCGGGATCAGGGCAAACGCCTGCGCGAATCCGACTTTCAACGCATCCGGCCAGCGCATATCGTCGACGCTGTCGATGCGGACCGCATTGGGCTTTCCCTTTTGCCAGTGCTCCACCCACAGGATCACAAAGGCGCCGACGA
>DATKJP010000143.1:0-3754 GCA_035543635.1 Casimicrobiaceae bacterium
GTCGTGTGCTGACCTTGCCCGGTTGAGCCTCGCGCTTGTCCTTTCGGGCGCGCTCGCCGGCTGCGGCTTCCATCTTCGCGGCGAGGCGCACTACCCGTTCGACTCGCTCTATCTCAATTCGCCGACGGCGCAGCCACTCACCACCGAGCTCAAGCGCTCGCTCCAGGGCGGCACCAGCGCGCGGATCGTCGCCACTGCCGACGAGGCGCAGGTGATCCTCGACATCACGACCGTCGAGAACAACAAGCAGATCCTGTCGCTGACGAGCGGCGGCAAGGTACGCGAGTTCCTGCTCACCAAGCGCGTGCTCTTCCGCGTCCATGACAAGGACGGCAACGATTGGCTGCCGACCGCCGAAGTCGTCGTTCGCCGCACCTACACTTACAGCGACACCGAGGCGCTCGCCAAGGCTTACGAAGAGCAGCGCCTGTGGACCGACATGCAGGACGACGCCGTGCAGCTGATCGTGCGCCGCCTGGAGTCGGCCAGAAAACCGGTGGCTTGAGCGAGCCGCAGAGTTTCATTCAAGCACTTCATGCAGCTCCGTCCCGCCCAGCTCGCGGAGCACCTCGCGAAGGAGCTCTCCGCGCTCTACGTCGTGCACGGCGATGAGCCGCTGCTGGCGATCGAAGCCGGCGATCAAATCCGGGCGGCGGCACGCGCCGCCGGATTCGAGGAGCGCGACGTGCTCGTCGCGGAAGCGGGATTCAAGTGGGAGGCGTTCACCGCGTCGAATCGCAATCTCGGGCTCTTCGGCTCGCGCAAGCTCGTCGATCTGCGCATTCCCTCGGGCCGGCCCGGCGTCGAGGGCGCGCGCGCGCTCGAAGACTGCGCCAATCATCCCAGTCTCGACACGCTGACGCTCATCACGCTGCCGCGGCTCGATCGCAATGCGCAGAACTCGTCATGGTTCGGCGCGCTCGACGGAGCAGGCGTGACGATCGCCGTGCAGCCGCTCGACCGCTCGGATCTGCCCCGCTGGCTTGCCGAGCGTCTCGCGCGCCAGAAGCAGCGCGTTTCGGCCGACACGCTGCAGTTTCTCGCCGACACGACCGAGGGCAACCTGCTCGCGGCGCGACAGGAGATCGAGAAGCTCGGGCTGTTGCTGCCCGAGGGCGAGCTCGATCACGACGCGGTGGAGCAGGCGGTCGCCGACGTCGCTCGCTTCGATGTCTTTCAGCTCTCCGAGGCCTGGCTCGCGGGTGACGGCGCCAGAGTCTGCCGGATCCTCGCCGCGCTGGAAGGCGAGGGCGAAGGCGTGCCGCTCCTGATCTGGCAGCTCGGCGAGGATCTGCACGCGCTCGCGCAGGTGCTCGCTGCCGTCGAGTCGGGAACCCCGCGCGGCGAAGCCGTGCGCAACGTGCGCGTCTGGGGCAGGCGTCAGCTTGCGCTCGACAAAGCCGCTCGACGCG
Source organism: Casimicrobiaceae bacterium (assembly GCA_035543635.1). GTDB lineage: Bacteria > Pseudomonadota > Gammaproteobacteria > Burkholderiales > Casimicrobiaceae > PALSA-1003. The sequence goes on from DATKJP010000143.1 coordinate 1,413, forward strand.
TCCCGCCGTCGATGATCCCCGAGCTGCTTACTGCCCTCGCTCGCCTCGACGCCCTTGCCAAGGGGATCGGCAAGGGCGCCGTCTGGGAGGAGCTGCTGGCGCTGGGTCTGGCACTTTGTCGGCGGCCGGACGACGCGCTAGGATCGCGCCTGCGGCAGGAGCGATTTGGCCCACTCGGCAGGCACTACTCTCAGGGGTGAGGAGGGAGCCATGTACAGAAAAATTCTCGTCGCCTACAACGGCTCGCCCGAATCGCGCTCGGCGCTCGCCGAAGTGATGCGACTTGCGTCCGACGCGTCGGTCGAGGTGCACCTCGCCGGCGTCGTCCACTATCCGTCGGCCTATCTGCTCGCCGGCGAGTACGTGCCCGAGGTCGCGCTCGCCGACGAGCGCGAGCACATGGAGGCCGATTTGAAGGACGCGCACGGCCTGCTTGCCGGCAAGGGACTCAACGTCAAGGAGCATCTGGTCGTAGGCGAGCCGGTCGACGTGATCACCAAGCTCGTGAGCGAGCTCGGCATCGATCTGCTGATCCTCGGTCACCCACGCAGTAAATCCTTCGCCATGCGCTGGTGGCGCGGCTCGGTCGACGCGATCCTGATCGAGCGCGTCCGCTGCAGCATCCTGGTCGCGGCGGACGCGAAGGCGTAGTGCGAACTTATTCGCGCGCGGCCGGATAAATTCGGCCTAGCTACTTCGTTCCGACGCTGATGTCGCCGTAGTAAGCGAGCGCGTCGGCGCCGGTGTTGTCCGTGTCGCTCATGATCTCGATCGAGGTCACGTTCCCCGGGTCTTCCTGAAACGCGCGCTTGAAGTCCTCGACCAGGTTGCGCTTGTAGCTGTGCCAGCTGCCGATCCCCTGCTCATCGGCGGCCACCGCGAGCATCTTGATGCGCGCGCTTCGGGTGCTGGTTGTGATCGACTCGACCGCGACCTTCTCGCCCCAGATGTACATCAGCGTGGCATAGGGCAGCGCCTGCCCGGAAATGGTCTGCGCGGCGGAAGCGGCGAAGCGGTCCTTGAACGGGAGCTTCGAGATATCGCCCGCGAACGAGATCATCAAGCGCACGGGCGAGTCCTCCTTGCTTTGGTCTGCGGTGTTCGCCGTCGGAATACCTTGCGCCACCTTCCAGCGCCAGGACAACACCGGAAACTTGTGCGGGTCGAAGTCCGTCGGCACGGCAAGGTAAGAGGCCGCGTTGTGCGAAGTCGCCCGGAGCACGACGGTTCCGTCTTCGACAACCAGCATGTAATCGACGTTGCCCTTGTACGACGCGAGCTGCAGATGCTTCCACTCCGTGGGCGCACCACCCGCCTTCATGGCCGAGAAGCGCGGAATGTCGGGAGCCTGCTGTGCGGCGGCGCCTCCGGCAACGGCTGCGCAAAACAGAGCGATGGATAGGATTTTCATGGCAGTGTGAACTGAGTTGTCGACACGATACCCTCGACGATCTGGGTTGGCTGCGCCCTGGAGAAGCTTACCATTTCGAACAGATGCGGTGGCCCGAAGGCCGCGCTTGCACGCTTTCGGCTCAACGCCAGTCTCCCCACAAGGCATTCATCGCCGCAAGCATCGCCGGTCCCGCGGTCTCGGTGCGCAGGATGCGCGGACCCAATCGCACGCCGCGAAAGCCCGCGTCGAACGCTGCCGTCTCCTCGTCGGGTGCGAGTCCGCCTTCGGGACCGACGAGAAGCTCGATCGCCCCTTTGGGGGCGGGCAAGTCCGCGAGCGAATTGGTCGCACCTGGCGCGAGCAGCAGACGCAGGCCCGCTTTTGACGGACGCCGCAGCCATTCGCCCAGCCCGCACGGCGGGTGTACGGTTGCGAGACGATTGCGCCCGCATTGCTCGCAGGCCGCGATGACGATCTGCCGCCAATGCTCGACGCGGCGATGCGCGCGCCCGCCGTCCAGTCGCGCGACGCTGCGCGCACTCGCGACCGGTGCGACGGCGGCCGCGCCCAGCTCGACCGCTTTCTGAATCGCGTAATCCATGCGTTCGGCGGACACGAGCGCCTGCACCAGCGTGATCGAGAGCGGTGATTCACGCTCGATCGCGCGCCGCTCGACCACGCGCAGGGTGACCGCGCGCGGCGTCACGCGTGCAATCTGCGCGCCGTACTCTCCGCCTTCTCCGTCGAAAAGCGTGACTGCATCCCCAACGCGCAACCGCAGCACCCGTGCCGCGTGATGCGCCGCGCTCGAAGGGAGGGCGATTTCCGCTCCGGCGACAATCGGCGGTGGACAAAAGAAGCGGGCCGTCATTGTTGCTTGTGCCGCGCACGCTGCGGACCCTGCGGGCCGGACCCTGCGGGCCCGCGACATGCTAGCATTCTGCCACAC
>DATKJP010000144.1:0-5384 GCA_035543635.1 Casimicrobiaceae bacterium
GATTGCATCAGCGAATTCATGTCGCCGGTGTCGATCAGCCCGGCGCGCTTGAGATCGAGCACCTGATCGCCGATCGCAACGCCGATGATCCACGGGTCTCGCTTCGCACGGCGGAAACGCCCGAACGGCAGATTCTGGATCGGAAAATCCGTCTTCGGATCGTTGCCCGACTCGACCCAGCTCCTTAGCGACGGATCGTGCGTGTCGTCGAGACTTGCGCTCATCGGGCAAGTCACGCCGTCTGGATCACGCCGCGACGAAGCTGGTCGCGCTCGAGCGATTCGAACAGCGCCTTGAAATTGCCTTCGCCGAAGCCTTCGTCGCCCTTGCGCTGGATGAATTCGAAGAACACAGGCCCCAGCAGCGTCTGCGAGAAGATCTGCAGCAGGAGCCGCTGCTTGCCGCCTTCGGTCGAGCCGTCGAGCAGGATGCCGCGCGATTGCAGCTCACGCGAGTCTTCGCCGTGCCCGGGCAGGCGCTCGTCGAGCATCTCGTAGTACGTCGCCGGCGGCGCGGTCATCAGCGGCACGCCCGCCCTGCGCAAGCTGTCCACGCTTGCGAAAAGATCGTCGGTGAGGAGCGCGATGTGCTGAATCCCCTCGCCGTTGAACTTCATCAGAAACTCCTCGATCTGCCCGGTCGTCCTCGACGCCTCTTCGTTCAACGGAATGCGGATCTTGCCATCGGGCGCAGTCATCGCGCGCGACGTGAGTCCGGTGTACTCGCCCTTGATGTCGAAATAACGGATCTCGCGGAAGTTGAAGGTGCGTTCGTAGAAAGACGCCCAGTAGGCCATGCGCCCGCGGTACACGTTGTGCGTGAGGTGATCGATGACCCGGAACCCGTGACCTTTGGGATGGCGATCGGCGCCGTCGACGAACCTGAAGTCGATGTCGTAGATCGATGTGCCGTCGCCGAAGCGGTCGATGAGATAAAGCGGCGCGCCGCCGATGCCCTTGATAGCGGGCAGACGAAGCTCCATCGGCCCGGTGGGCATCTCCATCGGTTGCGCACCGAGTTCGAGCGCATGCTCGTAGGCCTGGTGTGAGTCGCGCACGCGGAAGGCCATGCCGCAGGCGGATGGTCCATGTTCCGCCGCGAAGTATGCGGCAACGCTCTTCGGCTCGCGGTTGACGATGAAGTTGATCTCGCCCTGACGGTACAGGGACACGTCCTTCGAGCGATGGCGCGCGACCTCGCTGAAGCCGAGTCTCTCGAGCACCGGTTCCAGCACGCCCGCGTTCGGCGAGGCGAACTCGACGAACTCGAAACCCATGAGCCCGAGGGGATTGTCGAAAAGATCTGTCATTGCCTAGTCCTGAGTTCGGCGGCGCGTGTTTGGTTCCCGTCCCGGAAACGCATTTCGCTCGGCCTTGTCGTTAGCCTATCAGGCGCACAGCACGGCGGACAAGCCGTCCGGCAAAAGCCGCAACCCTCTCAGGTTCACTTCCTGCGGTGTCTCCGTCGCCAGCCCGAGAGCAACAACAATACGAAGAGGGCACGCAGCGCGACGGCCGGCCAGAGAAGCACGCCCTTCATGTGCTGTGCGGTGGCTACGTACGCCAGCAGAAGCGCGATCAGCGCGTTGTAAAGCAACATCCCTTCGAGAGCGCGCGGTCCGCTCAGCCCCGTAGCGCGCTCCGGCCAGCACGAAATTGCCAGCGCGAGAACAGCCATCCCGAAGCACCGCGCCAAGATGCGGCCCAACGCTTCGGGCGACACTCCGAAGAGCAGCTGCACGAGAACCGCGGGATCAACGAGCAGCAGGAAAGCCGTGGCGATCTCGACGACGGCGATGACAGCGATGAATTTCGCCAGTCGATCGCGAGGCATGACGTTCATGGAAATCTGCGCGACGAAGTTTGCACCTGCGTCGCTCTCGATTTTGCGAGCGACGCTAGTGCGGGGAGTAAGACCCTGTGCCACCTTCGCGTTCGGCTCGGATTGCCATCTCCTGTTTGGCGTATTGGTCCAGCGCCGTCAACTCCTCTCGGTTTTTGCCTCGCGCAGCCTTGGCCGTCTGGAACCGTTCCTGCGGCGTCATTCGTGCCCAGTGGTCCCTCGCCGCTTTGCGTGCAGCGATGGCTTCTTCGGTGGACATGCCGGACATAGGCTTCATGTCGATGTCCTGAGCGAGCGCGGAAGCCGATGTAACCGCGACCGTGCACACGAGCAGTGCGATGCGTAGCTTATTCATGTCGCCTCCTAAGTCAACTCTTGTATCGTAGCGCTTCGACCAGCAGGTCAAAAGGCCGGCGAGGATTCACACCGAAATGGTGAGTCCGTGAAGGCGCGTCGGACGAGCGACGCGAAACATCGATCTGAATTCTGGAGCGGAAGGAAAGAACTTATGCCTCATATCAGCGTGAAGCTCTACCCTGGCAGGTCGGAGCAGCAGAAAACGCGGCTCGCCGAGCAGATCGTGAAAGATGTCGTTGCGCTCGCGAAAGTCGGAGAGGAATCGGTTTCGGTGGCGATCGAGGAAATCAGCCCGCAGGATTGGACCGAGAAGGTATACATGCCGGACATTCTCGGCCACTGGACCAAGCTATACAAGAAACCGGGGTACATCCCGCTCGAATAATGTAGCTGATGCGGTTCACCGCCGGCCGCCAAAGAACGACCGCAGCTCGACGTAAGTCTCATCCGGCGACTGCTCCGCGGGATAGTGCCCGCAGGGCAGCATCTTTCCGCGGACGTCGGTCGCTCTCTCCAGCCATGCCTCGATCGGCTTGAAGCTGCGGTTGACGTGGCTCTTCTCGCCCCAAAGCACGAGCACGGGCCGAGTTAGCTTCTTGTGCATATCGGCTTCGTCGTGGACGAGATCGATTGACACGGCAGCGCGGTAATCCTCGCACACTGCGTGAATGTTCTCCGGCGTGCAGCACCGAACGTACTCGGCGAGCGCCTCGGGCGCGAAGCCACTCATGCCCACGCCTTTCTTGTCGAGCTTTCCGCGAATGTAGCGTTCGAGACCGTAGGCGATCAGCATCCGCTCCGGATAATCGTAAGGCTGCGCCATGAAGAACCAATGATACGAATCGACCGCCCATTCCTTCGTGATGTTGTGCAAAACGTGATGCGTAGGAACGATGTCCAGAAAAGCCACCTTCTTCACGCGGTCTGGATAGTCGAGCGCCATCCGATGCGCGACCCGCGCGCCGCGATCGTGGCCGCAGACGAAGTAGTCGCGGAAGCCGAGCGCTTCCATCACTTCCGCCTGGTCCTGCGCCATCGCGCGGAACGAGTAGCCCGAGTGATCGGGACCGCCGTCGGGCTTGGAGCTGTCGCCGTAGCCGCGAAGGTCGGCGGCGACGACCGTGAATTCCTCCGCGAGGCGCGGCGCGATCTTGTGCCACATCACGTGCGTGAGCGGATTGCCGTGCAGCAGGAGCAGCGGCGGCCCCGATCCGCCGTGGCGCAGGTTGATGCGCGCGCCCTTGGTCTCGACCTGCGTGAGCGTGAAGCCTTCGAACATGCGACGCGGCACTCCTACTTGGAGGACGCGCCCAGCAACCGAGTGAGCTCGCGCACGTTCCCCAGCGCCTCGATCTTCCACACGAGCTCGACGATCTTCTGCGCCCTCGCCCGGTCGACGCCACCCCATTCGGCGCATTCGAAGAATTTCTGCTCGAGCTCTCGATCGCTCATCGGATTGACCGGGCTGCCCTTGCCGAAGTCGGCCCGACCCTTGAAGGTGGTGCCTTCGTCGAGCTCGACTTCAATGATCGTCGTCATCTTGTCGAAGCCCGCCGCTTCGGCCTCCGGATGCACTCCGAAATCCACCTTGCGGATGAGCGCCTGCACATCGGGCCGGTTGACGACCTCGTCGGTGAACTGCGCAAGACCGGCCTTGCGCTCGATGAGCAGGATCGCCATGCAGAACTCCATGCTGAACTTTGCCTGCAGCTCGTTGACCGGACGATGGTGGATCAACGCATTGGGCATGTTGTGATTGGTGCCAACCGCGACGCGCTTCACGCGCTCGGGCTTGATGTCGTGGCGCCGGATCAGGTCGAGCATCACGCTCATGCCCGGGTGCGTGAGCGAGCCGCTGGGATGTGGCTTGATCGACACGCCGGGCGAGGCGAACGTCCACGGCGATCCGAGCTTGCCGTCGATCGCCTCGGCGCTGTAACCGCCACCCGCAGCGCGGAAGAATCCGCGATCGGCTTCAAGCCCGATCGGCGACGCGGTGAAGCCGAGCGAGGCGAGCTCCGCGGCGACGACCCCGCTTTCCGCCGCGCGTCCGGCGTGAAACGGCTTCGTCATCGTGCCGAAGTTCTCGCGCAATCCTCCCGCCTGACTCGCGGCGAGACTCAGTGCACGGCGCGTTTTCTCCCGATCGAGACCGAGCATGCGCGCCGCTCCCGCACCGGCGCCGATCGCACCGCAGGTCGCGGTGCTGTGGAATCCGTGCTGATAATGACGCGGCAGGATTGCTTCGGCGACCTTGCATTCGACTTCCACTCCGACCTGGTACGCGTTCATCAGGTCGCGTCCGCTCGCGCCGGATCGCTCCGCGAGCGCCAGCACCGCAGGGAGCGCAGGCGCCGTTGGATGCGTGAGCAAGCCGTAGACGCGATCCTTCGCCACCGCGAGCTGCGTATCGTCGTAATCGTCGGCGTGAATCGACGTGCCGTTGGCGAATGCGGCAAAGCGGGCAGGAATGCGCGTGCCGCCGATCACCGTGCTGCCGTCGCTCCCCGACAACGAAAGCGAATCGAGATAGCGGCGAACGACGCGGCCGGTTTCCGACGCGGCGCCTGCGAAAGCGAGCCCGATCCCGTCGAGCGCCGAGCGCTTGCCGAGATGCGCGACGTCGGCGGGAATTTCGGCGGCCTTCGTTTCGACGATGAAGTCGGCGACGTAGCCCGTCAGCGAGCGGTCGGCGGTGACCGGCACAGTAGCCATGGAAAGATGGGGCGTCGTGACGCGGTGATGAAATTCTCAGGCGGCGGTTGCCGCAAGCTTCGATCGCTTGCGCGCCGCCGCTAGTCGCGCGCCCAGGCGCACCGCCTGCTCGAGCGCGCCCGTATTCGCCTTTCCCTCCCCTACGATATCGAACGCAGTGCCGTGCGCAGGCGTAGTGAATATCGTCTCCAGACCTGCCGTCACCGTGACGCCGCGATTGAATCCCTTGAGCTTGGTCGCGATCTGGCCCTGATCGTGATACATGCTGAGCACGCCGTCATACTCGCCGGCGAATGCCTTGAGGAACACCGTGTCGGCGGCGAACGGGCCTTTGCAGCGGATGCCGCGCCCAGCGGCGCGCGCGACAGCCGGAGCAATGATATCGATCTCCTCGCGTCCGAACAACCCGCCTTCGCCTGCGTGTGGGTTGAGCGCCGCGACGGCGATGCGCGGCTCGGAAATGCCTGCAC
>DATKJP010000145.1:0-32103 GCA_035543635.1 Casimicrobiaceae bacterium
GTCGCGCGCTGCTCGGCGATGACCTGCGACCATGACGGCGGCGGCAGATTGGCGATCAGACGGCGAAGCTGCGCGTCGATCGCTTGCGCGAGGCGCGCTTGATCGCCGCGCGCGTCTTCGACATCGGTGCTGATCACGACCGCGGCGAGGCCTGGTTCGCCGCCCAACTGCCCGCGGTCGAACAACCACTGGCCCGGCTGGCCGTCGAGCTTGAGCATCGGATTCACCGCGCCAAGTGGGCGCGGATAGCGCAGGAAAACAGTGATGATCGGCTGATAGCTAAATGCCGCGATCGACGACGCAGCCGCCGCGGCAGCTTTCGTCCCGAGCCCTGTGAGCAAGGCGCCGACCTGGTGCGGACCCGCAGCGATCACTGCGGCGGCGAAGCGCTCGCTTCCGTCGTTGGTCGTCAGCTCGACGCCGTCAGGTAGCGATGCCACGTTGCCCACGCTGCGGCCAAGCCGAATCTCGCCGCCATGCTCGTTGACGAATCTCGACGCGGCATCTGGAAACAGCGCGCCGAGATCGACGCGCGGCAGGAGCAGGTCGGAGTCGCGCGCGTGACGGGTGAACGCGTCTCGCAGCAGATTGAGAAATACCTGTGCCGAGGCACGGTCGATCGGCGTATTGAGGGAAGATACGCACAACGGCGCCCACAACTTGTCGACAACCTCCTGCGGCTGGTCGACCAGAAGTGCCGCCACGGTTAGCGAAGCCGAACAACGGAAGCCCGTGCGCTTGAGCCGGCGTCCGAAGGCCGCGGTCGACAAGCGATCGGGGCGCGTGACGCCGCGCATGGTGAGGATCGCAGTAAGTGCATGCCATGGTGCGGGCAGCGGCGGCGCATGCAGACGGAACCCGCCGGGTTCTTCGAGATGCAGCCGCCGTCGCGCAAGAAGCTCGCGCTCGGGGCGCACGCCGTGCACCTGTCGCAGCAGCGCGAGCGTCTGCCGGTAACCGCCGAGCAGGATGTGTTGTCCGTTGTCGACGATTCGCTCCCGCAGCTCGACTCGTCGCGCGCGGCCGCCCAACTGCGGCGCCGCTTCGAAGACGGTCACCGCGCGTCCCGCGGCGGCGAGCGTGACCGCGGCCGCGAGTCCTGACCAGCCTGCACCGATGACAGCGATGCGCTCGTTCGTCACCCAGCCTCGCCGGACGCTAGTACGACCACGAGGTCTTCCAGGCGAGCCAGGCTTTCGCGAGCGGCGTGAGCGCGATGCGCTGGTCGAGGACGCGATAGCCGTCGCGCTCGATCTCGTCGAGCAGGCGCCTGTAGATCGCTGCCATGATGAGCCCTGGACGCTGCGCGCGCCGATCGCGCCGCGGCAGCTCAGCCAGCGCCTTTGTGTGCCAGACGCGGGCGCGCGCCACCTGGTGCGCCATCAGCGCAGTGAATCCGGGCGTGATGCGGCGCTGGAGCACGTCAGCGGTCGTCACGCCGAAGCTCTTGAGCTCGTCCTGCGGAAGATAGATGCGGCCGCGGCGCGCATCTTCGCCAACGTCGCGGATGATGTTGGTGAGCTGAAAGGCGATGCCGAGGTCGCGCGCATAGTCGCGGGTTGCTGGATCGCTGTAGCCGAAGATTTCCGCCGAGAGGAGGCCGACCACGCCCGCGACGTTGTAGCAATAGCGCTCGAGCGCGACGAAATCGAGGTAACGGTTCTGCTCCAGGTCCATCACCATGCCGTCAATCACCGACTGGAAGTGTTCCTGAGGCAAGCTGAATTCGGCGACGACTGGTTTGAGCGCCAGTGCGATCGGATGCTGTGGCGTGCCGTCGAAGACTTTTGCGATCTCGGTCCGCCACCAGGCGAGCTTGAGATGCGCCACTCCGGCGTCCGCGACTTCGTCCACCACGTCGTCGACTTCGCGGCAGAACGCGTATAGCGCGATGATGCCGCGCCTGCGCGGCGCCGGAAGAAAGCGGAACGCATAGTAGAAGCTCGAGCCGCTCTGCGCGGCTTTTTGCTCGCAATAGGCGTCAGGCGTCATTTCAGCAGCGCTGGCGCAGCGACGGCGAGCCAGTCCAGGGCACCGAGCTGCGGTCGCCGGCGGAACACGTCGCCCTGCACCGTGTCGATCGCATAGAGGATGCGCAGCCCGCCGGCGACGACCAGCTTCAGCTCCAGCGCGAGGCGAAGCGGCAAGGCGCGGGTGAGCGTACGGCCGCCGACGAGGAGCGCGCGCGCTCGCTCGACTTCAAAGGCGAGAAGTCGTGTCCAGCGCTCGTCGCAGCGACCCGCATCGATCTGTGCTTCCTCGACGCTGAAGCGCACCAGGTCCTCGGCAGGAATATAGAGGCGACCCTTGCGCCAGTCGATGGCGATGTCCTGCCAGAAGTTGGTGAGCTGCAATCCGGTGCAGATCGCGTCGGCGTGGCCGCGGCTCTCCGCGTCTCTCACGTCGTAGAGATGCAGGAGCAGCCTGCCGATCGGATTTGCCGAACGCATACAGTAGTCGAGCACCTCCGCGTAGCTCGCATAGCGCTGCTTCACGACGTCCTGCCGGAACGCGGAGAGTAGGTCGCGGAACGGACGCAAGGGCAGATCGTGCCGTGCGATGGCGCTCTCGAGCGCCGCAAAGGGGGCCTCGGTAGTCGTCTCGCCGCGCTCGATACGATCGAGCTCGGCGGCGAATGCATCGAGCTCCGCAAGGCGTACGGCGGTCGCGGCGTCGCCTTCGTCGGCGATATCATCGGCGGCGCGGGCGAAGCGGTAGATCGCAACGACGGCGGGACGCAGCGCCCCCGGAACGAGCCTGGAGGCGACGGGAAAGTTCTCGTAATGAGCGACCGACACGGGTTTCTCGAGCTTCAGCCCCGAAATGAAATGACAAGCTGCCGTGGAGCCCCGCGCTTCGTGGTATCGACCGGTGCTTTAAGCTATACTTATTTGTTTAGCGAAAACCGGCTGCGAAAGTGGCGGAATTGGTAGACGCACCGGCCTTAGGAGCCGGAGCCGAAAGGCGTGAGAGTTCGAGTCTCTCCTTTCGCACCAGCGCATGCCCGACGCTTGAATGAAGGCAAACGAGGCCAGTGAAGTGAACACAACCGAGGCGGCGACGCAACATAGCAAGGAATCGGAAGGCATGCAAATGACTCTGGAGACTCTCGGCCAGCTCGAACGCCGGCTCCACGTTGCGGTACCCAAGGCGCAAATCGAGGGCGAGGTGCAGAAGCGCCTCGAGAACCTGGCCAAGACGGTGAAGATCGCCGGGTTCCGGCCGGGACACGTTCCAATCAAGATGATTGCACAGCAATACGGGCCTCAGGTTCGCTCCGACGTCATCTCTGACACGGTGCAGGCGAGCCTGAACGATGCGATTCGTACACAGAACCTGCGCGTTGCGGGCTACCCTCGCATCGAAGCGACGCAGGACGCCGCAGAAGACCAATTCGCCTTCTCGGCGGTGTTCGAGGTGTATCCCGAGATCAAGATCGGCGAGCTGAACGCGGTGACGATCGAGCGTCCCGTTGCCGAAGTCACGCCGGCCGACGTCGACCATACGATCGAAATCCTGCGCAAGCAGCGCGCGCGCTACGAGCCTGCGCTGCGCGGCGCGCAGGTTGGCGATCAGGCGATCGTCGATTTCACAGGAACGATTGACGGCGTCGAGTTCCAGGGGGGGCAGGCGCGCGACTTCGCCATCATTCTGGGCGAAGGCAAGATGCTCCCGGCGTTCGAAACTGCGCTCGCGGGCATGTCCGCGGGCGAAAAGAAGACGTTCTCGCTGGTCTTTCCCGCGGACTATCACGGCCGCGAAGTCGCCGGCAAGACCGCGCAGTTCGACATGACCGTCAAGTCGGTCGCCGAGCCGCATCTTCCAGCCGTCGACGAGGACTTTTCGCGCAACTTCGGCATCGCCAGCGGCAGCCTCGAAGAGCTGCGATCGGAGATAGCCGGCAATCTGCGCGTCGAGCTGCAGCGCAAGGTCGAAGGCGTGCTCAAGGACCAGGTCATGAAAGCGCTGCAGACGACCTGCCAGACCGTGGTCCCGAAATCGCTGGTGGAAATGGAGGCGCGCAGCCTCTACGAGCGCGCAGCCGCGGAGCTGAAGAATCGCGGCGTCAAAGTCGAGGAGCTCGACATGAGCGCGGACACGTTCCGTCCGCAGGCGGAGGAGCGTGTAGCCTTCAGCCTGATTCTGAACGAGTTGGTTCGCCTGAACGAGCTGCAGGCGCGGCCCGACCAGATCCGCGCGCTGGTCGAGGAGGCTGCGCAGAGTTTCGAGCAACCCGATGCGGTGATACGCTGGCACTACGAGAAGCCCGAGCGGTTGAACGAGTACGAAGTACGCGCAGTCGAAAGGAATGTCATTGACTGGGCGCTGGCCCGGGCTCGAGTCGTGGAGCGGCCCACGCCGTTCAAGGAGCTGATGGAGCCGGCTAAAGCCCCTGCGGCGGGCGCAGGCGCGGCGGTAAGCGCGTAATCGAAGAACGGGCGGGAGGCAAGAATGAGCAGAGATCGATTTGATGAACCCCGGGGCCTCGGCTTGATCCCGATGGTGATCGAGCAGAGCGGTCGGGGCGAGCGCGCCTACGACATCTATTCGCGGCTGCTCAAGGAGCGCGTGGTCTTCCTCGTGGGTCCCGTCGACGAAGCCACCGCCAATCTGGTCGTGGCGCAGATGCTCTTTCTCGAGTCCGAGAACCCCGACAAGGACATCAACTTCTACATCAACTCGCCGGGCGGTTCGATCGCGGCGGGATTCGCGATCTACGACACGATGCAGTTCATCAAGCCCGACGTGTCGACTATGTGCGTAGGCATGGCGGCCAGCATGGGGGCGTTCCTGCTCGCCGCGGGCGCCAAAGGCAAGCGTCTTGCGCTGCCGAATTCCACCGTGCTCATCCATCAACCGCTGGGCGGCTTCCAGGGTCAGGCATCCGACGTGGCGATACACGCCAAATACATCCTTTCGCTGCGTGAGCGGCTGAATCGCCTCTTCGCGCAGCATTGCGGCAAGCCGATCGAGCAGATCGAGCGCGATACCGACCGTGACAATTTTCTCACCGCCCAGGAGGCGCTGGAGTACGGTTTGATTGACAAAGTCTTGCAGAGCCGGGCCTAAGGCCTGTAAAGTGTATTTGAGGCAATTGGCATAGCGAGGTGCGACGAAGGCGAAATGGCGGATAAGACGGCGGGCGACAAGCTTCTTTACTGCTCCTTTTGCGGCAAGAGCCAGCACGAGGTGCGCAAGCTCATCGCGGGCCCGTCGGTGTTCATCTGCGACGAGTGCATCGAGCTCTGCAACGACATCATCCGCGAGGAAGGCGCTACCGCCGACACCACGCGGGCCGACAAGAACAAGCTTCCCACGCCGCACGAAATTCGCCAGATCCTCGACCAGTATGTGATCGGGCAGGATCTCGCGAAGAAGATACTTTCGGTCGCGGTCTACAACCATTACAAGCGCCTCGACTCGAGCGTCAAAGAGGACGACGTCGAGCTGGCGAAGAGCAACATCCTCCTCATCGGGCCAACGGGCTCGGGCAAGACGCTTCTTGCGCAAACGCTGGCCCGCCTTCTCGACGTTCCCTTCGTCATCGCGGATGCGACGACTCTTACCGAGGCGGGCTACGTCGGCGAGGACGTGGAGAACATCATCCAGAAGCTCTTGCAGAAGTGCGACTACGATATAGAAAAGGCGCAGCGCGGCATCGTGTATATCGACGAGATCGACAAGATCTCGCGCAAGAGCGACAACCCGTCGATCACGCGTGACGTGTCAGGGGAGGGCGTGCAGCAGGCGCTGCTGAAGCTGATCGAAGGCACCATCGCCTCGGTTCCGCCGCAGGGCGGGCGCAAGCATCCGAATCAGGAATTCGTGCAGGTCGACACGACCAACATCCTCTTCGTGTGCGGCGGCGCCTTCGACGGCCTGGAGAAGATCATCCGCCAGCGCACGGCGAAGACCGGCATCGGCTTCGGCGCCGAAGTTTCGAGCCCGGACGATCGGCGCGACATTTCGATCCTCCTGCGCGAGACCGAGCCGGAGGATCTCATCAAGTTCGGCCTCATTCCGGAATTCGTCGGGCGTCTGCCGGTGGTGGCCACGCTCGAGGAGCTGGACGAAGCAGCGCTCATCCAGATCCTGGTCGAACCGAAGAACGCGCTGATCAAGCAGTACCACAAGATATTCCGCATGGAAGGCGTAGAGCTGGAAGTGCGCGAGCCCGCGCTGCGTGCGATCGCGAGCAGAGCGCTCGCGCGCAAGACCGGCGCGCGAGGCTTGCGCTCCATTCTCGAGCAGGTCCTGCTCGACGTGATGTACGACCTGCCGTCGCAGGCGAATCTCTCGCGCGTGATCGTGGACGAAGCCACGATCGCCAACGACGGCAAGCCACTCTTGATGTTTGCCGAACAGCCCAAAGTGGCTGCGGCGCATTCCTGACGCGTCCGGGGGAGGGTGCGATGGGCTTGACGCCGGCTTGAAACGCCGGACGCGATCCCCATCTGCACGGTTGAGGCATTTACTCAGAGAAACGCACGAATCGCCATGGCCAACGACACGAGCAAAACCACCGAGCTGACCACTTTCCCGTTGCTGCCGCTGCGCGACGTGGTGGTCTTCCCGCATATGGTGATCCCGCTGTTCGTGGGGCGTCCAAAGTCGATCAAGGCGCTCGACGTGGCGATGGAAGCCGGCAAGCACATCCTTCTCGTCGCGCAGAAATCCGCCGCCAAGGACGATCCGGCCGCGAGCGACCTATACGACATCGGCAGCGTGGCGACGGTGCTGCAGATGCTCAAGCTGCCGGACGGAACGGTGAAGGTACTGGTCGAAGGAACGCAGCGCGCGCGCATCGCGCGCGTTGACGAGTCAGGCGATTATCTCTCGGCCGATGCGACGATTCTCGCCGGCGCCGAGGGGGCGACGCACGAGATCGAGGCGATGCGGCGCGCCTTGCTCACTCAGTTCGACCAGTACGTCAAGCTCAACAAGAAGATTCCGCCCGAGATCCTGACTTCGATGTCCGGCATAGACGACGGCGGGCGGCTGGCCGACGCCATCGCGGCACATCTGCCGCTCAAGCTCGAGCAGAAGCAGGAAATTCTCGAGATGCAGGAAGTCGGGAAGCGTCTCGAGCACTTGCTGGGGCTGCTCGAAGGCGAGGTCGACATCCTTCAGGTCGAGAAGCGCATCCGGGGCCGCGTCAAGCGGCAGATGGAGAAGAGCCAGCGCGAGTACTACCTGAACGAGCAGGTCAAGGCGATCCAGAAGGAGCTGGGCGAGGGGGACGACAACGCCGATCTCGACGAGACCGAGAAGAAGATCAAGGCCGCCAAGATGTCGAAGGAGGCAGAAGGCAAGGCGATGGCGGAGCTGAAGAAGCTGCGCATGATGTCGCCGATGTCGGCCGAGGCGACCGTGGTCCGCAACTACATCGACACGCTGCTCGGGTTGCCGTGGAAGAAGAAGAGCAAGATCAACAAGGACCTCGCCAACGCGGTGAAGGTGCTCGACGCCGATCACTACGGCCTGGAGAAAGTGAAGGAACGCATCGTCGAATATCTCGCCGTGCAGCAGCGCGTCGAGCGGCTGAAGGCGCCGATCCTGTGCCTCGTCGGCGCTCCCGGCGTGGGCAAGACCTCGCTCGGGCAATCGATCGCGCGCGCGACCAACCGCAAGTTCGTGCGCATGAGCCTCGGGGGCGTGCGCGACGAAGCGGAGATCCGCGGTCATCGTCGTACGTACATCGGCTCGATGCCGGGCAAGATCCTGCAGAACATCACCAAGGTGGCGGTCAAGAATCCGCTGTTTCTGCTCGACGAAGTCGACAAGATGGGCATGGACTTCCGCGGCGACCCGTCGTCGGCGCTGCTCGAAGTGCTCGACCCCGAGCAGAACACCACGTTCGTCGATCATTACGTCGAGGTGGAGTACGACCTCTCGGACGTGATGTTCGTCACCACCGCGAACACGCTCAACATCCCGCCGCCGCTGCTCGACCGGATGGAGGTGATCCGTCTCGCGGGCTACACCGAGAACGAGAAGATCGCGATCGCGAAGCAGTACCTCGTTCCGAAGCAGATGAAGAACAACGGCATCAAGGAGAACGAGCTGCACATCGCCGAGCCGGCGCTGCGCGACATCACGCGCTACTACACGCGCGAGGCGGGGGTGCGCGGCCTCGAGCGCGAGATATCCAAGATCTGCCGCAAGGTGGTGAAGAGCGTGCTGCTGCGCGAGAGCGAAGGCAAGCCGCGCACCGCCAAAGGCCCGGTCGAAATCAACGCCAAGAACCTGGACAAGTATCTAGGCGTACGCAAATTCACCTACGGCATCGCCGAGAAGAAGAACCAGATTGGACAAGTGACCGGCCTCGCGTGGACTGAAGTCGGCGGCGACTTGCTCACCATCGAAGCCGTCGCTCTGCCAGGGAAGGGAAAGACCACGACCACGGGCAAGCTCGGAGACGTGATGCAGGAATCGATCCAGGCGGCGTTGTCCGTCGTGCGGCACCGCTCGAAGCAGCTGGGCATCGCGCCGGACTTCTATCAGAAGACCGATCTGCACATTCACTTGCCGGAAGGGGCGACGCCGAAGGACGGGCCGAGCGCGGGCATCGCGATCAGCACCGCGATGGTGTCGATCCTGACCGGCATCCCGGTTCGCGCCGACGTCGCGATGACCGGCGAGATCACGCTGCGCGGCGAAGTGCTGCCGATCGGCGGGCTGAAGGAGAAGCTGCTCGCGGCAGGCCGCGGCGGCATCCGCCAGGTGTTGATCCCGGAAGAGAACGTCAAGGATCTAACCGAGATCTCCGACGAGATCAAAAACCGGCTCGACATCCATCCCGTGCGCTGGATCGAGCAGGTGCTCGAGCTCGCCCTCGAGCGTCAGCCGGTTCCGGTCGCGGAATCGGCCGAAGGCAAGACTGGTGAAGCGGCGCCGCCGGCGCCGATGGAAGAATCCGCGGCTGTCATCAAGCATTGATCGTGCCTCGCGGCGCGCGCGTCGTGCGCGCCCTTGACACGTCCATTTCGCGGTTCTATAAAGCACGCTCGCAGGTCCCGCCGTTTCTTTTCGCCTTCCACTCCCAACTCGAAGTGATCGAAAGGGGCTCATCGTGAACAAGGCAGAATTGATCGATGCCATCGCCAAGCACGCCGACATCTCCAAGGCGGCCGCCGGACGCGCACTCGACGCGACCGTGAACTCGATCAGCGGCTCGCTTAAGAAAGGCGAGATCGTGACGCTCGTGGGCTTCGGATCGTTCTACGTCGGCAAGCGTAGCGCCCGACAGGGACGCAATCCGCGCACGGGTGCGGCGATCAAGATCAAGGCCGCGAAGGTGCCGAAGTTCCGCGCTGGCAAAGAGCTCAAGGATTCGTTAAACTAGACTGTTTTGTCGAGCCGCCTCGGTCGCATGGAGCGCGGGTGCTTAGCTCAGTTGGTAGAGCGTCGCCCTTACAAGGCGAATGTCGGGAGTTCGAGCCTCTCAGCACCCACCAACAGCAGCTCGAGCCGGATCCTGGAGTGGTAGTTCAGTTGGTTAGAATACCGGCCTGTCACGCCGGGGGTCGCGGGTTCGAGTCCCGTCCACTCCGCCAGTCACCAGCAAGGGCGAACGCGAGTTCGCCCTTTTTTGATTTCTCACGGGCTACTCACGATGTATGACTTTCTCTACCGGCGCAAGCGCACCGTCCAGCTGATCCTGGCGATGATCACACTGCCGTTCGCCTTTTTTGGCGTGAACTACTACTTCAGAGGCGCCGGCAGCGAGAAGAGCGTGGCCACGGTGGCCGGGCACGAGATCACGCAGCAGGACTTCCAGGACTCGCTGCGCGAGCAGCAGGAGCGCATGCGGCAGATGCTGGGGAAGAACTATGATCCCACGATGTTCGAGGACCCCGAGGTGCGCTACTCGGTGCTGGAGCAGCTCATCGATCAACGGTTGATGCAGGACCAGGCGCGGCGCGACCGCTTCCGCGTTTCCGACGCGCAACTCGCCCAGTTCATCAGTGAAATACCAGCGTTCCAGGTGGACGGCAAGTTCTCGCACGAGCGCTACGAGCAGCTGCTTCAGACGCAGAGCCGCGCGCCGGCCGCATTCGAGCAGGACCTCCGCCAGCAGCTTACCCTCGCGCCGCTGCAGGAGCCGGTCGGCGCTGCCAACATCGTTGCGCGCAGCAACGTCGAGCGCTACCTGGGGCTGCTCGATCAGCAGCGCGAGGTGACTGCAGCCACGATCGACGTCGAGCCATACTTGAAAGAAGTGAAGATCGACGAGGCTGCCGTCAAGTCATTCTATGACGCCAACCCTACCGCGTTCCAGGTACCCGAGGAAGTCAAGCTCGAATACGTGACGCTGACTCCGGACGCGCTCGCCGCCCAGATTCCAGTCGACCCGGCCGAGGTGAGAAAGCAGTACGACGATAACGCCAAGCGTTACGGCAAGCCGGAGGAGCGCCAGGCCTCGCACATCCTGATCGCGGTGAAGCCGGACGCAAGCGACGCGAACAAGGCGGCGGCCAAGAAGAAGGCTGAAGAGATCGCCGCGCAGGTAAAGAAGAACCCGGCGCAGTTCGCGGAGATTGCCAAGAAAGAATCGCAGGACCCGGGCTCGGCGAGCCAAGGCGGCGACCTGGGTTTCTTTTCCCGTGACGGCTCGATGGTGAAGCCTTTCGAGGATGCGGTCTTCTCGACGAAGCGGGAAGGCGAGGTCGTCGGCCCGATCCAGACCGATTTCGGCTGGCACATCATCAAGGTCACCGCCATTCGTCCTGGCAAGCAGCAGAGTTTCGAGGAAGTGAAGTCCCAGATCGAGCAGGATCTGAAGCGGCAGAGGGCGATGCGCAAGTTCGCGGAAGCCGCCGACCAGCTGCAGAACCTCGTCTACGAGCAGGCAGACTCGCTGCAGCCCGTAGCGAAGGCGCTCAACATCAACGTGCAGACCACCCAGCTCATCACTCGAGCGCAGGTGCAGGCGCTGGCACAGAACAACGCCAAGTTCGTGGAGGCGGTGTTCAGTCCTTCTTCCCTTCAGGCGAAGCGCAACACCGACGCGATCGAAGTCGCGCAGAACACACTCATGGCGGCGCGCGTGGTCGAATACAAGCCATCAGCGCCGCGCGCTTTCGACGACGTCAAGGCGGAGATACGGCGACAGCTCGAGCGCAAGGCTGCGAGCGAGCTGGCGCACAAGGCCGGGCAGGAAAAGCTTGCGCTGCTCGAGGAGGGGAAGACTTCGGGGCTCACTTTCGGCAAGCCGGTCACGCTCATGCGCAACCAGCCGCAGCCCGGTTACCCGCCGTCGGCGCTGACGATGATTTTTCAAGCCGACTCCGGCAAGCTGCCCGCCTACGTGGGCGCAGGCAACGAGCGCGGCGGCTTCTCGATCTATCGCGTGCTGCGCGTGATCCCGCCTGCGGCGCCGGATGCTTCAAAGATCACTACGTTCACCAACCGCGTCGGGGATCAGCTCGGGCGCGAGCTGATGAGCGCATACGCGGCAAGCCTGCGCACGCGTGCGGAGGTCAAGATCAATGAAGCAAACCTCGAACGCGGAAGCGAAGAAGAAACCGGCGGCACGGCACCAGCGCCCGCTCGTCGCCGCCGCGGTCAGTAGATCTATCCGCAGCGGCCGGATGAATCCCGCCGTGGCAGTCAGTACGTGGTCGTCCCAGTTGCTGCTGCCGGCGCGGCGCTGACGGGCCCGCAGTTGTTTTCGCGGAGAAGGCGGTCGGTATCCGTGATTGCTTTCTCGGTGTCCTTCGCGTCGTAGAAGACCTTCTCGCCTGCCTCGTTGAAGCGGTACACCGGCACGCCGCTGCGCAGCGTCTGCATACGGCCGCGTATCTGCACGCAGCGGTCGAGGCGAGCCCTGTCGTCTGCTGCGGCTTTCTCCGCCTTTGCTTCGTCGTCAGCGCGGGCCTGCGCCCGCTTCCTCAACTCGGCGTCCTTTGACGCCATCTCGCGTACGGCGTTGGGGTCTCCGGGCGGAGCCGCCACGCTGATGCGCTCGGCCTTCACTCCGGGAGGCGGCGTGTCGCCGTAGACCGTACGCCCATTCTCGTCGGTCCACTTGTAGAGCGCCGCCGCAGCCGGCAGCGCTGCGAGCGCCGCAGCGCAGAGGGTCGTGCACAAAGCAGTCCGCAAGCTCATTGTCGTGACAAGAAGGCTGTCTCGAGTGCGACACGGTAATGCAAACCGCGCAGTAACGCAAACGCGGCGGTCGCGCCGACCTCGCCGTTTACCCCGACCATCGAGGCGCGTATAATCCGGTTTTGCGCATAGGAGAAAAGCACCATGCGTGTCGTGCAGAAGGCGCTGACTTTCGACGACGTCCTGCTGCTCCCCGCCCAGTCCTCCGTCGTTCCCCGCGACGTCAACCTTCAGACCCGTCTCACCCGCAGCATCACGCTGAACATTCCGCTCGTTTCCGCGGCGATGGATACCGTCACCGAGGCGCGGCTCGCTATCGCGATCGCGCAGGAGGGCGGGCTCGGCATCGTGCACAAGAACATGCCGCCGAAGGCGCAGGCGGCGGAGGTGGCCAAGGTCAAGCGCTTCGAGAGCGGCGTGGTCAAGGATCCGATCACCATTCCGCCGACGATGTCGGTGCGCGAAGTACTCACGCTCACTCACCAGCACAAGATCTCGGGGCTGCCGGTGGTGGAGCGCAAGAAAGTGGTCGGCATCGTCACCAACCGCGATCTCCGGTTCGAAACCAATCTCGACCAGCCGGTATCGGCGATCATGACCAAGGGCGACAAGCTGGTCACCGTCCCCGAGGGGACCGACCTGGAACACGCCAAGTCGCTCATGCACCGGCACCGGCTCGAGCGCGTTCTCGTGGTGAACGATCGCTTCGAGCTGAAGGGACTCATCACGGTCAAGGACATTCTCAAGTCGACCGAGCATCCGCTCGCTTGCAAGGACGATTTCGGTCGCTTGCGCGTCGGCGCGGCGGTCGGCACGGTCGGTGACAGCGAGGAGCGCGTCGAAGCGCTGGCGGCGGCCGGCGTCGACGTGATCATCGTCGACACTTCGCACGGACATTCGCAGGGCGTGCTCCAGCGCGTGCACGCGATCAAGCGCGCGTATCCGCAATTGCAGGTCGTCGGCGGCAACGTGGGCACGGCCGCGGGCGCCAAAGCGCTGGTCGATCATGGCGCCGACGCGATCAAGGTGGGCATCGGCCCCGGCTCGATCTGCACCACCCGCATCGTCGCCGGCGTGGGCGTGCCGCAGATCACGGCGGTGCTCTCCGCGCTCGAAGGCATCGCGAACCTCGACGTTCCACTCATCGCCGACGGCGGCATTCGCTACTCGGGCGACATCGCGAAGGCGATCGCCGCAGGCGCCTCCTGCGTGATGCTGGGCAGCCTCTTCGCCGGCACCGAGGAGGCGCCCGGCGAGACCGAGCTGTACCAGGGACGCTCGTACAAGAGCTATCGCGGCATGGGCTCGCTCGGCGCGATGCAGGAGGGCTCGGCCGACCGTTATTTTCAGGATTCCGAGGGCGAGGATTCGCCGGAGAAGCTGGTACCCGAGGGCATCGAGGGACGCGTGCCTTATAAGGGCGCGCTTTCCGCGGTCGTGCAGCAGCTGATGGGCGGCCTGCGCGCCGCGATGGGCTATTGCGGTTGTGCGACGATCGAAGCGTTGCGCACGCGCGCCGAGTTCGTCGAGATCACCTCCGCGGGCATGCGCGAGTCGCACGTGCACGACGTGCAGATCACCAAGGAAGCCCCCAACTACAGGGTGGAATGAACAAAACGGCGGAGACACCGGAACCCGGCGCGCAGGCCGGCAAGGCCGAGCCCCGCCGCGCGGGGCTCGCGTTCATCTTCGTCGTCGTGTTCATCGACGTGCTCGGTATCGGCATCGCGCTGCCCGTGCTGCCGATGCTGGTGGGCGAGTTCACGGCGAGCCGCGAGCTGCAGAGCTACTGGTACGGCGCGCTGGTGGTGACCTACGGCGTGATGCAGTTCTTCTGCGCGCCGTTGCTCGGCGCGCTCTCCGACCGCTTCGGACGCAAGCCGCTGCTGCTGTGGTCGCTCATGGGCTTGGGCGCGCACTTCCTTCTGCTGGCGCTGGCGCCCTCGCTCTTGCTCATGCTCGCGGCCCGCGTGGTCGGCGGCACCGCAGGCGCGAGCTTTGCAGTCGCCAATGCCTACGCCTCGGACGTGACGCCGCCGGAGCAGCGCGCGAAAGGTTTTGGGCTCGTCGGCGCGGCGTTTGGATTGGGCTTCATCTTCGGACCGATGATCGGGGGACTGCTTGGCGGCGTCGATCTGCGGCTGCCGTTCTATGCCGCAGCAGGACTGTCGCTGGTCAACGCGGCCTACGGTTTATTTATCGTGCCCGAGTCGCTGCCGCGCGAGCGCCGCTCGCCATTCGCGCTCGCGCGTGCGAATCCTTTCGCAGCGCTGCTCACTCTGGGACGCCATCCCGAGATCGGACAGCTGGTGGTCGTGTTCGCGCTCGTGGTGCTGGCGCAGCTCATGCTGCAGGTGACCTGGGTGCTGTTCACGCATTTTCGCTTCGACTGGGGTCCGCTCGAGAACGGCTTCGCGCTATTCATCGTGGGGCTGGTCGCTACCGTGGTGCAGGGCGCGCTTCTCGGAAGGCTGCTCGCGCGCTTCGGCGACGTGCGGCTCGCGCTCGCGGGGCTCGCGGTCGGTACCGTCGCCTATGTGCTGTACGGCCTCGCGCACCAGGGCTGGATGATGTACGCGATCATCGTCGGAAACTTTCTTTCCTTCGCGGCCGGTCCCGCGCTACAGGGGATCGTTTCGAACGCCGTCGATCCGCGCGAGCAGGGCGTGACCATGGGCGCGCTCAACTCGATCAACAGCATCATGTTCGTGCTCGCGCCTGCGATCGGAACACCCTTGCTCGCCGCGGTCAGTCATCTGCCCCCTTCCGATCTGAGAGTGGGTGCGACGTTTTTCCTGAGCGCGATACTGCAGGCGATCGGGTTCCTGCTGGCGCGGCGGCATTTCTCCATCCGCGCGGCGGCCGGCGGCTCATAAACTATGCACGACACGATCCTCATCCTCGACTTCGGCGCGCAGTACACGCAGCTGATCGCGCGCCGCGTGCGCGAGTTGAACGTCTATTGCGAGATCCACCCTTTCGACGTCTCCGACGCGTTGGTCCGTGACTTGAAGCCCGCCGGCATTATTCTCTCCGGAGGACCCGAAAGCGTCACCGAGGGCGACGCGCCGCGCGCGCCAGGCGCGGCATGGAGCGCGGGGGTTCCCGTGCTCGGCATCTGCTACGGCATGCAGACGATGGCCGCACAGCTCGGCGGCGCGGTCGAGGGCGGGCCCGTGCGCGAGTTCGGCTACGCGGAGGTGCGTGCGCGCGGCCACGGCAAGTTGCTCGAGGGCGTGCAGGACCGCGCGAGCGCCGAAGGTCATGGGCTCCTCGACGTGTGGATGAGTCACGGCGACAAGGTGACCGCGCTGCCGCCAGGATTCAGGCTGATGGCAAGTAACGAGTCGACGCCGATCGCCGGCATGATGGACGAGTCGCGCCGTTTCTACGCCGTGCAGTTCCACCCGGAAGTGACGCATACCAAGCAGGGCAAGGCGATCCTCGCCCGCTTCGTGCGCGACATCTGCGACTGCCGCGGCGACTGGAACATGCCCGGCTATATCGACGAGGCCGTGGCAAAGATTCGGGGTGAAGTCGACGGCGAGGAGGTGATTCTCGGGCTTTCCGGCGGCGTCGATTCGTCCGTCGCCGCGGCGCTGATCCAGCGCGCGATCGGGCCGCAGCTCACTTGCATCTTCGTCGACACGGGTCTGCTGCGCCTGAACGAATCGGCGCAGGTGATGGACACTTTCGCGCAACACCTGGGCGTGCGCGTCGATCTCGTCGATGCGAGCGCGGGTTTCCTGGACGCGCTCGGCGGCATCACGGAGCCGGAACAGAAGCGCAAGATCATCGGCCGCGAGTTCGTGCACGTATTTCAGGCCGAGGCCGCGAAGCTTCCCAGAGCGAAGTGGCTGGCGCAAGGCACGATCTACCCCGACGTGATCGAGTCGGCCGGCGCGAAGACGAAGAAGGCGCACACCATCAAGTCGCATCATAACGTCGGCGGCCTACCCGAGACGCTGCACCTGAAGCTGCTCGAGCCGCTGCGCGAGCTGTTCAAGGACGAAGTGCGCGAATTGGGTCTGGCGCTGGGGTTGCCGCGCGAGCTCGTGTTCCGCCACCCTTTCCCGGGACCCGGGCTCGGCGTACGCATCGTCGGCGAAGTGACGCGTGAGCGCGCGGAGCTCCTGCGCCGTGCTGATGCGATCTTCATCGACGAGCTCAGACGCTCCGGCTGGTACGACCGTGTGGCACAGGCCTTCGCCGTGTTTCTGCCTGTCCAATCGGTCGGTGTGATGGGCGACGGGCGCAGCTACGAGCACGTTGTGGCGCTGCGCGCGGTGCAGACCACCGATTTCATGACCGCGCACTGGGCGCCGCTGCCCCACGATCTTCTGGCGCAGATCTCCACGCGAATCACCAACGAGGTGCGCGGAATCAATCGTGTCGTATACGATATCTCCGGCAAGCCACCTGCAACGATCGAGTGGGAATAGCGGCGCTGCCGACATGACGCGCGAGAACATTTCCTCCGGGACGCCCTGGGAGCCGATCGTCGGCTATTCGCGCGCGGTCAGAGTGGGCAATACGATCTGGGTTTCGGGCACGACGGCGACCGACGGGAAGGGCGGCATCGTCGGCAAGGGTGACGCCTACGCACAAGCCAAACAGGCGCTCGCCAACATCGAGCGCGCGCTGACGCAGGCCGGCGCACGGCTTGCCGACGTCGTGCGCACGCGTATTTACGTCACCGATGTCAGCCAGTGGGAAGCGGTAGGACGCGCCCATGGCGAGGCTTTCGGTGCGATCCGGCCGGCGACGGCCATGATCGAAGTCAGCGCACTGATCGATCCCGAGCTGCTGGTGGAGATCGAAGCCGATGCCGTGATCGGAGGCGCGGGCGCTCAGCCATGAAGGTTCGCACCGAGCCTACAGCGCCTTACTACGCGAGCCCCCAGATATCGGTCGAGGACGAGCGGTGGATGCGCGAGGCGCTGGCACTCGCACGCGAGGCAGAGTCGCGCGGCGAGGTACCGGTCGGCGCGATCGTCGTCTGCGACGGCAAGACTGTCGGCCGTGGTGGCAACGCACCCATCGAGCGCAACGATCCCACGGCACATGCCGAGATCGCGGCACTGCGCAGCGCGGCCGCA
The DNA here is from genome assembly GCA_035543635.1 of Casimicrobiaceae bacterium. Lineage (GTDB taxonomy): Bacteria > Pseudomonadota > Gammaproteobacteria > Burkholderiales > Casimicrobiaceae > PALSA-1003. The sequence continues at coordinate 17,211 of DATKJP010000145.1, forward strand.
GCGCTCGGCAACTATCGGCTGCCCTCCTGCGAGCTTTACGTTACGCTCGAGCCCTGCGCGATGTGCGCCGGGGCGATCCTCCTTGCTCGCCTTCGCCGCGTCGTTTTCGGCGCGCGCGACCCCAAGACCGGCGCTTGCGGCAGCGTCATCGATCTCCTGGCGCAGCCGCTGCTCAACCACCATACGCGGATTACCGGCGAAGTGCTCGCCGCCGAGTGCGGCTCGCTGCTGTCCGCATTCTTTGCCGCACGGCGCGCCGAAGGCTAATTCAGAGGTTCCCTGATGCGGATTTCGGTCTACCTCGATCGGCAACGTTTGGAGCTGATCGAAGATCGTGGCGCATCGATCGTGAGTTACCCGGTTTCAACCGCGAGCAATGGTTCTGGAGAGCGCTACGGTAGCCAATGCACGCCGCGTGGCCTTCACGTGGTGCGCGCGAAAGTGGGAGCAGGCGCGCTGCCCAACACCGTGTTCGTGCGCCGCCGCCCGACCGGCGAAGTGTGGACGCCAGAGCTTGCCGTGCAGCATCCCGGGCGCGACTGGATGCTCACGCGCATTCTCTGGCTTTCAGGCCGCGAGAGTGGATTCAACCGCGGCTGCAAGGTCGATTCCCTGCGCCGCAAGATCTATATTCACGGGGCCGGGGACGATGGCACCGTCGGCACGCCGGCTTCGCATGGCTGCGTGCGCATGCGCAACTCCGACGTGGTCGATCTCTACGAGCGCGCTCCGGTCGGCACCGAGGTCGACATTGTCGAGAACAGCGCGCAGCCATTCACCATTCGCATCGTGAGCTGGGAGGCCGATCGAGCGCGCTTGCAGGCCGTGCGCGGCGCCGTGTTTATCGCCGAGCAGCAGGTTCCCGCGGAGCTGGAATACGATAGCGATGATTTGGCTTGCCGGCACGCGCTGGCGCTGGATGCGCGTGGGCAGGCGATCGGTTGCGCGCGGCTCCTGTGCGACGGCAGCATCGGCCGCGTGGCTGTGCTCTACGCCTGGCGAGGCCGCGGCGTGGGCAGTGCGCTGCTCGCGCGGCTGATGGACGTCGCCCGTTATGCCGGCTTCGAGCGCGTCGTGCTCAACGCACGCAGCGACACCTGCGATTTCTACTCGCGCTACGGCTTCACGCCGCGCGGAGAGGAGTTCGTCGAGGTGGGCATCCGCCACCAGCGGATGGAGCGGGCGCTTTAGGGGCGGACCTGTCGTGGCGTCGAGCGACCGGTCACGCCGTCGCTGAGTGTGCTCCAGCGCGGCGTGGCTCGAGTCCGAATTCGTAGCCGACCTCTCCAGTGACGCGGCCCTCGCGATCGAAGCTGCGCTCGATGAAGCGCGCATTTCCTTCCAGCGAGATGGCGAGCACAGTGGAGCACCGCGTGCCGTAGCGTGCATCGACGATGAACGGGCTGGAGAGCAGGCGTTCCCATTCGGGTGCCACGCCCGTCGAGGGCAGCGCTGTGGCGTCGGCCTGAGCCCGATCGGCGAGCAGCTCGAACAGCGGTGCCAGATCTTCGCTGCCGGTCCCAAGCCATTCCGTGAGTCGTGCCTTACTGCGCACCACCTTGGGCCACGGCGTCTCCAGAAGATGATTCGACAGGCCATGCACGCCGGGCTGAAGCGCGATCGCACCGCTGGCGCGATTCGATGCGTAGGCCGCGCGGGCCCCTTCACCGATGAGCAGATTGAAACCGTGGTAACGATCGCCATCGGCCACGATCGCCGCGGTCGTGACCAGTGGCGAAGCGGAATCGGAGAGCGCCCGCGTCACCAGCTCGCCGCGCGACGGAGCATTCGGATCGCGTGGCACGCCTTCGCGGTAGTTGGTGACGAGCGCCCATCTCCCCGCATGGTCGACGCCGAACCAGGTACCGCCGGCGACACGGTCCATGCCCGCCAGCATTTCAGATGGCCACCAATACGCGGGTAGCGCGGCACGCTCGTGAAACTCGTCGCGATTGGCGGCGATGACCAGCGGCAGCCGCGGATGCGCCGCGAGCGCGATCAACGCGAGGCACACGTCAGGAGCGACTCAAGGTCGAGCGATGCGCTCGCGCGCTTCCCGAGGATCCGGGAAGCTCGTAGGGCAGGGCGCGAAGCGAAAGCAGCGGGCCATCGAGAGCAGCGAGCCGCAACTCGCCCTTCTCGGCCGCTGCGATCTGTGCGACCGCCAGCAGATCGCTGCCTTCGCCGGGGGCGGGCGCGGCGTTCAACACCATGCCGCACGATTGATCGCCGAAGCTCTCGCTGAAAAGCGGCGTCCCTGCTCTGGCAACGCCAACTTCGGTGTGAGCGAGCAGCGTACGCTCCTTCAGCCGGCCGAGGTACTGTGTTCTCGCGACGATCTCCTGCCCGGTATAGCAGCCCTTCTGGAAGCTGACGCCTCCCACCGCATCCCAGTTGATCGCCTGAGGGATGAGCTTGTCCTGCGTGGGCGGAAGAATGACCGCTACGCCCGCGCAGATGAGTAGCCAGCGCCAGCAGGAAAAGCCTGCGGGCCGCGCATGCGCAGCGAACTGGTGCCACAATTGCGCGGCTCGCTCCGGCGCGACGATCGCCATGAAGCGCGCGCCGTTGACCTGCAGCAGCACGCCACCGTCGACAGGCACCGATCTGTGCACGGATGGCGCGCGAGCGACAACAGCCGCGACGGCACGCGCTGCCTCGGGCCCGCCAATGCCGATACGGACGCTCGCGGCACTCGCGTCCTCGAGCCTCACTTTCGCGCGCAGAACGAACATGCCGAGCCTTTTGTGGATCGGCTCCAGCAGTGGCGCCGGCAGAATCAATTCAAATGTCTCGCCATTGCTCCGTCTCAGCAGAAAGTTCGCGAGCACGCGGCCCTTGGGGGAGCACCATGCCGAGTACTGGCTCGCGCCGTCATCCAGCGTGGTTACATCGCCGGTGAGCTGCCCTTGCAGGAAGGCTTCGGCGTCGGCACCGGAGACGCGCAACGCGGCGAGCGGCGCGAGGTCGCAGACAACGGCAGCCTCGCGGGCAGCCGCGAGCTCGCCTGCGGGATCGCCGAAGCCTGAGATCTCGACGCCGTCGAAGCTTGCGCCGCGTTGGGAGAGCGCTTCCTGCCAGGGTGTCATGGGGGAGTGAAGCTCCGTTGCCCGGGGCTGCGGCGCGGAGCGGGGAGAGGAAAAACTATGCTAAAATCTACAGTTAGCTTGGTGGGCAGCGCTTTGCTGAGGCGCCGCCAGCCGGGCAAATTCGCAGATCTGCCCGATCAGGGTGCCCGTTGTTGCCCGCGGTAATGCCGCGCATGCAACAGGCCCGGTGGCGGATCGAGGCTCAACCCTGACAAGGAGTTTAGTGATGTCGGTCACGATGCGTCAAATGCTGGAAGCCGGAGTGCACTTCGGCCACCAGACGCGGTACTGGAACCCGAAGATGGCGGACTACATCTTCGGCCAGCGCAACAAGATTCACATCGTCAACCTCGAGAAGACGCTGGCGATGTATCAAGAGGCGGTGAAGTACGTCCGCCAGCTCGCCGCGAACCGCGGCACCATACTTTTCGTAGGCACCAAGCGCCAGGCGCGCGACATCATCGCCGAGGAAGCGCAGCGCGCGAGCATGCCTTATGTCGACCATCGCTGGCTCGGCGGCATGCTGACTAACTTCAAGACGGTCAAGGCGTCGATCAAGCGTTTGAAGGACCTCGAGGCGATGGCGCAGGACGGCACCTTCGAGAAGATGAGCAAGCGCGAGGCGCTTACGCACCAGCGCGAAATGGACAAGCTCAACCGCAGCTTGGGCGGTATCAAGGAAATGGGCGCGCTGCCCGATGCGTTGTTCGTCATCGACGTCGGCTACCAGAAGATCGCCGTGACCGAGGCGAAGAAGCTCGGCATTCCGATCGTCGGGGTGGTCGACACCAATCATTCGCCTGACGGCATCACCTACGTGATTCCGGGCAACGACGACTCGAGCCGAGCGATCCGTCTATACGCGCGCGGCATCGCGGACGCGATTCTCGAGGGCCGCAGCCAGGTGATCCAGGAGATCGTGCAGGCCGACGAGTTCGTAGAAGTGTCGGGCGACGAAGCGAGCGCCTGACGGCGTACGGGGCGTAAGCCCCCTTTTTTTTGGCAAGTGGATCGAGGAACGAGCATGGCGGAAGTGACCGCAAGCATGGTGATGGACCTGCGCAGCCGCACCGGGCTGGGCATGATGGAATGCAAGAAGGCGCTGACCGAGGCGGGCGGCGACATGGCGAAGGCCGAGGAGCTGCTGCGCATCAAGAGCGGCGCCAGGGCATCGAAGGCGGCTGAGCGCATCGCCGCCGAGGGCGTGATCGGCGCACATCTTGCCGGTGACGGCAAAACCGGCGCGATGGTCGAAGTGAACTGCGAGACCGACTTCGTCGCGCGCAACGCGGACTTCGTGGCTCTCGCACGCAAGCTGGCGCAGCTGGTTACCGAGAAGAATCCCGCCGACGTCGCGGCGCTCTCCGCGCTTGCGCTCGACAGCGGGTCGGTGGAAAGCGCGCGTCAGGCGCTGGTACAGAAGATCGGCGAGAACATGTCGATCCGGCGCTTCGTGCGCTTGGCCACTGCCGGGAAGCTCGCCCAGTATCTCCACGGCGGCGGACGCATCGGCGTTATGGTCTCCTACGACGGCGGCGACGAGCAGACCGGCAAGGACATCGCGATGCACGTCGCGGCGTCGATTGCACACCGGCGTCCGATTGCCGTCTCGCGCGATCAGGTGCCAAAGGACTTGATCGAGCGCGAGCGAGCGATCTATACCGCGCAGGCCGCCGAGACGGGCAAGAGCGAGGAGATCGTGAGGAAAATGGTCGAGGGCAAGGTCAACAAGTTTCTTTCGGAGGTGACGTTGCTCGGCCAGCCCTTCGTGAAGGATCCGGATCAAACCGTCGAGAAGTACCTGAAGTCGAAGGGCGCGAAGGTTGCCGGATTCGAGCTTTACGTCGTCGGAGAGGGCATCGAGCGAAAAAAGGATGACTTTGCCGCGGAAGTCGCGGCGATGGCTAGGACGGTTTGATCGATGGCCGTCCGCGGGCGAGGCGAAACCGATTGCTAACGGAGCGAATGCCATGAACGCACCGACCACCGCGGCGCCCAATGTTGCGACACTGCACGCGCCCGCGGCGCGCGCCGAGCCCGTCTACAAGCGGATCCTGCTGAAGCTCTCGGGCGAGGCGCTGATGGGCGAGGACGCGTACGGCATCAACCGCGAGGTGATCGATCGCATCGTGGCGGAGATCGCTGAAGTGGTGCAGCTCGGCGTGCAGGTCGCGGTTGTTATCGGCGGCGGCAACATCTTTCGCGGCGTGGCTCCCGGTGCGGCAGGCATGGACCGCGCGACGGCCGACTACATGGGTATGCTCGCCACGTTGATGAACGCGCTCGCGCTCCAGGACGCGATGCGCCGCGCCGGGCTCGTCTCCCGCGTGCAGTCGGCCCTTTCCATCGAGCAGGTCGCCGAGCCGTACATCCGCGGCAAGGCGTTGCGCTACCTCGAAGAGGGCAAGGTGGTCATCTTCGCCGCGGGCACCGGCAATCCCTTCTTCACCACCGATACGGCAGCGGCGCTGCGCGGGCGCGAGATGGGCGTCGACATCGTGCTTAAGGCAACCAAGGTGGACGGTGTGTATACGCAGGATCCGAAGAAGCATCCGGACGCCAAACGCTACCCGACCCTCACCTTCGACGAGGCGATCGTCAAGAATCTGAGAGTGATGGACGCCACGGCGCTGGCGCTGTGCCGCGACCAGAACATGCTGCTCAAGGTGTTCAGCATCTACGTCCCCGGGGCGCTCAAGCGAGTGGTCATGGGCGGCGAAGAAGGCACCCTCGTTCAGTGTTAGGAGGTTTCTTAAGATGATCAACGATCTCAAGAAATCCGCCGAACAGAAGATGCACAAGACGGTGGAGACTCTCAGGCACGATTACCAGAAGGTGCGCACGGGACGAGCGCATACGGGGCTGCTCGACCACATCCGGGTCGATTACTACGGCTCGATGATGCCGATCAACCAAGTGGCGAACGTCACGCTGGGAGACGCACACACCATCGCCGTGCAGCCGTGGGAGAAAAAGATGGTACCGGTGGTCGAGAAGGCGATCCGGGATTCGGATCTGGGACTCAATCCGGCGACCTCGGGCGAGGTGATCCGGGTGCCGATGCCGGCCTTGACCGAGGAACGGCGCAAGGAGCTGATCAAGGTCGTGCGCCATGAGGCGGAGAACGCGCGCGTGGCCGTGCGCAACATCCGCCGCGACACCAACGAGCATCTGAAGAAGCTGCTCAAGGAACACAAGGTTTCCGAGGACGAGGAACGCCACGCGCAGACCGACGTGCAGAAGCTCACCGACCGCTACATCGCGGAAATCGACAAGGTTCTGCAAGGCAAGGAAGCAGACCTGATGGCGGTGTAGGTTCCATAATGTTCCAGAGCTCGACGCGTGAGATTCCCGAGCCTGCGCTGATCCCGCGGCACGTCGCGATCATCATGGACGGCAACGGCCGCTGGGCGAAGCAGAGGCTGCTGCCCCGCGTGGCGGGTCACCGCAAGGGCGTGGAAACGGTGCGTGCGACCGTGCGCGCCTGCGTCGAGCGCGGAGTCGAATTCCTGACACTCTTCGCGTTCTCGAGCGAGAACTGGCGCCGGCCGCCCGACGAAGTGTCGATCCTGATGCAGCTCTTCCTGCGCGCGCTGGAGCAGGAGGTGAGCAAGCTCGACGAGAACGGGATCCGCTTCCGCGTCATCGGCGACACGTCGCGCTTCGAGCCGCGCATTCGCGCCTTGATCGATGCGGGTGAAGCGTTGACCGCGAAGCACTCGCGGCTCACGCTTACGATCGCAGCGAATTACGGCGGCCGCTGGGACATCGCGCAAGCCGCGCGCAAGCTGATCGCGGCGCATCCACAAGCGGCCCGGGGATTCGAGCCGGAAGCGCTCGAGCCCTATCTGTCGATGGCCTACGCGCCAGAACCCGATCTCTTTATCCGAACCGGCGGCGAGCAACGCATCTCGAACTTTCTGCTCTGGCAGCTTGCCTATACCGAATTCTATTTCACCGACCTGCTGTGGCCCGATTTTGACGCCAAGGCGCTTGATGCCGCGATCGCTTCCTATCAGCAGCGTGAACGCCGCTTCGGGCGAACCAGTGAGCAGGTTCGCGCTGCCGCGGCGGACCCTGCGTCGGTCTAGCCTGCGGATGCTAGGCATACGCATCCTTACCGCGGCGGTGCTCATTCCGGCGACACTCGCCGCTTTGTTCCTGCTCGGGCCTCGAGGCTGGGGCACGGTGAGCCTGCTGGTCGTCGCGCTCGCCGCCATCGAGTGGGCGAACCTCGCCGGCTACCCGCAGCGAGCCTGGCTTCCGTTCGCCGGCGCCACCTTCCTGATCGGCTTCGGCCTCTTGTTTACGCCCGCGAGCGGGTTCGAGCCGCATCGCGGCTGGCCGGAAGCGGTGCCCCTTGTCGCATGCGGGCTCGCGACGCTGTTCTGGGTGTTCGTCGCTCCAGCCTGGCTGGCGAAGAGCTGGCGCATCGATTCCAGGATTGCGCTCGCGTTCCTTGGCGCGCTGGTGCTGATCGCGACCTGGGTTGCCGTGGTCCAGCTTCAGACTCGCTCGCCGTGGCTGCTTCTTGGGCTGATGGCAGTGGTTTGGATCGCGGATACCGCGGCCTATTTCGCCGGACGCGCTTTCGGATCGCGCCATCTCGCGCCCTCAATCAGTCCGGGCAAGACCTGGGAGGGCGTTTACGGCGCGCTCGCTGCCACTGGAATCTACGCGCTCGTCTTGCTGGAATTTGCGCCCGAGGCGGGCTATTCACGCGCGCTCTCCCTCATGGCGGCGACTGGCTGGGTGGCCCTGGTCCTCGCGCTTACCGCGCTCTCGGTCGTCGGCGATCTTTTCGAGTCGTTGCTCAAGCGTCAGCGCGGCGTGAAGGATAGCGGCAAGCTCCTGCCGGGACACGGCGGCATCCTCGATCGCATCGACGCCTTGCTCGCGGCGATGCCGGCAGCCGCGCTCGTTGCGCAGTACGCGCTGCGATGAGCACGATGCCGAGCGCGCGGCGGGTCAGCATCCTGGGCGCGACCGGCTCGGTGGGTGCCTCCGCGCTCGAGGTGATCGCGCGCCATCCCGATCGCTTCAGCCTCGCCGCCATTGCAGCCAACCGCAAATGGGAAGCCCTGCTCGACCTGGTGCGCCGATTCCGTCCGCCGCACGCCGCCTTGCTCGATCCGAGCGCCGCGAGCGAGCTCGATGCAGCCGTGCGGTGCGAAGACCTGCCGACGCGAGTCCTTGCCGGCAGCGAGGGGCTCACCGAGGTGGCCACGCTGGCCGACGCCGATACGGTGATCGCGGCGATCGTCGGCGCCGCAGGCCTCGCTCCGACGATCGCCGCGGCGCGCGCGGGAAAGCGCATCCTGCTCGCCAACAAGGAAACGCTGGTGCTCGCCGGGGGACTATTCATCGACGCGGTGCGCCAGGGCGGAGCGCTGCTGCTGCCGATCGACAGCGAGCACAACGCGATCTTTCAATGCCTTCCGGCGGTGGCGCCGAACGGATGCAAGCCATCGGGCGTGCGCCGCATCGTGCTCACCGCATCGGGCGGCCCTTTCCGCACGAGGACACACTCCGAGCTTGCGGAGGTCACTCCCGACGAAGCCTGCGCGCATCCGCGCTGGCGGATGGGACGCAAGATCTCGGTCGATTCGGCCACGATGATGAACAAAGGCCTGGAAGTCATCGAAGCGCACTGGCTCTTCGGCTGTGCGCGCAGCGAGATCGACGTCGTCATCCATCCGGAGAGCATCGTGCACTCGATGGTCGAGTATCTCGACGGCTCGGTGCTGGCACAGCTGTCGCATCCCGACATGCGTACACCGCTCGCGCAAGCGCTGGCATGGCCTGATCGTGTATCCGCAGGCGTGACCTCGCTCGATCTCGCTCAAGTCGGCACGCTCAACTTCGCAGCGCCCGATCGCGAGCGATTCCCCTGTCTCGAGCTCGCGTATCAGGCGCTCGCAACGGGCGGCAACGCTCCGGCGACACTCAATGCTGCCAATGAGGTCGCGGTCGGGGCGTTTCTCGAGCGCAGGCTCGGCTTTCTCGACATTCCGGGCGTCTGCGCCGAGACGCTGGCGCGCTTGCCATCGTGCAAGGTCGCATCGCTCGACGACGCTCTCGAGACCGACCGCGCGGCGCGCTCCCTCGCGCTCGGCTTGAGCAAGCGGCACGAGCTTCACGCATGATCGACATCGCGCAGAAGCTGCTAGCGTTCATCGTCACGCTCGGGGTGCTCATCACCTTTCACGAGCTGGGACACTACGTCGTCGCGCGGCTCGCCGGCGTGAAGGTGCTGCGCTTCTCGATCGGCTTCGGGCGTGTCATCTGGTCTCGGCGCCGAGGGCCGGATGCGACCGAATGGGCGATCTCGGCCGTTCCGCTCGGCGGTTACGTGAAGATGGCCGACGAGCGCGAGGGGCCGGTCGCGCCGGCTGACCTCGCGCGTGCCTTCAATCGGCAAAGTGTCTGGAAGCGAATCGCCATCGTCGCCGCCGGGCCGCTAGCCAATCTTTTGCTCGCCGTGCTGTTGCTGAGCGGCACCTATCTCGCCGGCGTCTCCGGGCAGCGCGCGATACTCGCCGCCCCTCCCGTGGACTCGCCCGCAGCTGCGGCGGGATTGGCGAGCGGCGATCTCGTCACCGCCGTCGACGGCGACGCAGTGCGCTCGTGGCAGGACCTGCGCTGGCGTCTCCTGCGCGCCACCGGCTCCGAGCGCGTGACGCTCACCGTGGCCCGGCCGAACGGTGCTTCGGCAACGCACGTGCTGTCGCTGGCGACGCTTACTTCGGCCGATTGGGAAGGGAATTATCTCGGTGCACTGGGCCTCAAGATCGACCTCGGCGCGCCGCTGGTGCGCGACGTCGTGCCCGGGAAGCCAGCAGCGCTCGCGGGACTGCGCGCAGGCGATGTGGTGCTCGCGATCAATGGAAAGGAGATGCGTTCGCCCGGCGACCTCACCGAGATGACCAAGACGCACCCGGGCGAGACGCTGCGCTTTACTATCCGCCGCGAAGGAAAGCAACTCGACAGCGAATTGACGCCTGAGCCGAGCGAGCAGGGCGGGGAGCGCATCGGGCTCGCGGGAATGCGCATATCGGTCGATCCTGCAGTCATCGATGCGCTCACCGTTAAGGTGCGCTACGGGCCCGTCGACTCGCTTGCGCAAGGGGCGCGCAAGACTTGGGAGCTCTCGGTGTTCACGGTGAAGATGCTGGGCCGCATCGTCACCGGCGCAGCCTCGTTGAAGAACATCAGCGGTCCGCTGACGATGGCGGATTACGCGGGGCAGTCTGCGCAGGCTGGTCTGCTTACCTTCATCGGCTATCTCGCGCTGATCAGCATCAGCCTCGGCGTGCTGAACCTGCTGCCGGTGCCGTTACTCGATGGCGGACACTTGTTGTATTATCTCGTCGAAATTTTCAAAGGCAGTCCAGTTTCCGACCGCGTTCTCGAGGTCGGCCAGCGCATCGGCATGGCCGTCCTGGCCCTGTTGATGGCACTAGCGCTCTTCAATGATCTTTCGCGTCTGCTCTGAGGCCCTCGTCGCCCGTGCGGGCGAGTCGCATGCGGGCGCCAGGGCGAGAGCGCTATGGACGCTGCTCCTCGCATGCGTTGCCGTGTGCTGGATGCGCGGTGCGCTCGCCTTTGATCCGTTCGTCGTCAAGGATATCCGCGTCGAGGGGGTGCAGCGCACCGACGCAGGCACAGTGTTCAACTACCTGCCGATCAAGGTCGGCGACCGCGTCGACAACGAAAAGGCCTCGGAAGCCGTCAAGGCGCTGTACGCGACCGGCTTTTTTCGCGACGTCCGCCTCGACGTCGAAGGCGACGTGCTGGTCGTCATCGTGCAGGAGCGCCCGACCATCAGCCAGATCGACATCGTCGGCGTCAAGGAATTCGACAAGGACACGCTGAAGAAGGCGCTCAAGGACATCGGGGTCGCCGACGCGCGCATCTTCGACCGCTCCGCGCTCGACCGCGCCGAGCAGGAGCTCAAGCGTCAGTACATCAATCGCGGGTACTACGCCATGACGGTGACCACCACCGTCACGCCGCAGGAGCGCAACCGCGTGGCGATCAACTTCACCGTCGAGGAGGGCGAGGTCTCGAAGATCGCCAACATCAACATCGTCGGCGCCACCGTGTTCCCCGAGGCGACGCTCATCAGTCAGATGCAGCTTTCGACCTCGGGGTGGTTCACCTGGTACACCAAGAACGACCAGTACTCGAAGCAGAAACTGCAGGCGGACCTCGAGACGCTGCGCACCTACTACACCGACCGCGGCTACCTCGAGTTCCTGGTCGATTCCACTCAGGTGTCGATCACGCCCGACAAGGAGCACATCTATATCACCGTCAACATCACCGAGGGGCCGAAGTACACGGTCTCCGACGTGCGGCTCGCCGGCGAGTTGCTGCTCCCCGAGCCGGAGCTGATGCGGCTCGTTCTGGTGAGGCCCGGCGATGTGTACTCGCGCGGCAAGCTCAACCAATCGACCAAGGCGATCTCGGACCGGCTCGGCAGCGACGGCTACGCGTTCGCAAATGTCAACGCAGTACCCGACGTCGATCGCGAGGCGCACACCGCCGCCTTTACCTTCTTCATCGACCCCGGGCGTCGCATCTACATTCGCAAGATCAATATAAGCGGCAACCAGAAAACGCGAGACGAGGTGATCCGGCGTGAGCTGCGCCAACTCGAGTCGGCGTGGTATGACTCGACGCGGATCCAGCGTTCAAAGGACCGCATCACGCGGCTCAATTACTTCGACGACGTCAACATCGAGACGCCGGCGGTACCCGGGAGCCCGGACCAGGTCGACGTCGACGTGACCGTGACCGAGAAGCCCACGGGGAACCTGCTAGCGGGCGTCGGCTATTCGAGCGCGGACGGGGTGGTCTTCACCGGCTCGGTATCGCAGAACAACGTCTTCGGCACGGGCAACTCGATCACCGCCGCATTCAACACCAGCCGCGTCGGACGCAACATCGCGCTCACCTATGTCGAGCCGTACTGGACCCCCGACGGCGTAGCGCTCAGCTGGGAGCTCTACGACAAGAACCTCAATCCCTCGTCGCTGCCGATTGCCCAGTACAAGTCGGAAACCTTCGGCGCAGCGATCGGATTCGGCATACCGATCACGGAGACGGACGTCATAAGCGTGGGCTTCCGCTACGAGCACACGCATCTGACGATCGCGCCCGGCAGCCCGCTCATCTACGTCAACTTCGTCCAGGAATTCGGCTCGGTCACCAACAGCTACATCGTGAGCGCCGGTTGGTCACGCGACACGCGCGACAGCATTCTGTTTCCGAGCCGCGGACTATTGCAAAGCGCCTACGCGGAGATCGGGACGCCTTTGGGCGACCTGTACTACTACAAAGCGAACTACCTGATCCAGTGGTTCACGCCATTTCCCTTCAACACGACGCTGATGTTGCGCACCGACCTCGGCTACGGCGGTGGGCTCGGCGGCAAACCGTTGCCCTTCTTCAAGGCGTATTATGGCGGCGGGGTGGGATCGGTCCGCGGCTACGAAACCGCCTCGCTGGGTCCGCAGGACGCGGCAGGCAACACCACCGGCGGCCGGCGCAAGATCATCGGCAACGCCGAGCTGTTCTTCCCGTTGCCGGGCGCCAAGTCCACGGACCAGTCGGTACGCTTGTCCGTGTTTCTTGACGCCGGCGAGATCTACGACGAAGGGACGCAGCCTCAGTTCGAATCGTTCCGCTACTCGACGGGCGCCGGCGTGGCGTGGAATTCGCCGGTGGGACCGCTGAAGGTGAGCTACGGGTATCCGCTCAACAAGAAGCCCGGCGACCGAATCCAGCGTTTCCAGTTCCAGGTCGGCACCGTGTTCTGAGGACAACCGCATTGAAGCAGGAGAGAACGTTGAAACAGGGAATGAAACAGTCGATGATCGCGGCCGCGGTGCTGCTCGTGACCGCGTTTGCCGCGGCTACGGGCTACGCGCAAGGCAGCGATTACAAGATCGGGTTCGTGAACACCGAGCGCTTGTTCCGCGAGGCCGCTCCGGCGAAGCGGGCTCAGCAGAAGCTCGAGAAGGAGTTCGCGGGCCGCGACGCCGATCTCCAGAAGCTTTCGAAACAGGTGCGCGAGCTGCAGGCTCAGCTCGAGAGGGAAGGGGTAACGATGGCCGAAGCCGAGCGCCGCAACAAAGAGCGCGACCTCGCCAACATGACGCGCGACATGCAGCGGCTGCAGCGCGAGTTCCGCGAAGACCTCAATCTGCGCCGCAACGAGGAGCTGGCCGCCGTGCAGGAGCGAGCGAACAAGGTTATTCAGCAGATCGCGGAGTCGGAGAAGTTCGACTTGATCCTGCAGGATCCAGTCGTGTACGCCAGCACGCGCATCGACATCACCGACAAGGTCATCAAGGCGCTCGCCGACAAGTAAGCTAGGGTTCGTTAACGAGCTCGCGCATGGCTCAGGACTCCACCGGGATCCCCCTGCGTCAGCTGGCCGAGCGCTGCGGCGTCGAGTTCGCCGGCGACGGCGACGTCGTGATCGAGCGCGTTGCTCCGCTCGACGCCGCTGGGCGCGGCGCCATCGCATTCTTGTCCGGCCCGAGGTACCGCGGCCATCTTTCGTCGACGCGCGCGAGCGCAGTGATCGTGATGCCGGGAGACGCGGCAGCGACGACGCTGCCTCGACTCATCACCACGAACCCCTACGCGGCGTACGCGCGCGTGGCGGCGTTGCTTCATCCTTCACCAGCGGCTGTGCCCGGCGTGCATCCCTCGGCAGTGGTCGCGGCGAGCGCGCGCGTGGCGCCGAGTGCCACGATCGGGCCGCGCGCCGTGATCGGCGAGCGCACGGCGATCGGCGAGAAAGCGCAGATCGGAGCCGGAGTGGTGATCGCGGAGGATTGCGACATCGGCCAGGATTGCGTCCTGCATCCCAACGTGGTCGTCTACGCCCACTCATCGATCGGCGCGCGCAGCATCGTGCACGGCGGCGCCGTGATCGGGGCGGACGGCTTCGGCATGGCAGAGCACGAGGGGCGCTGGATCAAAGTGCCGCAGCTGGGGCACACCGTCATCGGCGTCGACGTCGAGATCGGCGCCAACACCACGATCGACCGCGGCGCGATCGGGGACACCGTGATCGAGGACGACGTCAAGCTCGACAATCAGATCCAGATCGGGCACAACTGCCGCATCGGCGCGCACACCGCGATCGCGGGCTGTGCCGGCATCGCCGGCAGCACGATCATCGGCCGCAACTGCAAGATCGGAGGCGCGGCGATGATCGCCGGCCATCTCGACATCGCGGATGGGACGGTGATCGCCGCCGCCACCGCGCTCGCCGATTCAACCAAGACAGCGGGCATCTACACCGGTGCGTTTCCTGCGCTGCCGCAGCGCGAATGGATGCGTCTGATGGCCTCGCTGCGCCGACTGCATTCGCTTTTCGAGCGGGTACGCGCGCTCGAGCGCGCCACGAAACAAGGGGAGTCGTGAGCATGCCGGCCATGGAAGTCAACGAGATCATGCGGCATCTGCCGCATCGCCCTCCGTTCCTGTTCGTCGACCGCGTCCTCGAGTGCGAGCCGGGGAAATGGATCAAGGCGTTGAAGAACGTGTCGATCAACGAAGGGTTCTTTCAGGGACACTTCCCGGGCTACCCGGTGATGCCGGGAGTGCTCATCATCGAGGCGTTGGCGCAGGTGTCGGCTATCCTCGCCTACATCACGCGCGGGGACACGCACGACGAGAACGAGCTGCTGTTTTTCGCGGGCATCGACAAGGTGCGCTTCAAGCGGCCCGTTTTTCCAGGCGATCAGGTCCTGCTCGAATCCACCGAGCTCAACATGGTGCGC
>DATKJP010000146.1:0-7303 GCA_035543635.1 Casimicrobiaceae bacterium
CAGCCGAAGACGGGAAAGCCGAACCGGGCCACGGCTTGCGCCACCGCCGCTCCCATAACGCCGAGACCGAGGACGCCAATGCCGAAGCTGCGCTTGTCGAGTCGCCGCCGCGGGCGCCACATCGCGGCGCGCTGCTGCTCCGCGTAGGCGTCGAGCTCGCGATAGAAGCGTAGCACCGCGTGACAGGAATACTCGACCATCTGCTCCGCCATGCCGGCGTCCTCGAGCCGGATATTCGGCAGGTCGCGGCACAGGACCGAAGCCTCGGCGAAGGCGTCGACACCGGCGCCAAGGTTGAACACGGCCTTGGCCTTCGCGAGCGCAGCCAGCAGCTCCTGCGGCGGCTTCCAGACGATCGCATAATCCGCTTCGTCTGCCTCCGTCTTCGGCCACGCTCCGATCTTCGCCTCGGGCATGGCGCGCGACAAAGCTGCGAGCCAGGCCGTGCCGTTTTCGGCCGCGGAGTAAAAAACGATATTCACGCCGGAACCTAGGCGCGCACGCTTTCGTCGAGATCGATGAGGTCCGCGCCTTCCTGCACCTGGTCACCGATGCGATAGTTGACCGCGCTCACGGTTCCTGCCGCAGGCGCAGCGATGGTGTGCTCCATCTTCATCGCCTCGAGGATCAGAAGCGGCGCGCCTTTCGCCACGGCGTCGCCTGGCTTCACGAGCACCGAGATGACGGTCCCCGACATCGGCGCGGCGAGATGTCCGCCGTGCTGCTCCTCTTCGTAGGCATGCGCAAAAGGGTCGACCAGCTTGAGCCTTCGCGACTGGCCGCTACAGAACACATGGCGTTCGTCGCCGGTCGGCACGACAGTCGCACGAAGCATCTTTCCGTCGTAGCCGATGAGCAAATGATCGCCTTTCCGCTCCACGCTCGCCGTTCGATCGCGGCCGGCGATGCTCATGCGGAGCGCAGCCTGGGTCGCGAAGACTCGCACTAGATGTTGCGCGCCGTCGCTTTCGAAAGTGAAATCGATCGCGTGATCCTCAGTGTTGAGCCACCAGGTGTCGATCGCATGCCACGGCGAAAAGCGATCGCTCGATCCGAGCGCTTGCGCGGACGCGGCGTCGCGCAAAACAGCAAGCTCGGCCAGCGCCGCTACCGCAAGCGTTGTCTCCGAAGGCGGTCCCGCTGCCGGGAAAAGCGCTGCGTGATGGCGCGCGATGAACCCCGTATCCACGCCGCCCGCGGCAAAAGCCTCGTGCTCGGCTACTCGCTGCAGGAACGCGACGTTGGTCGTCACGCCTGCGATCTCGTATTCGGCAAGGGCCGAAGCGAGCCGCCGACGCGCTTGATCGCGGTCCTCCGCGTGTGCAACGAGCTTGGCGATCATCGGATCGTAATAGCGGCTGATCTCGTCGCCTGCACGTACGCCGGTGTCGATGCGCACCCCAGCGGACGACTCGGGCGCGCGCAGGTGCACGATGCGGCCGATCGAAGGCAGGAAGCCCCGCTCGGGATCCTCGGCGTAAATGCGCGCTTCGATGGCGTGGCCCTCGATCTCGATCGCGTCCTGCGCGAGCAGCAACGGCTCGCCAGCAGCCACTCGCAGCTGCCATTCGACGAGGTCGAGCCCGGTCACCATCTCGGTCACAGGATGCTCGACCTGCAATCGCGTGTTCATCTCCATGAAATAGAACGCGCTCTTCTCGTCGCGTGCGTCTTCGACGATGAACTCCACCGTGCCCGCGCCGACGTAGCCGATCGCTTTTGCCGCCGCGACCGCCGCCGCGCCCATGCCGCGGCGGCGCTTTGGCGTCATGCCCGGCGCGGGCGCTTCCTCGATCACTTTTTGATGCCGGCGCTGCACCGAGCAGTCGCGCTCGAACAGGTGCACGCAGTTCCCGTGCGCGTCCGCGAAAACCTGCATCTCGATGTGCCGCGGCGTGGTGAGATATTTTTCGATCAGCATCGCGTCGTCGCCGAAGCTCGACTTCGCTTCGCGGCGCGCCGCGGCGAGCGCCGCGTCGAAATCCTCGCCGCGCTCGACGACGCGCATGCCCTTGCCGCCGCCGCCCGCAGAAGCCTTGATCAGCACCGGGTATCCGATGGCGTCCGCTTCGCGTGCGAGTAGAGCATCGTCCTGGAGCTCGCCGTGATAGCCCGGCACGAGGGGAACGCCGGCCTGGCCCATGATGCGCTTCGACTCCGACTTCGAGCCCATGGCGCGGATCGCCGCGGGGGGCGGGCCGATGAATACGAGCCCCGCGGCGGCGACCGCCGCGGCAAAGGCTTCGTTCTCGGACAGAAAACCGTAGCCGGGATGAATCGCCTGTGCGCGGGCCATTTTGGCGATGCCGATAATCGCCTCGCCATCGAGATAGCTCTCGCGCGGCGGCGGCGGTCCGAGCCGGTAGGCCTCGTCGCAGATCACGACGTGCAGAGCGTCGACGTCGGCGTCTGAATAGACCGCGACGGTGCGAATGCCCATGCGCCGCGCGGTGCGCGCGACGCGGCAGGCGATCTCGCCGCGGTTGGCGATGAGGATCTTGTCAAACATCGCCCTGCTTTCGCTGCGTTACTCCGGCTTCGACATGCGCGCCGGAGAAGACGCGTGCGATTCGCTCCGCGATCGAGCGAACAAAGCGCCAGAGCTTCGGCAACAGCCACAACGAGATTGCGGCAAGCACGGCCACTGCAGCCAGCGCCGCGACGGGATGCGCCAGCGCGAAATAGATGAGCACGCCGGCGAGCAGATCCTCGCCAAAAGAAGCCGCCCAGTTCGAGAACGGTTCTGGCGATGTGTTGATCAGCATGCGCGCGCTGGCCTTGGTGAAATGGCTTCCCGCGGCCAGCGTGCCGCCGAGGATCGCCGCGGCCATCGTCCATGCCGGCGGAGAATCGCCGAACACGCCCGCGGCGAGCGCCGCACCGGCAGGAATGCGGAGCAGCGTGTGCACGACGTCCCAGACGGTGTCGAATCCGGGGATCTTGTCGGCGAAAAACTCGACGAAGAACATGAAGCCCGACGCGGCAAGGACCATGGGATGCGAGAGCACGTGAAGATGCTCCGGCAGCTCGACCCAGCCGAGATAACCCGCTCCGCCGACGATGAACAGCACGGCATAGAGTCGAATGCCGCTTGCCCAGCCGAGCGCCGCTGCGAGCGCGACGAGTTGGAGCGTATCCAGCTTGGCCATCACTCGCCGCGCGGAACCCAGGAAGCGCGACGTTTGGCGAGAAACGCCGCGATACCCTCTTTCGCTTCGGATGTCGTCCTGATACGCGCCATGCGCCGTGCAGTATCGGCGATCAGCTTCGCATCGATGGTACGGTTTGCCACGGCTCGGATGAGCGACTTGCCCTCGACCTGCGCGCGCGGACCGGCAGTCACGAGGAATCCGAGCACTTCGTTGATCCGTGCATCGAGATCGGCCGGAGGCGCGAGGTCGTGCAGCAGCCCGATGCGAAAGGCCTCCGCCGCGCTGAACCTTTCGCCGGTGAGGAAATAGCGTCGCGCCGCTCGCGCACCGATCGCGGCAACCACGTACGGGCTGATCGTAGCTGGAATGAGGCCCAGCCGCGCTTCCGAGAACGCGAAGGTCGCATTGTGCCCGGCGATCGAGATGTCGCAGCACGCGACCAGCCCGACGCCTCCGCCGAAGACGTTGCCGTGCACGCGCGCAAGCGTGGGCTTCGACAGTCCATCGAGCGTAGCGAGCATGGTTGCGAGCGCGCGCACGTCGGCAAGATTCTCCGCGGGGGAGAAGGCTGCCATCTTCCTCATCCAGTTGAGATCCGCTCCGGCGCAGAAGCTTTCGCCGGCGCCGCTCAGCACGACCGCGCGAACGCCCTCGTCCCGATCGAGCGCGCGAAGCGCCGCGGTCAGCTCGGCAATCAGCGTCTCGTTGAACGCGTTGTGCACGCCGGGCCGGTTCAGGGTGACGATCGCAATCGCATTGCGCACGGCGATGTCGATGGTCGAGCCGGGCTCCAGCCCTTTTGTCTTGCTGCTTTTCTTACGGGTCATCGCCGCTACATCCGGAAGACGCCGAAGCTGGTCGGCTCGATCGGCGCGTTCAGCGCCGCCGAAATGCCGAGCGCGAGCACCTTGCGCGTGTCGGCCGGATCGATCACGCCGTCGTCCCACAGGCGAGCGCTCGCGTAGTAAGGATGCCCCTCGCGCTCGTACTGCTCGCGCAAGGGGGCTTTGAACGCGGCTTCCTCCTCCTCGCTCCATCTGCCGCCCTTCGCCTCGATGGCATCGCGGCGGATGGTCGCGAGCACGGTCGCCGCCTGCTCGCCACCCATCACCGAGATGCGCGCATTGGGCCACATCCAGAGAAAGCGCGGGCCGTAGGCGCGTCCGCACATGCCGTAGTTGCCGGCGCCATAGGAGCCGCCGATGATCACCGTGAACTTGGGCACCTTGGCGCAGGACACCGCGGTCACCATCTTCGCGCCGTCCTTGGCGATGCCGCCGGCTTCGTATTTCTTCCCGACCATGAAGCCGGTGATGTTCTGCAGGAATACGAGCGGGATCCCACGCTGCGCGCACAGCTCGATGAAATGCGCGCCCTTCTGGGCCGACTCGGAGTAGAGGACTCCGTTGTTGGCGACGATCCCGACCGGATAGCCCCAGATACGAGCGAAGCCGGTCACGAGCGTGGTGCCATAGCGCGCCTTGAATTCGTCGAACTCGCTCGCGTCGACGATACGTGCGATCACCTCGCGCACGTCGTAGGGTTTGCGGATGTCGGCGTTGATGACTCCGTAAAGCTCCTCTGCCGCGTACAGCGGATCGCGCGGCTCGGACAACTCCAGCGCGACCGTCTTCGGGCGGTTGAGATCCGCCACGATGCGCCGCGCAATCGCCAGTGCATGATGATCGGTGAGCGCGTAATGGTCGGCCACACCCGAGATGCGAGTATGCACGTCGGCTCCGCCCAGTTCCTCAGCGCTCACGATCTCGCCTGTCGCTGCCTTCACCAGCGGCGGTCCGGCGAGAAAGATCGTGCCCTGTTCCTTGACGATGATCGACTCGTCCGCCATCGCCGGCACGTACGCGCCGCCGGCCGTGCACGATCCCATCACCACCGCGATCTGCGGAATGCCGGCCGCCGACATCGTGGCCTGGTTGTAGAAGATGCGGCCGAAGTGATCGCGATCGGGGAAGACCTCGGTTTGGTTAGGCAGGTTGGCGCCCCCCGAATCGACGAGATAGATGCAAGGCAGCTTGTTCTCGCGTGCGATATCCTGCGCACGCAGGTGCTTTTTCACGGTCATGGGGTAGTAGGTGCCGCCCTTCACCGTCGCGTCGTTGCATACGATGACGCACTCGCGCCCCGAGACGCGCCCTACGCCGGTGATGATGCCCGCCGCGGCGATGTTGTCGTCGTACATCCCGAAGGCGGCGAGCTGCGAGAGCTCCAGAAACGGCGAGCCCGGATCGATCAGCCCTCTGACCCGTTCGCGCGGCGGCAGCTTGCCCCGCCCGGCATGGCGCGCGCGGGCGGTCTCGCCGCCGCCCTGCTCGATTTCCCGGATGCGCAGCTTCAGATCGGCGACGAGAGCCGAGAGCGCATCGCAGTTGGCCGCGAAGGTTGGATCGCGTGGATCCAGGCGGGTCTCGATCGCCGGCATAGCGGACCCGCTCAGGCGGGCAGCGGGTGTCCTGGCATCAGCTCGTAGGGGTGGACCCAGCCGGGTGTGGAGCGAATCCGTTCGAGCCAGTCGCGGACGTGCGGATACTGTTCCCAGTCGACACCGATCTCATCGGGCCAGAACAGATAACCGCACAGCGATATGTCGGCGATGCTGAGGCGGTTGCCGACGACGTACTCGCGCCCGGTTAGATGCGCGTCGAGCATGCTCCACGCCGTTTCGGCGCGCGTCCGGAAAAGCCTGAGCACGGCAGGGTCGGCATCCCTGGTGAACGCGCGCAAGAAGCGATAGGTCGCGGTGTAGCTCGTGAGCTTGTGGTTGTCCCATAGCAGCCAGCGCAATATCTCCCGACGCTCGGCGGCGTCACGCGCGCCGAATCGGCTCAGCTTCTCGGCGAGATAGTCGAGAATCACGCCCGACTGCGTGAGACGTTCGCCGTCGTGCTCGAGCACCGGCACTTCGCCCATCACGTTGATGGCGCGATACGCCGGCGTGCGCGTCTCGCCGCGGAAGTAGTCGACGAAACGCGGCACCCAATCGGCGCCGGCGAGCGCCAGCGCGAGCGCAGGCTTGTAGGCATTACCGGACTGCGCGAAGCAGTAGAGCGTGTATTGCGCCACGTCACCATCCGCCTGTGGCGAGCCAACGGTCGACCTGGTCGAGGTGATCCACGCCCCAGAACGGTTCGTCATCGACGATCATGAACGGCGATCCGAAGACGCCGCGGCCCATCGCCTGCTCGTTCTCTCGCTTGAGCGCCTCCTTCACTGAAGGGTCGTCGACGGCTGCCCGCGCTGATGCCGCATCGGCGCCGCAGCTCGCTGCGACAGTGGCCGCCGCATCGGCGTTTGAAATGTCGACGTCGTCGACGAAGAACGCGCGATAGAGCGCATGGATGATCTTCGGCGCGAGCGCGGCGTCGCGCTCGCGCGCCCACAGCACGACGCGTGCGGGCGCCTGGGT
The DNA here is from genome assembly GCA_035543635.1 of Casimicrobiaceae bacterium. Lineage (GTDB taxonomy): Bacteria > Pseudomonadota > Gammaproteobacteria > Burkholderiales > Casimicrobiaceae > PALSA-1003. Next base: position 6,577 of record DATKJP010000146.1, read on the forward strand.
AGCGATCGGAAAATTCGAGGGCAGGCGGAATCCTACGCCGTGAAACCTCGCGGTGCGCGCCATATCGCGCCGCGAATAGTCACCCTTGAGAGGCACTTGCGTGAGCGGCATCGCGCCTGTCTGCTTGAACACGACGCCGAGCAGCATCGGATGCCATGCGACGCTGCGGCCGTGCTTCGCCGCCAGCGCCTCGATCTTTTCCGACGCGACATAACCGTAGGGCGAGGAAAAGTCGAAATAGAAGTCGATCGGCGCTTTCATCGTCGCGTATCCAGTGCGAGCTTCAAGGCGATTCCCGCAAACACTCCTCCGAGCACCCAGCGCTGAGCTGTCACCCAGACCGGACGCTCGGCCAGCCATCGAGCCACGCGGGCGGCCGCAAGAACGAACAGCGAATCGATCAGCGCATCGATGACGATCTGGATCGCCGCCAGCACGAGCGACTGGGCGAGCAGGCTGCCGCGCGCCGGGTCGACGAACTGAGGAAAGAGCGCAAGATAGAAGAGCGCGACCTTGGGATTGAGGATGCTCGTGATGACGCCGGTCCTGAACAAGGCCGCGGGACGCACCAGAGGCAGGTCGCGGCGCGCAAAGAGGCCTCCTGAACCGTGCGGGCGCACCGCGTCCCAGGCGAGCCACAGCAAGTAGGCGGCGCCCGCCCGCGTCGTGCTGTGGGCGCGCGAGCGCGACGCCGCGCTCGCGCCGAAGATCATCCATGCGCTCTATC
>DATKJP010000147.1:0-6221 GCA_035543635.1 Casimicrobiaceae bacterium
GCCCCAAGTGAGCGGACTCGCCGCCGTCACCGCGTGCCAAGCATTCGTGCCGCCTTCGAAGACGTACGCGAGCAGCGCGAGCGGCAACGGCGGCACCAGGCTCGACCATACGACGAGCGCGAACATGTCGGCGTCGTGCTCTTTCGCCGCGTGCTTCGCCACGATGTTGCCCACGCCCCAGGCGAAAGCCGATGCGATCACGAGGCCGAATCCGATCAGCGTCGCGCTCACGCCGGCCATGAATTTGTATACACCAAGCAGGACGAGACCCACCGTCGCGATCGCGGCGCCGATCAGGTCTTCGCGGCGCCAGTGCTCGCCGAGGAACGCGATGCCCAGGGCGATCGTGAAAAACACCTGGACTTGGATCACCAGCGACGACATTCCTGCCGGCATGCCGAGCTTGATGCCGAGGAAGAGGAGTCCGAACTGGAGGACGCCGATAGCGAAGCCGTAGCCGACCACGTGCTGCCACGGCATGCGCGGCCGCCGAATGAAGAAGACGAGCGGCACCGCGGCGAAAAGGAAGCGCAGGGCAGCGAGCGTGGACGGCGGCAGCTCGCGCAAGCCCACCTTGATCGCCACGAAGGAGAAGCCCCACAGCGTGACGATCGCGAGGATCAGCGCGAGATCGCGCGCGGCGAGGTGAGCCCTCAAAGCTCGACCGCGCGGCGCATTTGGAGCGACTCGCGCAACGCGATGCCGACGCGGGTCGCCTCGGTTGCGTCGTGCAGCGTCAGCGCTGGCACGCGATCCTCGAGCACCGCATCGACAAAATGGCTCGTCTCGATGAGGAACGCGTCTTCGAAGCGCTCGTAGAAGGTCGGCGTGCATTCGTTGCGCACGCCGTGCGCGTCGGAGATCTCGACGCGGTTGAGACGCGGGTTCTCGCCGATCGCGAGCCGCCCCTTGGTGCCGAAGATCTCGGTCGAGGTCTCGTGTCCGTGCGCCATCGTGCGCGAGGCGGCGAAGCAGGCGAGCCTGCCGCCGTCGAACTCGCAGATCGCCACCCCGTTGTCGACGTCGCCGAATTCGCGCAAGCCTTCGTGTATCGCAACCACGCCTGCGGCGAATGCGCGCACCGGCTTCGGATTGCCCAGAAACCATCGCGCGAGATCGATGTCGTGCACGGTGCAGTCGAGAAAAATGCCGCCGCTCGTTGGCGCGAAGCGAACGAAGAAGCCTGAGGGATCATTGAGATCGAGATTCTGGGAGCGCACCAGGAACGGCCTGCCGATCAACCCCGCCTGGATTTTGTCGTAGGCGTCGCGGTTGCTCGGGTCGAAGCGTCGGCCGTAGCCGATCATCACCTTGAGCTCCGGGTGCTTCGCCGCCTCCGCCTCGACGCGCCGGCAATCGCCGAGATCGAGCGAGAGCGGCTTCTCGCAGAAGACATGCTTCCCGGCCTTGAGCGCGGCGATGATGTGCTCGGGGTGGAACGAGGTCGGCGTGACGATGAAGATCGCCTGGATGTCGCGATGGGCGAGCAGAGCCTCGTAATCGCCGTGACCGCGCGTGATGCCGAGCGAATTCCTGGCCCAGTCGAGCTCCTCCGCCACCGGGCTGCATGCGGCCACGAGCTCGGCGCGCGGAATGCGCTGCGCGAGGTTCTCGGCGTGGCGTCGGCCCAGCCGTCCGAGGCCGGCGATGCCGACGCGGAGCCGCGAGGCTGTGTTTTTCACAGCTCGACGATCCGCTTATCGCGCCAGGACGTGGTCGCCGCCTCCGCGAGCTCCAGCGCCTTGACCCCGTCCTCGATCGTCGTCCGCACCGCGCTCCCCTTCGCCAGCGCCTCGAAAAAGTGGGCCATCTCGCTGGCGTAGGCCTTCGCGTAGCGTTCGAGAAAGAAGTGCTCGGGTTTGTCGGCGCCCACGCTCGTTGCGGTCGCTGCGATGACCTCGGTCGGGCGGTGATTGCCTGCCTGCAGCATTCCCTTGCTCCCGAGCACCTCGAAGCGCTGGTCGTAGCCGTACGCCGCGCGTCGTGAGGTATTGATCTGCGCGAGTCGTCCCTTCTTCGTGCGGATCGTCACCGCAGTCGAGTCCACGTCACCCGCTTTCGTGATCGCCGGATCCGTAAGAACGCTAGCCGTCGCGTACACGCTCGCGGCTTCGTCGCCCAGGATCCACCGGAAGATGTCGAAGTCGTGGATCAGCATGTCCTTGAAGATCCCGCCCGAAACCTTGATGTAGTCGAGCGGCGGCGCGCCGGGGTCGCGACTCGTCACGACGAGCATCTCGGGCTCGCCGATCTCGCCGGCGTCGAGCCGCAGTTTCAGCGCCGCAAAAGTCGGATCGAAGCGGCGCTGAAATCCGATCATGCACGTGACCCGCGCACGTGTGACCGCGGCGGCGCACTCGCGGGCGCGGGAGAGCGAAAGATCGACCGGCTTCTCGCAGAAGATCGCCTTGCCCGCGGCGGCCGCGCGCTGGATGAGATCAGCGTGCGTGTCGGTGGAGGAGCCGATGACGACCGCTTTGAGCGCAGCGTCGCCGAAGACTTGATCCGCATCGGAGACCCTCGCGCCGTATTTCTCCGCGAGCTCGCCGGCAGCGTTGGCGTTGACGTCGACCACGTACTTGAGCGCGACGCCCGGTTGCCGCGCGAGATTGCCGGCGTGGATCTTGCCGATGCGTCCCGCGCCGAAGAGCGCGACGCCGGTCATTTTTTCAGCATCCATTCGTGCACGGGGTCGTTCTTGAAGTGCCATTCGCGCGTCGGCCCGGCCATCACGTTGAGGTAATACGAATCGTAGCCGTAGGGCACGACCACCGGATGATAGCCGCGCGGCACCATGACCACGTCGTGATCCTCTACCGCGAGCGACTCGTCGAGCGAGCGATCGTCGGTGTACACCCGCTGGAAAGCAAAGCCCTGCGCGGGATTCAACCGATGATAATAAGTCTCCTCGAGCGAGGTTTCCGCCGGCGGATTGTCGGTATCGTGCTTGTGCGGCGGATACGAGGACGAGTGTCCACTCGGAGTGAGCACTTCGACCACGAGCAGACGGTCGGCAGGCTCGCTCTCCGGAAGGATGTCGCAGACGTAACGCGTGTTGGCGCCGGTCCCGCGCGAGAAGCGCTTCATGCTGCCAGGCTCGATCAGCCGCGGTGGGCGCTCGACCGCCCCCGGTGCGCTCGCAACGCCGATCTCCGCCGCAGTGTGCGCAATCACGGAGGCAGCCGTGTGGCGGGGAACGTACGCTGCGTAAGGCGAACGGTCCTCGAACACGCTTTCCCGCTCGCCGATCTCGGTCCAGCTCGCATCGCCCGCGCGCACGCTGACCGTTCCTCGCAGGACAACGATGCAGCGCTCAAGCGTGTCGTCGGCCAGCGTGATCGTTTCGCCGGGGCTCAATCGATACGCAGCGAAGCCAACGTACTTCCATCCTGCAGACTGCGGCGTCACGGTAACGATCTCGCGCCCGGTCTTCTTCGCCTTGACCAGGAGACTCACGTCGTCACTCTCCTGCCGACTTCTCCTCCCTCGCGCGGCGGGGACGGGGCGGCCGAGAGAGCATGGCGCTCGATCAACGATCGCAGATGCCGATAGCCTTTCTCTGCGTAGGCATAGCTTGGGGCCACGATAGGATCCTGCTCCGCCTCGACGACCATCCAGCCTCGATAACCGCGATCGCGCAGCAATCCTATCAGCGCCTCGAAGTCGACAGCGCCGTCGCCGGGCACGGTGAATGCACCGTTGATCACCGCATCGAGGAAACTCCAGTTGCGGTTACGCGCCATGCGGACCACCTCCGGCCGCACGTCCTTGCAATGCACATGACAGACGCGCGCCACGTGCTTCTTAAGCTCCGCCTCCGCGTCGCCGCCGGCAAAAGTCATATGCCCGCTGTCGAAGAGAAGTCCGACTTCGTCGCCAACCCGCGACATCAGCTTGTCGACGTCGGAGGGCGTTTCGACGTACGCGCCCATATGATGGTGGTAGGCGAGGCGCACGCCGCGGCCGAGTGTGTATTTCGCGAACGCGGTGAGCTTGTCGGCGTACGTCCACCATTGCTCGTCGCGGATGAAGCGTGGCCGCTTGTACAGAGGCAACGGAGAGCCCTGGATCGTGTCCGCGACTTCGCCGTACACCATCACCTTTGCGCCGTTCTCGGCAAGCAGCTTCAAATGCGGTCCAACCGCAATGATCTCTTCCTCCACGGAGCGTCCTGCGAGCTGGCCCGAGTACCAGCCTGAGACGAGCTCGAGCCCGTGCTTCGAAAGCACCGCGCGGAGCGCCGCTGGCTCGCGCGGGAATTTGTTCCCCAGCTCGAAGCCCTGATAGCCGATAGCCTTGCCTTCGGAGAGCGCGACTTCGAGCGGGATGTCGCCGCCGAGCCAAGGTAGATCGTCGTTGGTCCACGAGATCGGGTTGATGCCGATCTTGACGTCGAAGGTCATGGCCGCTGCTTTCGCTTTCCGTCTTGGTATGCTGCTCGCGCCTTGCGCACGTCCCCGCGATCCGAGACTTCAGGCACCGCAACTTCCCACCACCAGCCGCCTTCCCCTGTAGCGCGCCGCGGATCCGTCTCGATGCACACCACGTAGGTGCGATCGGCGGCGCGTGCGCGCTCGAGCGCCGCTTCGAGCTCGCGGATCGTGATTACGTTCTCCGAGCGTGCTCCGAGCGAGGCAGCGTGCGCGGCGAAGTCGATCTTCGGCGGGCCGCTCGCTCCCTGCACCGCGTCGGCGAAGAGATTGTTGAACGGCGCGCCGCCGCAGGCCAGCTGCAGGCGATTGATGCAGCCGTAGCCATGATTGTCGAGCACGACGATGACGAGCTTCTGATCGAGCAGCAGCGAAGTCGCGATCTCCGAGTTGAGCATGAGATAGCTGCCGTCTCCGACGACCACCACGACTTCGCGATCGGGATGCGCCATCTTCACGCCGAGGCCGCCCGCGATCTCGTAGCCCATGCACGAATAGCCGTACTCCATGTGATAGCCGCCTGGTACGCTGGTGCGCCAGAGCTTGTGCAGGTCGGCGGGAAGCGTTCCCGCCGCACACACGACGATGTCGCGTGTGGTCGAATCCTCGGAGGAGCGCTGCACCGCGCCGATCACCTCGCCTTCGTACGGCAGCTTGACGTCGCGCCTTCCCGTGATGCGCGCGATCTCGCTGCGCCAGCCATCGGCTTCCTTCTTTGCCCTGGCTTGCCAGTCGCTGATGGAGCGCCAGCCTTGCAGCGCGGCGGACAGAGCTTCGAGGCCTGCCTTCGCATCAGCGATCAGTTCGACACCGCGCCACTTGCGCGCATCGAATGCGTTGACATTGAGATGCACCAGCTTCGCTTGCGCGAAGAGCGAATGCGATCCGGTCGTGAAGTCCGAGAGCCGGGAGCCGATCGCGAGCACGACGTCTGCTTCATGCGCGAGCGCGTTGGCCGCGGTCGAGCCGGTGACGCCGATCGCTCCCTGCTGAAGCGGATGATCCCAGGGTAGCGCGCCCTTGCCGGCCTGCGTCTCGCAGACGGGGACGCCGTGCTTCTGCGCGAATGCGGCGAGGGCGTCGGACGCGAGCCCATAGAGCACGCCGCCGCCGCAGATCGCGAGCGGACGCTTCGCCTTGCTCAGAATCGCCGCCGCGCGCTCGAGCTGCTTCCCGTCAGGCGAAGGCGCAATAAACTCGACGACCGCGGGCGAGAAGAACGATTCGGGAAAATCGTAGGCCATCGTCTGCACGTCCTGCGGCAGCGCGAGCGTGACCGGCCCGCACTGCGCCGGATCGGTGAGCGTGGCGATCGCTCGCGGCAGCGCGACAAGCAGCTGTTCCGGCCGCATGATGCGATCGAAGTAGCGCGACACAGGTCGCAGGCAATCGTTCGCCGAGACGTTCGCGTCGTGAAAATCCTCCACCTGCTGCAGCACGGGATCGGGCGCGCGCGAGGCGAAGATGTCTCCGGGAAGGAGTAGCACCGGCAGCCGATTGACGTGCGCGAGCGCCGCGGCTGTGACGAGATTGGTCGCGCCGGGACCGATCGATGTCGTGCACGCCATCATGCGCCGGCGCATGTGCGCCTTGGCGTAGGCGATCGCAACATGAGCCATCGCCTGCTCGTTGTGCGCCCTGTAGGTCGGCAGCTCGGCGCGATGCTTGTACAGCGCCTCTCCGACACCGGCGACATTGCCGTGCCCGAAGATAGCGAACACGCCGCCGAAGAGGGGCGCCGTACCGACGCCGGGAAGTTCGGTGCTGGCGCGCAGCGCAGCGAGATAGCGC
>DATKJP010000148.1:0-7558 GCA_035543635.1 Casimicrobiaceae bacterium
ACATGGAGATTCCCTACGGCTATTTCGAGCGCCGCATCGCGCTGGCCGAAGCACAGCTCGAGGGCGCGACCCGCGAGCTCGTCGATGGTTGCCTCGTCCTGAAACTGCGCAAAGCCGGTTAGGAACGCCATGAACGACAACAATACCGATCCCGTCAGCGCCGACGCCGGCGTGCGTCCCGGTACTCCGCCGGTCGGCGAAACACGGCGCCGCGAGGCTGCTTCGCGCCCGCTGCCCGAGGACGCTATCGCGATCGTTCCAGTACGAAATGTCGTCCTCTTTCCGGGGACGGTGATCCCGCTCACCGTCGCTCGCGAGCGCTCGCGGGCCGCAGCGCAGGAAGCGACGCGATTGCAACGCCCGCTCGGCGTCCTGCTGCAATCCAAGCCTCAAGTCGAAGATCCTGGTCCCGACGATCTGCATTGGGTCGGAACGACGGCGACCGTGCTGCGCTACATCACGGCGCCCGACGGCTCGCACCATGCCATCTGCAGCGGCGTCAGGCGCTTCCGCGTGCTGCAGTTCCTGGACGGTTATCCGTTCCTCGCCGCACGCGTGCAGACGATAGAGGATCCAGAACAGGTCGACGCCGAGATCGAGGGACGCGCCATGAATCTCAAAGAGCGCGCGCTGGAAATCCTGCAGGTGATTCAGGCGCCGGACGAGATGGTTGCCGCGTTGAACGCGGTCGCAGGCTCGGCGCGTCTCGCGGACTTTATCGCCGGTCTGGCGGACGTCGGACCCGAGGAGAAGCAGGCGCTGCTCGAGATCTTCGATCTCAAGAAGCGACTCGACAAGCTGCTCGAATTGCTGTCGCACCGTCTCGAGGTGCTCAAGGTCTCGCGCGAGATCGACGAGAAAACCCGCGAATCGATCGGTGATGCGAATCGCAAGGCCCTCCTTCGTGAGCAGATGCGCAACATTCAGAAGGAGCTGGGCGAGGGAGAGGAAGGCGCGGCCGATCTCGCGGGGATGGAGAAGGCGATCTCCGAAGCGAAGATGCCCGAGGAGGTCGAGAAGCAAGCGCGCAAGGAATTGAAGCGCCTCGAACGCATGCCCGAGGCCGCGGGCGAATATTCGATGCTGCGCACCTACCTCGAGTGGTTGGTCGAGTTGCCATGGAAAGCCGAGGCCGAGCCGCCCATCGACATCGCCGAGGCGCGCCGTGTCCTCGACGAGGATCATTACGGGCTCGAAAAGATCAAGAAGCGGATCCTCGAATTCCTCGCCGTGCACAAGCTCAACCCGACGGGGAAGAGCCCGATTCTGTGCTTCGTCGGCCCGCCGGGCGTGGGCAAGACTTCGCTGGGACAGAGCATCGCCAAGGCGACCGGACGCAAATTTGCGCGCGCGAGCCTGGGCGGTGTCCACGACGAGGCTGAAATCCGCGGCCACAGGCGCACCTACGTCGGCGCGCTGCCAGGCAACATCATCCAGAACCTGCGCAAGGTCGGCACGCGCAACTGTGTGATGATGCTGGACGAGGTCGACAAGCTCGGCGCGGGCGGCTTTCACGGCGATCCCGCCTCGGCGCTGCTCGAAGTCCTCGACCCCGAGCAGAACTCGAGCTTCCGCGACAACTACCTCGCGGTGCCGTTCGATCTCTCCGGCGTGATGTTCATCTGCACGGCGAACGTGCTCGACACCATTCCGGGGCCGCTGCGCGACCGCATGGAGATCATCACGCTCCCCGGCTACACGGCACAGGAGAAGCTGCAGATCGCGCGCCGCTATCTCGTGCCGCGCAGGCTCGAGGCGGCCGGGCTTGCAGCCTCGCAGTGCGAGATCGACGTCGACGCGCTGATGAAGATCATCGACGAGTACACGCGTGAGGCGGGTGTGCGCAACCTCGAGCGCGAGATCGGCAATGTATGCCGCAGTGTCGCGGTGCGGGTCGCCGAAGGCAGCGCGCAGCATTTCAAAATCGGCCCCGACGACCTCGCACCCATCCTCGGTCCGCGCAAGTTCGAGGCCGAAGTCGCGATGCGCAGCAGCGTTCCCGGCGTCGCCACGGGTCTCGCCTGGACGCCGGTCGGCGGCGACATTCTTTTCGTCGAGGCGGCGCGCATGCCGGGCTCGGGAAGGCTCATCCTCACCGGTCAGCTCGGAGAGGTGATGAAGGAAAGCGCGCAGGCCGCGCTGTCGCTTGCCAAGGCGCGCTCCGCGGAGCTGGGCATCGCAGCGGAGTCGCTCGAGAAATCCGACATTCACATCCACGTACCGGCCGGTGCCACTCCGAAAGACGGTCCCAGCGCGGGCGTGGCGATCTTCGTCGCCCTTGCCTCGCTGCTGACGAATCGCCCAGTGCGCAGCGACGTCGCGATGACCGGCGAGATTTCATTGCGCGGACTCGTGCTGCCGATCGGGGGCGTGAAAGAGAAGGTGCTCGCGGCGCTGCGCGCCGGCATCACGACGGTCATGCTGCCCGAGCGCAATCGTCGCGACCTCGAGGAGATTCCCGCCGAAGCGCGCGAGAAGCTGAGCTTCGACTGGATGGAGCGCGTCGACGACGCGATCGCGGCAGCGCTGTCCCCAAAGGCGTAAGCGCTCTCAACCAGGTCGCGGAGCATCATTCAATCGAACGAGGCATGCACGACGCTTTCCCCAAGCGCATCGTCTGCCTGACCGAAGAGCCGACCGAAGTGCTGTACGCGCTCGGCGAATCGGTCCGTATCGTGGGCATCTCTGGCTTCACCGTGCGGCCCGCGATGGCGCGCAAGGAGAAACCCAAGGTATCGGCCTTTACCAGCGCCAGGATCGACGAGATCGTTCGGCTGGAGCCCGATCTCGCGATCGGCTTCTCGGACATTCAGGCCGATATCGCGCAGGCGCTGATCAAGCGCGGCATCGAAGTGTGGATCAGCAATCACCGATCGGTCGCTGGCATCGTCGCCTATGTGCGTCGACTCGGCGCCATGGTCGGCGCGTCGGAGAAGAGCGTGCGCTACGCGGACGAGCTCGAAGCTCATGTTGCGCAGGTGCGCGAAGCCGCGGCTCGCCTGCCCAGGCGACCGCGCGTCTACTTCGAGGAATGGGATGACCCCCAGATCAGCGCGATCCGCTGGGTTTCGGAGGTGATCGAGATCGCCGGCGGTCGCGACATCTTCCCGCAGCGCGCCGCCAGCAGTCTTGCGCAGGATCGCATCGTGGCGGACCCGCAGGAAGTGGTGCGCAGCCAACCCGACATCATCATCGGTTCGTGGTGCGGCAAGAAGTTCCGCCCCGAGCGCGTCGCCGCTCGCGCGGGTTGGGCGCACATTCCTGCTGTTCGAGACGGAGAACTGCACGAGATCAAGTCGTCGATCATTCTGCAGCCCGGTCCCGCGGCTCTGACAGCCGGATTGGACGCCTTGCATGCCATTATCACGCGCTGGGCGAACCGGTCACCTGCTCCGGAGTGATTCGCTCACCCTGGCCTTTCGGCCGGTACACGCGATCGGTTTGACGTCGTAATCTGACGGCTCCATTCCCTAGTAGATGAACCATGGCCGATGTGCTAACTGAGCTATCCAATCACTTGAGCGCGCGCACCGCGTCCGCTCAAGCTCTTCTTGTGTCAATCAAGATCGCGGACGACCGTCATTTAACCGGCACGCTGTGGAACGGTGACGTCGTCGTGGCATCGGAGCAATCTCTTCCCAGCCAGGAAGAGTTCGCCGTCATTGCACCGGGCGGTGCTTCATCGAACGCAAGAGTCGCAGGCCGCGACCCGGGCAGCAACCTGGTCGTGCTGCGACTCGCGCAAACGCTGTCGCCGCCTGCGATAGTGCCGGCAGAGGCGAAGGTAGGGACACTGGCGTTTGCCTATGGCGCGGACGGCACAGGAGGTGCGACCGCTCGTATGGGAATCGTGAATCTCGCGGGTCCGGAATGGCTGAGCAGCGCAGGCGGTCGCATCGACAAGCGCGTCGTGCTGGACATGCGGCTTGCCGCGGCAGAAGAAGGTGGCCCTGTTTTCGATGTTGCCGGAGCGTGCCTGGGCATCACCGCGTTCGGCCCGCGCCGGCAGGTGCTCGTTATCCCGACGACTACGGTAAATCGGATGGTTCCTGCATTGCTGCGCGACGGACGCGTGGCGCGTGGATGGCTCGGTGTCGCCCTGCAGCCGGTGGCCGTGCCCGACGCGCTTCAGGAGCAAGCCGGTCAGGCAAGCGGCCTGATGGTGATGTCGCTCGCGGAAGGAGGGCCGGCCGCTAAAGCAGGGATCCTTGCGGGCGACATCGTCGTCACCTTGAACGGCCTGCCCGCGAAGCGCTTTCGCACTTTCGCCAAGCAGCTCGGGACCGAAAGCATCGGCAGCAAGGCGGCGCTGCGCGTGATCCGCGGCGGAAGCATTGTGTCGGTTGAAGCGACCGTCGAGGCGCGTCGTCCGGGATGATCAACCTCGCGCCCGCGCTGTCTGCCCAGTCAATTCGCGTCTTCGTCACAGCAAGCGATCCGACTGATCGAACGCGATTACGTGGCCTCGTGCTGGATGCCGGCCACCGCGCCGTGGAGTCGGCAGACGACGCAGAACTCGTACTGTCCGACGGGAGCGGCGCGGCCTCGGACGAGCGCCGGATTTTCATTCTCGCCGGCGCGGAGGTGGATCAAGTCGGCTCGTTGGCTCGCGACGTGACTCCGGCTCAGCTCGACGCTGCCTTGCGAGCCGCAGCAGCGGGGTTGCTCGTTCGTTCGCCGGAGCTGGCGTCTCCGGGCTTCGACGCGCTCGCCGATGGCGCGCCCGAGCCTCTGCTTACGCCGCGTGAAATCGAGGTCCTCGAGTGCATCGGCGAAGGACTGACCAACAAGCTGATCGCGCGCCGCCTCGACATTTCTCTGCACACCGTCAAGTTTCACATCGAATCGCTATTGCGCAAGCTGGGTGCGACCACGCGCGCACAGGCTCTGGCCTTGTTGCTCGAGCGACGCCGGTCGCGCACGATCGAGTTCTAGTAGACGACAGCATCCTGCGGGTCGGTTGCACGACGACGCCGCCGCTCGGGAACAGGAGCCCTCGGCCGGTTGACTCGCGCTTATGCGAAGCGCAGCATAGGCGAAACAAAATAAAAAAGTGTCTGCAGAAGGGTTAGGGAGGGGAGCAATGATCGATAATACCGATGCAGTCACGGTGGAAGAGGTCGAGGCGCGAAGTGAACTGCGCAAGGTTGGTGACGGGCTGGAGCGCATCGAATCGCGCTTGCGCAATACCAGATATGACATCTCTAAGAGCCTCGAGCTCATTGGCTTGTCCATCGTCGTATTGCTGGCGCTGATCTTGTGGCGGATTTGGTAGCTGGGCAAACCGCAATCTGACTCGGCGCGTGTCGATCGTACCTCGCATGCAGATGAGGCACGATCGTTTGCGTTACAGCTCGCCGACATCGCGCGGCCGATCGCGCTGCGCTACTTCCGCACTGCCCTGACCATCACGCGCAAGGCCGACGCCAGCCCGGTGACCGCTGCCGACCTGGAGATCGAGACCGAGCTCAGGCGGCGCATAGCCGAGCGCTTTCCGGACCACGGAATCATCGGCGAAGAAACCGGCGGCACGAGAGGCCAGAACTATACGTGGGTTCTCGATCCCATCGACGGCACACAAAGTTTCATATCAGGATCCCCTCTCTTCGGACTGCTGATCGGCCTGCTTCACGACGAGCGCCCGATCCTGGGCCTGATCGACATCCCTGCAACTTCGGAGCGCTGGATTGGCGACGACAAGCGAACGGTGTTCAACGGCGGCGAAGCGTATGTCAGTGGTTGCACTTCGCTCGCCGACGCCCGTCTCTACACAACGTCGCTCGATGTCCCAGCGCCGGAGCAGCGCAAGTGCCTAGACCGGCTTTGCAGCGCGGTCCCCTTCAAGTGCTACGACGGTAATTGCTACGCTTATGGCCTGCTTGCTTCGGGACACTGCGATCTCGTGGTCGACTACGGCCTGGAACCGTCCGACTACATCCCGCTAGTGGCCGTAATCACTGGAGCGGGCGGCTCGATCACCGATTGGGATGGCCGCCCGCTCCGTCTCGACTCCGACGGCCGCGTGATCGCGGCAGCCAGTCCGAAGCTGCTCGAGGAAGCGATCGAGACCTTGAAGCGGTCGGGCTGACCGGCTTCAGCCCTTCGGCTTTCGGTCGCCGATCCAGTAGCGGGGACCCGGCCCGCTGCACGCGGCACGGTCAGCCGGATTGGCGAACTGGCAGCGGTCCAGCGAAAGGCAGCCGCAGCCGATGCATTCGGTGAGGCCAGCCTTGAGCCGCTGCAGCTCGGCGATGCGTTCCTCGATGCGCGAAGTCCAAGCGCTCGAGAGGCGCGCCCAGTCTTTGCCGGTCGGCGTGCGTTGCGCATGCAGCTTGGCGAGCTCGGCGCCGATCTCGTCCAGGGATAGCCCGATGCGCTGCGCGAAGACGATGAACGCGATGCGCCGCAGGGCCGCGCGCGGGAAGCGCCGGTGGCCCGCGCCCGAGCGCTCGGACCTGATGAGGCCGCGCTCCTCATAGAAGCGCAGTGCCGACGCCGCGACGCCGCTCCGGCGCGAAATCTCCTGAATCGTGAGCAGGTTGTCCATGCCGACAGCCTACTGCATTTTCCGCTTGACTTCAAGTTCACTTTAACTTGTAGAGTAACGGCATGAACGATCTCAGAGTTGCCGTTACCGGCGGTACTTCCGGCCTGGGCCTCGCGCTCGTACGCGAGTTTCGTCAGCGCGGCGCCCGCGTCGCCTTCGTCGCGCGCACCCGCGAGCGCGTCGAGCAGATCAAACGCGATCACCCGGGAATCCATGGCATCGTCGGCGACGTCGCGCGCAAGGAAGACATTCACCCCATCGCCATCCAGATCACCGCCGCCCTCGGCGGCCTCGACGTGCTGGTGAACAACGCTTCGAGCCTCGGCCCGACGCCGCTCGCGTTGCTCGCCGACACCGAGTGCGAAGACTTCGCGCTCGCGCTCGAAACCAATGTCCTCGGGCCATTCCGCCTCACCAAGGCGCTGCTCGGCGCACTGACGGCCTCCGCGCGCGAAGGCCGCGCCGCAGTGGTGCTCAACATATCGAGCGACGCGGCGATCAATGCTTATGCGCAGTGGGGTGCCTACGGCGCGTCGAAAGCCGCGCTGCGGCACATGAGCGCAATCTGGGGCGAGGAGCTTGCCGCCGAAGGCGTGCGCGTTCTGTCGCTCGATCCCGGCGACATGGACACTCCGCTGCACGCGCTCGCCGTTCCTGACGCCGATCCGGCGACGCTCCAACGCCCTGAAACGGCCGCGCGCGAGCTCGCCGACGCCATTTCGACCGCCGCGATGAAGGAGCACGCATGATCGCCGCGACTCTTCCGGTGCAGCGGCCTCCGGATGCACGCCTGCTCGTGATCGACGAGCACGGCGCGATCGCGCACGCCGCGCGCTCGAGGCTCGCGGATTTTCTGCAGCCGGGCGATCTCATGATCGCGAATGATGCGGCCACCCTGCCCGCGAGCCTACATGGCGTCCATCTGCCGAGCGGCGCGCCGATCGAGCTGCGGCTTGCCGGCCGTTCCTCTTTCGCGCGCGACGATCTCCGCTTCTCCGCGGTGATGTTCGG
>DATKJP010000149.1:0-4524 GCA_035543635.1 Casimicrobiaceae bacterium
CGCGCGACCTATGCCTGCGTGGCCGCGCTCGAACGTCCTGCGACCAGTCTCGTCGCCCCGCGCGTGCACCTCGCCGGCGATTACATCGATGCGGAGCTGCCGGCCACGCTGGAGTCCGCGGCTCGCAGCGGCGTCGACGCAGCGCGGAAACTGCTCGCGGCAAGTCAGGCGAAAGCTGACGCCAGAGCGGAGGTCAGAGTATCCTGATCGCCGGGGCCGTGGTCAGCGACGAAGCGATCTACCACGAAGGAGGACGAAATGAACAAGACTCTCTGGGCGTGTGCAGCCGTGTGCTGCGGCTTCGTTGGTGCGACCACTGGGCCCGCACAGGCGCAGCAGTCGTCGATGACGTTCTTCGTGACCAGCGTGGGCATCGGCAAGGGCGCCGACCTCGGCGGCATCAAGGGCGCGGACAGGCACTGTCAGACCTTGGCGCAGGCTGCGGGCAGCAGCGGCAAGACCTGGCACGCATATCTCAGCACCCAGGGCGCCGGCGCGGTCAATGCCAAGGACCGCATCGGCAAGGGACCATGGACGAATGCGAAAGGCGTGGTCATCGCCAAGGACGTCGCGGACCTGCACAGCGCGAACAATCTCACCAAGCAGACCGCGCTGACGGAGAAAGGCAGCGTCGTCAACGGCCGCGGCGACACGCCCAACATGCACGACATTCTTACCGGCACGCAGCCCGACGGCACGGCTTTTCCCGCCGGAGATGACAAGACCTGCGGCAACTGGACCAAGAGCGGCAAGGGGACGGCGATTGTCGGCCATCACGATCGCACCGGACTCGATACCAGCGCCGCGGCGATATCGTGGAATTCCTCGCACCCGACGCGCGGCCCGGACGGCGGCTGCAGTCAGGACGATCTCAAGAGCACGGGCGGGGCAGGTCTCCTCTACTGCTTCGCTGTGAACTAGTAGCGCGCGTTCCCGGGCGTGCGCGGAAACGGAATGACGTCGCGCACGTTCGACAACCCGGTGACGTAAGCGACGGTGCGCTCGAAGCCGAGACCGAAGCCGGCGTGCGGCACGGTGCCGTAGCGGCGCAGGTCGCGATACCAGCCGTAATTTTCCCTGTCGAGGCCGACCTCGGCGATGCGTTGGTCGAGGACGTCGAGCCGCTCCTCGCGCTGGCTGCCGCCGATGATCTCGCCGATGCCGGGCACCAGCACGTCCATCGCCGCCACGGTCTTTCTGTCGTCGTTCACGCGCATATAAAACGCCTTGATCGCCTTCGGGTAGTTGACCAGGATCACCGGCTTCTTCGTATGACGCTCGGTGAGGTAACGCTCGTGCTCGGACTGCAAATCCACGCCCCAATGCACGGGGAACTCGAAGCTCTCTTTCGACTGCTCGAGCACTCTAATCGCCTCGGTGTAGTCCATGCGCACGAACTCCGAGTCGGCGATCCCCTGCAGCTTGGCGATCAGTCCCTTCTCGACGCGCTCTTCGAAGAAGGCGAGATCGTCGGCGCGCCCGGCGAGCACGCTCTTGAAAATGTGCTTTACGAGCGCCTCGGCGAGGTCGGCATTGTCGGCGAGCGTGGCGAACGCGATTTCCGGCTCGATCATCCAGAACTCGGCGAGATGCCGGCTTGTATTTGAATTCTCGGCGCGAAACGTCGGGCCGAAGGTGTACACCTTCGATAGCGCGAGGCAATAAGCTTCGACGTTGAGCTGGCCGGAGACGGTGAGATAGGTCTCGCGCCCGAAGAAATCCTGCGCGAAGTCGACCTTGCCTTCGGCCGTGCGCGGCAGGTTCATGAGATCGAGCGTCGAGACGCGAAAGAGAGCGCCCGCGCCTTCGGCGTCGGAGGCGGTGATGATTGGCGTGTTCACCCAGACGAAGCCGCGCTCGTGAAAGAACTGGTGAATCGCCTGCGCGACGCTGTGCCGGACGCGCGTCGCCGCGCCGATGACGTTGGTGCGCGGGCGCAGATGGGCGACCTCGCGCAGGAACTCGAACGTGTGCGGCTTCGGCTGGATGGGATACGTGTCGGGATCGTCGACCCAGCCCACAATCCTGACCGCGCTCGCCTGCATCTCGAAGGGCTGCCCTTTCGCCGGCGACGGCACGATCGTCCCGGTCGCTTCGACCGCGCAGCCCGCGGTGAGCCGGAGGATCTCGTCCTGATAGTTCGGCAGCGTGCTTGGCGCGACGACCTGCACCGGATGAAAGCACGACCCGTCCGAGACGTTCACAAAAGAGATGCCGGCGCCCTTCGAGTCGCGGCGAGTGCGCACCCAGCCTTTCACCGTCACAGGTGCATCCTTGGGCGCCCGCCCCGAGAGAATGTCCACGCAAGTCAGAGAGGTCATGGAATGATTTTAAAACCAGAGACAGACCGCGTTCATCGCTAAGCTGTTTAACACAGGGGATGGCTCTAGAAAACAGGGGCCGTCCTAAAGCGACTTGGCCTGCTCGCGCAAGACGAACTTCTGGATCTTGCCAGTCGAGGTCTTGGGCAGCGGCCCAAAGACCACCGTGCGAGGTATCTTGAAGCGCGCGAGGTGATCGCGGCACCAGGCGATGATCTCGTCCGCCGTCGCATCGCTTGCATCCCCCCTGAGCGTCACGAACGCGCACGGCGTCTCGCCCCATTTCTCGTCCGGCCGCGCGACGACGGCAGCCTCCATCACCTTCGGATGGCGATAGAGGCACTCTTCGATCTCGAGCGAGCTGATGTTCTCGCCGCCCGAGATGATGATGTCCTTGGAACGGTCTTTCACCTCGATGTAGTTGTCAGGGTGCCATACGGCGAGATCGCCGGTGTGGTACCAGCCTTCGCGAAACGCGGCGGCGGTGGCGGCTTCGTTCTTGAGATAGCCCTTCATCACCGTGTTGCCGCGGAGCATGACCTCCCCGATCGTCTTGCCGTCGCGCGGCACCGGAACGTGGGTCTGCGGATCGGCCACCGACAGCCGCGCGAGCGTGGGCATCGTCACGCCCTGACGCGCCATGCGCTGCGAGCGCTCGGCGAGCGGCAGACCGGGCCAATCCTCCTGCACGGCACACAACGTCGCGGGGCCATAAGACTCGGTGAGCCCGTAGAGATGAGTGACGCGAAAGCCCATGCGCTCCATCGCCTCGATCACGGCGGACGGCGGCGCGGCGCCGCCGGTCGCGACTTCTACCGTATGGTCGAAGGCGATCTTCACGCTCTCCGGCGCGTGCACCAGCATGTTGAGCACGATCGGTGCGCCGCATAGATGGGTGACGCGATGATCGTGGATCGCAGGAAAGATCAGCGCCGGGTCGACGCGGCGCAGGCACACGTGCGTCGCGCCGGCGGCGGTGACCGCCCAGGTGTAGGTCCACCCGCTGCAATGGAACATCGGCAGCGTCCACAGATAGACGCTGTCGGGCTTCAACCCGAAGGCGAGCGCGTTGCCGAGCGCATTGAGATAAGCGCCGCGATGGTGATAGACGACACCCTTTGGATCGCCGGTCGTGCCGGAGGTGTAGAGCAGCGCCAGTGCATCCCATTCGTCTTTCGGCCCCGGCCATGCGAAGGTCGGATCGCCTTCCATCAATAGGGCTTCGTAGGTGGTTGCGCCGAGGCGTTCGCCTGCAGGACCTTGGGCATCTTCGATGTCGATCACCGTGAGCGGCCGCTGCAACATCGCAAGCGCGTCTTTGACAACGCCGGCGAACTCACGATCGGTGATCAAGACTTTCGCTTCGCCGTGATCGAGGCAGAACGCGATGGTCTTCGCGTCGAGTCGATAGTTGAGCGCGTTGAGCAGCGCGCCGAGCGCGGGCACTGCGTAGTGAGCTTCGAGCAGCGCCGGCACATTCGGCGCCATGACCGCGACGGTGTCGCCACGGTTCACTCCGCGCCGGGCAAGAGCCGAAGCAAGCCGCCGGCAGCGCTGTTCGAATTCCTCATAGCTATAGGCGAGCGATCCATGTCGCACCGCTACCTTCGTCGGCCACACGAGCGCGCTCCGCTCGAGAAACTGCACCGGCGAGAGCGCCACGAAGTTGGCCGCGTTCTTCGGTAGCGTGGTAGGGTGCTCTATCGGAGACATCGTGCAGATCACGCGCCAGGCGCGCCGTCTCCCGGTCCCAGCGCGCGCTGCATGAGAACGACATCGAGCCAGCGCGAGAACTTGTTGCCCACGCTCTTGAGCACGCCGATTTGCGTGAAGCCGAGCGCCGCGTGCACGCGGATCGACGCCACGTTGGCGGCGTCGCCGATGACCGCGACCATCTGGCGCGCGCCAGCGTGCTCGGAGTCTTCGATCAGGCGCTCGAGCAGCGCCCGGCCGATCCCGCGACCGCGCGCATGCTCCACGACATAAACCGAATCCTCGACGGTGAAGCGGTAAGCAGGTCGCGGGCGATAAGGACCCGCGTACGCGTAACCGACGACTCGCTCATCGGCAACCGCGACGAGGTAAGGCAAATGAAGCGCCGTCACCTGGCGCCAGCGGCGAATCATCTCGCCAACGTCCGGCGGCTCGATCTCGAAGCTCGCAGTGCCCGTGCGGACGTGATGCGCGTAGATCGCGGCGATCG
>DATKJP010000150.1:0-1703 GCA_035543635.1 Casimicrobiaceae bacterium
CGAAGAAGAGCGCCAGGCCAAGCGCGAACACGATGATGAAAAGCCCCTCGAAGAAATAATGCTTATCCGTTTCCATGAGTTTTTGTCCTCGCTTCCATCGCACCCTGCGCCCGCGGGCCGTGGAGGAAGTCGCGAATCCACGGATTGCGCGAATGCATGAGCTTGTCCACCGTGTCGACGACGATCTTGTGGTCGACCAGCAGCGCCACGCGATGGCAGACGGTGAAAAGAGTAGTCAGATCGTGAGTAACGACGACCACGGTGACGCCGAGAGCTTCATTGAGCTGCCTCACCAGTGTGTCGATCCCGCTCGCGGTAAGGGGGTCGAGGTCCGAGGTAGGCTCGTCGAGAAAGAGAATGCGCGGATCGAGCGCGAGTGCTCTCGCCAGCGCGGCGCGCTTGACCATGCCGCCCGAGAGCTGCGACGGAAGCTTAATGCCGGTGTCGGCCTGCAATCCCGCAAGCTCGATCTTCATTGCCGCGATGCGCTCCTGATCTTCCGTTGCGAGCTCGGTGTGCTCGCGCAGCGGCAGCATCACGTTCTGCACTACCGAGAGTGAGGAGAAGAGCGCCCCCTGCTGGAACAGCACACCGATGAGCGAGGCTTTCTCTCCGTGATCGAGCTTCTCGACCGGCTTGCCGGCAATCGATACGCTGCCGCGATCCGGGTGGTGGAGGCCCGTGAGCGTCTTGAGGAGCACCGTCTTGCCCGAGCCCGACCCGCCGGCGACGCCGAGGATTTCGCCCTGCTTCACCTCGAGGTCGATGCCGTCGTGCACTTTCTGCCGGCCGAAGCAGTTGACGATGCCGCGCGCGGACAGAATGGCTTCGCCGTTGGGCCGGGCGCGAGCGGTCATAGGTGGAGCTTCTCGAACAGGATGGAGAAGAACGCGTCGAGCACGATCACGAGGAAGATCGCCTTCACGACCGCGCGAGTCGTTTCGCGGCCAACGCTCTCGGCCGAGCCGCGAACCCGCAGCCCGTGCATGCAGCCGATGATGCCGATCACGACTGCGAAGACGGGCGCCTTGATGATCCCGACGAAGGTGTCTTTCCAATCGACCGCGCTGTGCACGCGGTCGATGTACTGCAGCGGCGAGACCTGGAGCAGAAATTGCGTCACGACCGCGCCGCCGGCGAGCCCGGCGATGTCGGCCCAGAAAGTGAGCAGCGGCAGCGTGATGATCAGCGCGATCAGCCGCGGCACGACCAGCATCTCCATCGGCTCGAGGCCCATCACCTTGAGCGCATCGATCTCGTCGCGCGCCTTCATCACGCCGATCTCTGCGGCGAACGCCGAGCCCGAGCGCCCCGCCACCATGATCGCGGTGATCAGCACGCCCATCTCGCGCAGCACCGATACGGCAACCAGATTGATGGTGAAGTCCTCGCCTCCGTAGGGTCGAAGCTGCACGACGCCTTGATAGGCGATCACGATGCTGATCATCACGGCCATGAGGCCGACGATCGGCAGCGCGCTGATCCCGGTCTCCGCGATCTGGCGCGAGATCGAAGGCAGGCGCAGATGGCTCGGGTGCGCGAAAACGCGCACGATCTCGCTTGCCGAGCGCCCGAGGAAGGCGACGATCGCGTAACCGTCGCGTGCGGCTTCGTCGGCGCCCTTGCCGATGTCGATCAGAAGCTGGCGCCATCGCGGCGTGGAGGGGACTTGCGGCAGCGGCTCGAGCTCGAGCCGGGCGATG
>DATKJP010000151.1:0-3011 GCA_035543635.1 Casimicrobiaceae bacterium
CGGGCACCATCAGACCGTTCTCGGTTTGGGTGGCGATGCCGAGGTGCACCGCGCCATAGCGCGTGACGGTGCTTGTTTCGCCGTCGTCGTCGAAGCGCGCATTCACCTCGGGAAAATCCGGCGCCGCACGCACGACCGCACGCATCAGGAACGGCAGCAATGTCAGGCGTCCGCGTGTCGCTTCCCATTTCGCGTTGAGCTGCGCACGCAACGTTTCCATCTCGGTGACGTCTAGCTCCTCGACATAGGTGAAATGCGGAATGTGTCGCTTCGACTCCTGCATCTTCTGCGCGATCTTGCGGCGCAGCCCAATCACAGGCACGACGACCTCATCGTTGCGCTCGCGAAGCTGAATGCTCGCGCCCGTTATCGTTTGCCCGCCCGCGTGCGCATACGCTTCGAGGTCCTCGTGCATGATGCGCCCGCCCGGTCCGGTGCCGTGCACGAAGCGAAGCTCGATGCCGAGATCCCAGGCGTGACGGCGAATGGCGGGCGACGCGATCGGACGTTCGTCGGCGGCGCGTGGCATTGGCGAGGGCATCGGCGTGACAGGTGCGGTTGATGGCGATGCCGGTTTTGACTTCACTGCGGCCGTTGCGCTCGGAGCAACGCCCCCTGGCTTCGCGTCGGCTACTCGCGATGGTGGCGGGCCTTCTGCGCGCTGCTGCTCCGCCTTCGGAGACGCAGCAGGCTTCGGTTTCTCATCCTTCGCAACCGCGGCGCTCGTTACGTTCCCGGCGCCTTCGACTTCCAGACGAATCAACTCGGAGCCGACCGCGATCGTGTCACCGGGCTTGCCGCTGATCGCGAGAACCTTGCCCGCGACCGGCGCCGGAATCTCGACCGTCGCCTTGTCGGTCATCACGTCGGCGAGCGTCTGCTCTTCGGCCACGCGGTCGCCCGGCTTGACGTGCCACTCGACCAGCTCGACTTCGGCGATGCCTTCGCCGATGTCCGGCACCTTGATGACATGCGTGCCCATGCTACGGTTCCATCACTCGTTTGAGCGCTTCTCCGACACGCTGCGGACCCGGAAAATACGCCCACTCCTGCGCGTGTGGGTAAGGGGTATCCCATCCGGTCACGCGCTCGATCGGCGCTTCGAGGTGGTAGAAGCAATGTTCCTGCACGAGCGATAGCAGCTCCGCGCCGAACCCTGTGCTCCTCGTCGCTTCGTGCACGATCACGCAGCGGCGCGTCTTCTTGACCGAACTCACGATCGCGTCGAGATCGAGCGGCCAGAGGCTGCGCAGGTCGATGATTTCCGCGTCGACGCCCGACTCGTTGGCGGCAGCCTCAGAAACGAACACCATCGTTCCGTAGGTAAGCACGGTGACATCCTTGCCCGGACGGAAGACTCGGGCCGATTCGAGCGGCACGGTGTAGTAGCCATCGGGCACTTCGCCCAGCGGATGCTTCGACCACGGCACGATCGGCCGATCGTGATGACCGTCGAACGGTCCGTTGTAAACGCGCTTCGGCTCGAGAAAAATCACCGGATCGTCGTTCTCGATCGAAGAGATCAACAACCCTTTGGCGTCGTAAGGATTCGATGGCAGCACCGTCCGTATGCCGCACACGTGCGTGAACAATGCTTCGGGGCTCTGGCTGTGCGTCTGGCCGCCGTAGATGCCGCCTCCGCAGGGCATGCGTAGCGTCATCGGCGCCGTGAATTCGCCGGCGGAGCGATATCGGAGCCGCGCCGCTTCGGACACGATCTGATCGGACGCAGGATAGAAATAATCGGCGAACTGGATCTCGGCTACCGGCCGCAGACCGTACGCGCCCATGCCCACCGCGATCCCAACGATGCCGCCCTCGGAAATCGGCGTGTCGAAGACGCGCGAATTGCCGTACTTCGCCTGGAGACCTTCGGTGCAGCGGAACACGCCGCCGAAATAGCCGACGTCCTCGCCGAACACCACGACGTTCGGATCGCGCTCGAGCATCACGTCCATCGCCGAGCGCAGCGCCTGGATCATTGTCATCGACGCCATGATCTAGACCCCGAGTTGCTGGCGCTGCCGGCGCAGATGCGCCGGCATGTCTTTGAAGACGTCTTCGAACATCGAGGCCGCGCTGAAGACGTGTCCGTCGGCGAGCGAACCGTAGCTTTCGGCTTCCTTCTGCGCTGCGATCACTGCGCCTTCGACTTCCTTCTGCATGCGAGTGTGGTCTTCCTCGCTCCACACGCCGATCGCGATCATGTGCTGCTTCAAGCGCGCGATCGGATCGCCGAGAGGAAAGTGCTTCCAGTCGTCGGCTGGGCGGTACTTCGAAGGATCGTCCGAGGTGGAGTGCGCCCCGCCGCGATACGTGATCCACTCGATCAAAGTCGGGCCGAGGTTGGAGCGCGCGCGCTCCGCCGCCCAGCGCGACGCGGCGTACACGGCGAGAAAGTCGTTGCCGTCCGCGCGTAGCGATGCGATCCCGCAACCGACGCCCCGCGCCGCGAAAGTGGTCTGCTCACCGCCCGCCACGTACTGGAACGAAGAGATCGCCCACTGATTGTTCACAACGTTGAGGATCACCGGCGCGCGGTAAACGTGTGCGAAAGTGAGCGCCGTATGAAAGTCGGCTTCGGCCGTCGCGCCGTCGCCGATCCATCCGGAGGCGATCTTGGTGTCGCCCTTGATGGCCGAGGCCATCGCCCAGCCAACCGCCTGGATGAACTGCGTTGCGAGATTGCCGGAGATGGTGAAGAAACCCAGGCGCTTGAAGGAGTACATCACCGGCATCTGGCGGCCTTTGACCGGATCGCGCTGGTTCGACAAGAGCTGGCACATCATCGGGACGATCGGCGCATCGTCGCGCGCAAGCAGCAGGCTTTGCTGTCGGTAGGTCGGAAAGCACATGTCGCCGTCGGCGAGCGCCATCGAATGCGCGCTCCCGATCGCTTCCTCGCCAAGGCTTTGCATGTAGAACGACATCTTCTTCTGCCGCTGTGCGGTCAGCATCCGCGCGTCGAACATTCGCGTGCGAAGCATGGCGCGCAAGCCCTTCTTCAGGAA
>DATKJP010000152.1:0-6137 GCA_035543635.1 Casimicrobiaceae bacterium
GCCGTAAGCGGTGCCGATCAGTGCCGGAATGTCGCCGACGAGATACCACACGTTGATGAATCCGGTGAGGAACAGGAGAGTCACGCTCACGACCCCAAGCGTGCCGAAACGCCGAGCTGCCAGTGCACCCCCGTCCCATTCCGATCCGGACCGCAGCAGAACAACGAGGCTGGGCAACGCGCCGAGCCAGGCGCCGGCACCGAGAAGATGCAGCGTGTCGGACGTAAGCTGGACTTCGCGCTGGACACCGGCGGCGGCGTGCCCGGCCCAGGCGAGGCTCGCGAGATACGCGCCGGCGATGGCGAATATCCCGAGGCTCGAGGCGCGAGGACTCTCGTTCGCTCGCTTC
Organism: Casimicrobiaceae bacterium; assembly: GCA_035543635.1. Taxonomy (GTDB): domain Bacteria; phylum Pseudomonadota; class Gammaproteobacteria; order Burkholderiales; family Casimicrobiaceae; genus PALSA-1003. The sequence continues at coordinate 350 of DATKJP010000152.1, forward strand.
CCGATGCTCATCCACAGCAGCGCGGAGAGGATCGCGGCGAGCGCGACCCGCAGAAGCCAGAGCCGCCCGAACTCCGTCTTCCCAAGGACGAGCAAAAGCGTCTGACTACTCAGCGCCTGCGCTATAGAGGCGCCGCTCATCTCGGCCGCTTCGCAGCCAAGCCACACGACCCAGGATGCGATGCTCGCTGCGATGCTCCACCGCAGGACGCGATTGAACCGGCGGCGAGACTCCTCGCGCTCCAGCCAAGGCGAGCCAGCAACGAACAGCGCAAACGCGAGCTCGCCGAAAATGAGGATCGTCGATGCGAAATGCGCCGCGCGCGCGGCAGCGAGCACGCCTGTCATAGGGAAGACGCTCTCTTGCTCGGGCTGCTAGGGCGCGACATCGAAAGTGAAGTCACCCTCGGTTACGTGCGTGTCGACCGACAGCACACGCCAGGTCACCTTGTACGTTCCCGGTGCGAGCTGCGGCAGCGAAACGAGCAACACGCTTGGGTCGCTCGGGTCCACCTTCGCTTCGGCCTTGTCGACGCGCTTGCCGCTCTTGTCGAGGACCTGCGCGCTGCTGAACGCGGGCTCGAGCTGTTGGGTGAACCAGAGCTTCACCTGCGAAGGCGACCCGTGCACGGTGCTGCCGACCCCCGGCGCGGCGTGGTCGAGGAAGGCGTGCGCGCCCACGTGCGATGCACTTAGGGACACGCACGTCGCCGCAAACGCGAGCACTTTGGCTCGTCTCATACATTCGCCCTTCGTCGTCCGCCTCTCACCGCCCAAACAATGGCCTCCCGATCGAGTTTGGGAACATGTCGTCGAGGAAGAAATGCAGCTGCAGCACGGCTCCGACCCCATGCCCAGTCCGGCTATTGATCGGGATGATCGCCTCGGCTCCGATCTGAAAATACTGCCCAGCCCAAATGATCCCTGGTTGCACCGTCCCCGTCGTCTGACCGGCTAGACCGCGGTTGATCGGCGAGGACACCGCCACTTCGATCAGCGGAATCATGCGGTCGAACGGCGCGCTCAACCCCATATCCTTCACGTGATGCTGCAGGTATTCCAAGCTGTACTCGAAAGCGAACCCGACATTCAGCACATCGGGATTGGGAGTTCCGTCGCTGCTATGAGCCTTGGTCGGGAAGCTCATGCTCAGGTTGCCTGTGATAGCTAAGGGGCGCAGCCAGCTCATGGATTCCGGGAGATCGCCAAACCCCTTGCCGAAATCGAACGTCGGCGACAGCGTAGTGAAATCCGGATTAGCGAGCGACTTCGCACCCGTATGTGCCCACGTCACGCCGAGCCCGGCCAGCGCCATGGTCTCGTGCGCGCCATCGATGAAAAGCTGATATTGCAGACCCATGTCCAGAGCGCTGAAGCCCTTGGCCGTCGATTGATCCTCGGCGCGGACCCGGACCCATTGCTCGTGCAGGTCAGGCCGAGATTGGGCGTGAGGCGCTTCGCGAGGTCGAATCCGAAATCGGTTTCCTTTGAGTTGTCGCCGGCCGTTGGGTTGAAGGTGACCGTCGGCAAGGACATTTCGTCTGCCACGAATGGATCATCGGTGAGAATGGTAGCTGGAAAGAAGCGTTGGCCCGCGAACCCGTGGGCGAGCGCGTGGCCGCAAGCGAAGAAGCTGGCACAGCCGATAGAGAGCGCGAGCGTTATGCTGCTTGATGTTCTTGTCATCGCAAAACCTCCGCGAGAGGTAGCCTGTGACGGCTGCACCGAAGGCGCCGCGTACGCGGTCAGCGAAGGCGTGCTGAGAGCGACGGCGCTCGACGAGTCAGCCGAGCGAAACTACGTCAGGAAAAACGCAGAGGAGGAGCGCGGACGGGAGGAAGAAGAGCGACGCGGCCCACGTGCTGCGACTGCGCGCGCGCTTCGGGTTGAACGGTGCAACCCGCGGGGAGCGCAGCATCAGGCGCAGGCGGCTGCGCGAGAACGCAGCGTGCCAAATACTTGAGCACCTGGCACTGGAAACAATCGTGATCGGCCGGATGCGTGGGACTGCCCGGGACATCGGAACCGTAATGATCGTCGTTCGCGTCGGAGTCGGCGGCCGCGCGCTGCAGCGCGACGTCGTGATGGTGTAGATCGGCGGTCGCGACCCAGGGCAGCGGTCCGAGCGACGGCCAGGCGAGCGCGACCAACGCGGCGCTGGCAACGAACGAACGCCAGCCGCCGCGAAACCCGCAGCGCGCCGAAGCTCGAGTCATCCGAAAATGCACCAGTCCACGAGGATCAACAATCTACCATACCGCCAGCGCCGAAGTTGCATTCCCGCCCGTCTCGGGCGATCATTCGCGGCTCGCCTGACACCGAAATTTCCATGTCCGAAACCGCCAAGCTCGACGAGCCGCTGACCGAAGCGGAATACGACACGCTGGAAGCCTTCTTTGGCTCCAATGCGGTGCCGCAGGATTGCATGGATCTCGAGATGCTCGATGGCTTCCTTACTGCGGTCGTGAGCGGCCCCGAGATGATTCAGCCTTCGGAGTGGCTGCCGGTCGTCTGGAGCGACGGTCAGCGCAGCGCTTCGCCGGCCTTCACCGACAACGAGCAGGCGGAGCGCATCCTCTCGCTCGTCCTGCGCCTGCAGAACAGCATCGTGCGCACGCTCATGGACTCGCCGACGCGATTCAAGCCGCTGCTCTATCGTCCCGAGGAGGGCGAGACACGGCAGCGCGGGCAAAAGAGCAGCAAAGGAGAATCCGGTCCACCGGAGGCGAGCGCCTGGTGCGAGGGCTATATGACCGGCGTGCTGCTGCGCGAAGAGCTATGGGAGCCGATCTACGGAAGCGAGGCCACGCGCGACTGGATGCTGCCGATCGAGGCGCTCGCTTACGGCGATCACGATCCGGAATACCTCGATTGGGTCGACACGCAGGAGAAGCGGCTCGGCATGATCGACGAGCTGCCGATCGCATCGGTGCTCATCTTTCGTTTCTGGCGCGAGCAGGCGCGCGTTGAGCCGAACCGTGCGGAACGCCGCGCGCAGCGGCGCGAAGCCGCGCGCAAGAACCGCCAACGGCTACACTGACGTTGGGTTTGCGCCGCAGTAACCGGCGCGCAGCGCCGCGTTGAATGCGGCGAGTTAGTGCGTCACGCATTTTGTGACGCACTAACAGCAACTAGTGATAGCTCTGTGGACGGTATTGTCCGATGCCGCCGCGCTCCGGAGCGGGCGACGGCGCCTTGGCGGACAGGTGCATTTTCCAGCTGACCCCGCAGACGAGCAGGATGACCGATGCCACGAGGATGACCGTGGACCAATCGATGTGCGCGAAATTCAAATTCATCACTTGGCTCCCGATGCTTGTGAGTGTGTATCAAATCTAGCCAGCATCGGAATGCGTTTGAATCGGTCGTCGTCTGATTTCGCTGTAGGACTCCGTCCGAGACGTCTCAGCGCGGCGGCGAGCGATGCTATTCGCCGCGCAGAAAATCGAAATCGCAACCCTCTTCGGCCTGCATCACGTGCTCCGCGTACAGTCGCTGATAGCCGCGCGCGGGGAACCGCGGAGGACTCCACTGCGCCATACGTCGGGTTAGCTCGGATGACTCGACTTCGAGATCGATCCGGCGCTCGCGCACCGACAGGCGAATGCGGTCTCCCGTTTGCACGAGGGCGAGCGGGCCGCCGAGCGCCGCCTCGGGGCTCACGTGCAGCACCACCGTTCCGTACGCAGTCCCGCTCATGCGCGCATCGGAGATGCGAACCATGTCCTTCACGCCTGCGCGCGCAAGCTTCGCGGGGATCGGGAGATATCCCGCCTCGGGCATGCCGTAGCCGCTCTTCGGCCCCGAGTTCTGCATCACGAGAAAATCGTCCGTGCGCACGTCGAGCGCGGGATCATCGATGCGCGCCGCGAGATCGGAAGGCGAGCTGAAAACGACGGCGCGGCCGCTGCGCTCGAAGAGCTCCGCGCTAGCCGCTCCGCGCTTCAGTATCGCTCCGTTCGGCGCCAGCGTGCCGAATAGCGCGATGAGGCCACCGTCTTTCCGAAACGGCTCCTCGAGCGATCGGATCACGGCGCGATCGATCCATTCGGGCGGCGATGCGAGCCTTTGACCGAGCGTCTCGCCCGTAATGGTGACGGTGTCGAGATTGAGCAAGGGTTTCAGCTCGTGCAGCAGCGCGCTCATGCCGCCGGCAGCGAAGAAATCCTCCATGTAGTGCGACCCGGTCGGCTTCAAGTCGACGAGCACCGGTGTCGCATCGGACAGCTCGTTCAGCTTCTCCAGCGAGACGCGAACCCCGAGCCGTCCGGCGATCGCAGTGAGATGAATGATCGCGTTGGTCGAGCCGCCGATCGCGAGGAGAACCCTGAGCGCGTTCTCCACTGCCTCGCGCGTGATGATGCGATCGGGCGTCAGGCGCGAAGCGGCGAGCGCGACGGCGATCCGGCCGGTCTCCTCGCCCGCGCGCAAGCGGTCGGCATGCACGGCCGGAATCGCGGCGGTTCCCGGGAGCGTCATGCCCAGTGCTTCGGCGATGCAGGCCATCGTGCTCGCCGTGCCCATCACCGCGCAGGTGCCGGCAGTCGTCGCGAGACGCGTCTCGACACGATCGATGGCGGCGCGATCGATCGCGCCGCCGCGGAAGCTCGCCCAGAAGCGGCGGCAGTCGGTGCAGGCGCCGAGCCGCTCGCCTTCGTGACGTGCCGAGAGCATCGGTCCGGCGACGAGCTCGATCGCCGGGACGTTCGCGGATGCCGCGCCCATGAGCTGCGCAGGCACGGTCTTGTCGCAGCCGCCGACGAGCACGACCGCGTCGAGAGGCTGAGCGCGGCACATCTCCTCGACGTCCATCGCCATCAGGTTGCGATACATGAGGCTCGTCGGATGCAGAAACACTTCGCCCAGCGAGATCGTTGGAAACGCGAGCGGCAGCCCGCCTGCGGCGAGCACGCCGCGCTTCACCGCTTCGATCAGCTCGGGAAAGTGGCGATGACAGTTGTTGAGATCGGACGCCGCATGGCAGATGCCGATCGTCGGGCGCGAGAGGAGCGCAGAGGAGTAACCCATCGAGCGCGCGAAGGAGCGGCGAAGATAAAGCGCGAAGCCGGCATCCCCGTAGTGGGTGAGCCCGCGCGCGAGGCCGCTCGGTCTTTCTTCGGGCATAGGGGCTAGCGCACGAACGAGCTTTGAGCGCAGCTGCCCACGCGCCGGCTCGCGGTGGTCACGGTGACGCCGCCGGTGCTGATCGTGCCGGTGGCCGAATCGCCGTGATACTCAGCCGTGACCGCGCTTTCCTGAACGTTGTTGCCGTTGCGGCAGGTCATCGTGTAGCGCACGCTGTTGCCGGATTGCGTGAAGCCGGTGTATCGGCAGGTCGCTTCAGGCGGCGTCGACTTCGCTTGCAGCATCAGCTCCATCTCGTCGATGTCGGCCTGGGTGTAGCAGTTGGTGCCGAGCGAGCGAGTCTCGCCCCCGGCAGTGATCGTGGTCTCCCAGAGGCCCTCACTCATGTCGAGCGCAGCGACAGCCGGCAGCCCAACGAGCGCGCCCAGCGCAGCGAGGCGCGCGGCAATCGACGCCGCGCGGCCCGTGCGCGCTGCCCGCGCCGCGCTCAACTGCTCACGGCAGCTTGATCTTGCCGCCGCCGACCCCGGGCGGCATCGCGCTGCCAAGACCGGCCGCGGCGCCTGCCCCGGGAAGCACGATCGAGGACGACGCCTGCCGCCGCAGCTCCTGCAGCTCGCGCACGGCCCGCTCGACCCCCTCCTTCGCCGCGTCCCCGTAGTTTTGCACCGCAGCGCTCAAACTGGTCGCCTCGATCTCGAAGC
>DATKJP010000153.1:0-6115 GCA_035543635.1 Casimicrobiaceae bacterium
CGGCATAGCGCACTATTACATGGGATTCCTGCTCGGGCTCAAGGCGTTCACCGCGGCGGTTCTCGGCGGGATCGGCAATCTGGCGGGAGCGATGCTGGGCGGGGTGCTTCTGGGCATCATCGAGGCGCTCGGCGCCGGCTATATCGGCGACGTCTCCAACATCTGCGGTTTCCCCTTCCTTTCCGACTCGCTCAGGCAGCAATGCGCGTCGAGCGACGGTTACGTCAGCCTGTTCGGCAGCAACTATCAAGACGTGTTCGCGTTCTTCGTGCTGATCCTGGTGCTGATTTTCCGGCCGTCGGGGCTGCTCGGCGAGCGGGTCAGCGAGCGCGCATAGAAATGACAGGGCACAAACGCCGGGAAGCGGTCCCGCCGAAGGTCTGGGCGGGTGTCGCGCTCATCGCCGTGGCGTTGGCGCTGCTACCCTTCGTCGCCGCGCTGTTCGGCCAGGCCTGGGTGCGCATCCTCAACTTCGCGATGATTTACACGATGCTGGCGCTCGGGCTCAACATCGTCGTCGGATTCGCAGGACTGCTCGACCTCGGCTACATTGCCTTCTACGCCGTCGGAGCGTACATGTACGCGCTCCTCGCCTCGCCGCAATTCAACATTCACCTGCCGTTCTGGATCATCATCCCGATGGGCGCGGGGCTCGCTTGCATCTTCGGCGTGCTCCTCGGTGCGCCGACTCTTAAGCTGCGCGGCGATTACCTCGCGATCGTGACGCTCGGGTTCGGCGAGATCATCCGCATCTTCCTCAACAATCTGAACGCCCCCGTCAACATCACCAACGGCCCGCAGGGCGTGAACCTCATCGACCCGTTCCGCATCGGCAGCTTCTCCTTCGCCCGCTCGGAAAGCATCCTCGGGATCACCTTTTCCGGCCCGCAGAAGTATTACTACATGCTCTTGCTGCTGACGATCGCGGTCGTCGTCATCAATATCCGCCTGCAGAACTCGCGGCTGGGACGTGCCTGGGAGGCGATCCGCGAGGACGAGGTCGCGGCCCGCGCGATGGGCATCAACACGCGCAATGTGAAGCTTCTCGCTTTCGCAATGGGCGCTTCCTTCGGCGGAATCGCCGGGGGTATCTTCTCGGCCACTCAGCAGTTCGTGAGCCCCGAGAGCTTCGGGCTGTTCGAATCGATCATCGTGCTCGCGATGGTGGTGCTGGGCGGCATGGGCAACATCCCGGGCGTCATCCTCGGCGCCGTCATGCTAACGCTGCTGCCCGAGTTTCTCCGCTCGACGATGGAACCGCTGCAGAACGCGCTGTTCGGACGAGTGCTCCTCGACGCGGAGACGGTGCGGCTTCTCGTGTTTGGCATCGCACTGGTCGCGATCATGCTCTACAAGCCGGCAGGCTTGTGGCCCTCGGCCGTGCGCAAGCGCGAGCTCGAGGTCCCGGAAGCCGCCGAGGCAGCCGACTGAAACCGTGCTTTCGCTCCTGACCGCGAAACAGATCTCCAAGCGCTTCGGCGGCGTGCTGGCGCTCGACGACGTTTCCTTCACCATCAACCACGGCGAGATCTACGGCCTGATCGGCCCGAACGGCGCCGGCAAGACCTCGCTCTTCAACGTGCTGACGGGGATTTACGTCCCGGACGGAGGCTCGTTCAGCTTCGACGGGGACCCGCTCGACCGGCTCAAGCCCAATCAGGTCACCGAGCGCGGCATTGCGCGGACCTTCCAGAACATCCGGCTGTTCCAGAATCTCTCAGCCCTGGAAAACGTCATGATCGGCCGGCACGTGCGCACGAAGGCGACAGTCATTGGCGCGCTGCTTCGCGACAAGACGACGCTTGCCGAAGAAGCGGCGATCGAGAAGCGCGCCTACGAGCTGCTCGATTACGTCGGCGTTGCGAAGCGCGCCAACGATCTCGCCAAGCATCTCGCATACGGAGATCAGCGGCGCCTCGAAATCGCCCGCGCGCTCGCCACCGAGCCGAAGCTCCTGGCGCTCGACGAGCCGGCTGCGGGGATGAACGCGACCGAAACGCAGGGGTTGAAGCGGCTTCTCGAAGGGATCCGCCGCGACGGCACGACGATTCTCCTGATCGAGCACGACATGAAGCTGGTGATGAGCGTGTGCGATCGCGTGCTCGTGCTCGACTACGGCAAGAAGATCGCGGAAGGTCCCGCCGCCGAGGTGCAGAACGACCCGAAGGTGATCGCCGCGTATCTCGGCGGAGAAATGACGCTGACCCGGAATTGACTCGAATCCCGACCGTGACCACCGCGCTCCTCGAGCTCAAGCGATTGCGGGTTGCCTACGACGGCATTCAGGCCGTGAAAGGCATCGATCTTGCTGTGGACGAAGGGGAGCTGGTGTGCCTCATCGGGGCCAATGGCGCAGGCAAGACGACCACGCTTCGCGGCATCTCCGGGTTGCACCCGGTGAAGGGCGGGACGATCCACTACAACGGCGAAGATATTACCGGGAAGCCCGCCTTTCAGCTCGTGCGCAAGGGGCTGTCGATGGTGCCCGAAGGGCGAGGAGTCTTCGGCGCGCTCACCATCGAGGAGAATCTGGCGATGGGCGCGTATGCGCGCAGCGACCACGCGGCGATCAAGCAAGACGTCGAGCGCGTCTTCCACCTCTTCCCGAGGCTCAAGGAGCGGCGCAAGCAGACCGCGGGCACGCTATCGGGCGGCGAGCAGCAGATGCTCGCCATGGGCCGCGCGATGATGTCGCGGCCGAAGCTCCTCCTTCTCGACGAGCCGTCGATGGGGCTCGCGCCGCTCATGGTTCAGAAGGTATTCGAGACGGTGCTCGCCATTTCTAAGGAAGGAGTGACCATCCTTCTCATCGAGCAGAACGCGAAGCTTGCGCTCGAGGTTAGCGTGCGCGGATATGTGATGGAAAGCGGCGAGATCACGCTCTCCGGTCAAGCTCGCCAGCTCTTGTCCGACCCGAAAGTGCGCGCGGCGTACCTCGGCGAAGCCGCTTAGGGGAAGCACTATGTCCGAGCCGCCGCCGTCGCCCGCGGCGCTCGCCCCGCGCGCGCTGCCGATATCCAGTGTATTCGCCTGGTTCCAGAGTGCGCTGCGCTTGTTCAAGCGTGCCCCCTGGACCTGGTGCGCGCTTGGCGTCATCACGCTGGGGGTGCAGCTCGTGCTGGAATTCATCCCCGGCATCGGGCGCGCAGCGGCCGAGGTCATCATGCCGGTGGTCGAATGCGGGCTGCTCGTCGGCGCCGCGGCGCTCGATCGCGGCACGGAGCTGGAGCTGCGCTGCATGTTGGCGCCCTTCCGCGCGCCGCCGGGTGCGCTGGCGGCGATCGTGGTGTCCTCGCTGATCGTGTCCGTGGTCAAATTCGCAGTTGCCTACTCCCTGGTCGGAGTGAATTTGCTCGCCGACCCTACCGATGTGCGGCTTACCGCCGACGTGTTGGCGGCAGTGATCGGTGCGGCCACGCTTGCATCGCTGCCCTTCGCCTTCGTTCCCTTCGCGGCGCTTTTCCAGCGCGAGGGCTTCCTGCGCGCTTTCGCAGTGAGCTTCAGCGGCTTCGCGCTCAACGCCGCGCCACTGATCGTGTTTGGCGTGATTTCGCTCGTATTGATTGCGGTGGGGCTTCTCGCCTGGCTGCTGCCCCTGGCGGCGATCTTTCCGTTGCTCGCCGCGGCGAACTACGCGGCATGGAAGGACATTTACACGCCGCGGCTGGAGACGCTCACAGCGTGCTGACGATATCGAATTCCTCGAGATCGCTTGTTGCGGGCTCGACCTCGACTAAAGTCACCCGCGCCGCAGGCGGGCCATGGCGCGCCCAGACGATCACTGCCTCGACCTCGTCCGGCGGTCCGGCGAGGAGGGCTTCGACCCTGCCGTCGCGACGATTGCGCACCCAGCCGCCGAGATTGCGCGATCGCGCTTCATCGGCCAGCGCGTAGCGGAACCCCACACCCTGCACGCGGCCGCTGACCACTATGCGTCGCGCCACCCTCGGCTCCGGACTCATCGTTTCGACTGCACTCGAGTGCCGCGCGCGAGCAGCAGCAGGCCGAGCATCGTCTTCACGTCGGTAATCTCGCCGCGATCGAGCCAATCGAGCGCTTCGTCGAGCGTGGCGCTGAAGGTTTCGACGAATTCGCCGTGGTCGAGCTTTGCACCGACGTGCTTCAGCTCATCGGCGACGTAGATGTCGATGCGCTCGGTCGAATAGGTGATGAGCGGGTGCAGCGTGGCGAGATACGACCAGCGCGCCGCTTCGTAACCGGTTTCCTCGAGCAACTCGCGGCGCGCGGTCGCCTCCGGGGTCTCGTCCGGGTCGATCTTGCCGGCGGGAAATTCGATGAAAATCCTGTCCAGCGGATAGCGGTATTGCCGCTCGAAGAGGAGCGTCCCGTCCGGGAGCCGGGGTACGATCATCACCGCGCCCGGATGCACGATGTATTCCCGCGTCGCGGTGCCGTCGTCGGGAAGCCGCACCGTGTCGCGCTTCACGTGCAGGAGCTTCCCCCTGAAGATGTCCTCCGAGGCGATCTTCGTTTCGATAAGGTGCGCGTCTTTCTTCTTCACGACAGCCAGTCGCGAGCGACGAGAAAATCGGAGGCGAGTTTCGCTTCGGCGCTCCCCGGGTCCGGGCGCCAGTCGTAGCGCCACTTCACGAGCGGCGGCAGCGACATGAGGATCGCTTCGGTGCGGCCATTCGACTGCAACCCGAACAGCGTGCCGCGATCGTAGACGAGATTGAATTCGACGTAGCGCCCGCGCCGGTAGGCCTGGAAATCGCGCTCGCGTTCCCCGAAGGACGTGTCCTTGCGCCGTTCGAGGATCGGCTCGTACGCCGGCAGGAGGTGATCGGCTACGCTTCGCGTCAGCGCGAAGCAATGCTCGAAATCGCGATCGGCGAGGTCATCGAAGAAGATCCCGCCGATGCCGCGCGCCTCGTTGCGGTGGCGCAGGAAGAAATACTCGTCGCACCAGCGCTTGAAGCGCAGGTGATACTCGGCGCCGAAGGGCGCAAGTGCCTCGCGGCAAATGCGGTGAAAATGGATCGCGTCCTCCTCGAAGCCGTAGTACGGCGTGAGGTCCATCCCGCCGCCGAACCACCAGATCGTATCCGCTCCTTCCTTCTGCGCGGAAAAACACCGCACGTTCATGTGCACGGTCGGCACGTACGGATTCAGCGGATGCAGCACCAGCGACACGCCCATCACCTCGAAGCTGCGTTCCGCGAGCTGCGGGCGAGCAGCGGTCGCCGAAGCCGGGAGGCGTTCGCCTCTGACGTGCGAGAAGTTCACCCCGCCGCGCTCGAAGACTCGGCCGTCCTCGATGATGCAGGCGAGTCCGCCGCCACCCTCGGGCCGCTGCCACGCATCGCGCCGGAACGCTCGTCCGTCGATCGCCTCCAGCCGCGCCACGATGCGCGCCTGCAGTTCCGTAAAGTAGCTTCGGGCGCGTCCGAGATCCATGGGTCGTCCATTGCGACGATGCGATGCTAGCAAAGGCGCCGGCGGCTGTAACGCGCCGTCGTCTCAGCTCTTGCGCGACGCCGTCGCGCGATGGCCGATGTCCTTGCGGTACTGCATGCCGTCGAAGTGGATGGCATTGACTGCAGCGTACGCGGTGCGTTGCGCCTGTCGGATCGTCTCACCGAGCGCGGTCACGCACAGCACGCGGCCACCGGTCGTCAGCACGGTGCCGTCGCTGCGCCTGGTCGCCGCGTGGAAGACCTTGCAATCCTCGGTCGTTCCATCAAGCCCGGAGATCGCGTCGCCCTTGCGCGGCTCGGCGGGGTAGCCCGCAGCCGCAAGCACCACGCCCAGGGCCGCGCGGCGGTCCCATTCGGCATCGATCTGGTCGAGCGTGCCGTCGAGCGCGTGCTGCACGAGATCGATGAGGTCGGACTTCAAGCGCATGATGATCGGCTGCGCCTCCGGATCGCCCAGGCGACAATTGAACTCGAGCGCTCGCGGCGCGCCGGCCGCGTCGATCATCAGGCCCGCGTAAAGGAAACCCGTGTAAGGCAGACCTTCCGCAGCCATCCCGCGAATGGCGGGCCCAATAATCTCGCGCATGATGCGTGCGTGCACGGCGGGAGTCACGACCGGGGCCGGCGAATACGCACCCATGCCGCCGGTGTTGGGCCCGACGTCGCCGTCGAGGAGG
>DATKJP010000154.1:0-22404 GCA_035543635.1 Casimicrobiaceae bacterium
ATGAATCCAGCCGCCGTGGGTCCTGATCCGCCAGCGTCGAGAGATAAAACCCGCAGAACTCCAGGCCGCTTATCTCGCCGCGCTGATAACGCTCGCTCACCGCGTGCATGGGCGGCTCGAACTTCTCACGATCGAGCGCGCCCTCCTCGATCAGAAACTTGACCCAGGCTTCGTCGGCGTCGATCGCGAGCAAGGTGCGATCGAGGTCGAAGAGCGCGATCGTATCGGGCAGGGTGTTCACCGCTAGAATGCGCGCATGAGCGACCGCTGGATAGCGCCGGCGCCAATGTTAGCGCGAGTCGTGCAGCGCCTGGAGCGCGTGCTCGCGCCGCCGTCGACCAGGTACCTGCCGCTACACGTTGGAGACAAGATCGCGGGTCGGGTGACGGCCGAGCGAGCGCGTAGGCTCGCCGGGTGGCCGGAGTGGTTCGATGTGAACAACGATGGCGTGTATTGCTCGCGTTCGCTCTTCACGGCGGAAACGCGCACCAAGGTTTTCGCCGACGTCGCGCGCGCGCTGGCCGCGGAAGGTGCGCTCACCGCGTGGCGCGGCGAGCTCTACGCGGTCGTGCCAACGTCCGACGCTCCGCTCTTCGAGCTCGAACGCGCGGCGGCGCGCTATTTCGGAATCCACACCTTCGCCGCGCATGCCAACGGCGTCGTCGGAAGCAGCGATCGCTGGCATATGTGGCTGGCGCGGCGCAGCCCGGCGAAAGCGATCGATCCCGGGTCGCTGGACAACCTCGTCGGCGGCGGCATCGCTTCCGGAGCGAGCATCGCCGACACGCTCGTTCGAGAGGCTCGGGAAGAAGCCGGCATCGCCGCGCCGCTCGCACGTAAGGCAATCGCGGCGGGCGCGGTCGAGATTCATCGTGATCAGCCCGATGGCTTGCAGCGCGAGACGATTTACGTGCACGATCTCTGGCTGCCCGCGGATTTCGCGCCCGCGAATCAAGACGGGGAAGCGGTCGAGCATCGGCTGTGCGATCCCGACGAAGTGCTCGCGGTGACCGCGACCGACGACATCACCGCGGACGCGAGCCTCGTCATCGTCGATTTCCTGATGCGGCACGGCCACGTCCCCACCAGCGATACGAGCTTCGCCGCACTGGACGCCTTGCGCCGCGCGGCCCGTGGCACGGCTAGGCAACGCGCGCTGCAGTGACTGAGCCCGGCGACACCTGCCGGATCCCCATTTCACGCAGCGTGTCGCGCACCGCGTTGACCACGTGGCGCATCTCCGCGGGACCGATCGCTCCGATGCAGCCGACGCGAAAGGTCTCGACCTGCGTGAGCTTGCCCGGATAGAGGATGAAGCCCTTGTCGCGCACGCGATCGTAGAATTCCTTGAAGGCGTACTTCGGATCGGGCGGCGCATGAAAGGTCACGATGATCGGAGCCTGCATCTTCGGGTCGAGGAAAGCGCGGAACCCGAGCTCGCTCATCCCGGCAACCAGAGTTTCGTAATTGGCGCGATAGCGCCCGTATCGTGCCGGCTGGCCGCCGGCGGCGACGTATTGTTCGAGCGCCGCATCGAGCGCGACCACGACATGCGTCGGAGGCGTGTAGCGCCACTGCATCGTGCGCTCCATATAGGTCCATTGATCGTGGAGATCGAGCGAGAGCGAGGTCGAGCGTCCCGCGCAGCGCTCGAGCACGCTTTTGCGGACGAACACGAATCCCATCCCCGGCGGTCCTTCGATGCACTTGCCCGACGCGGCAACCAGCGCATCGAACGGAATCCTGCGCGCGTCGATGTCGATCGCGCCGAAGCTCGACATCGCGTCGACGATGAGACCCTTCTTGCGTTGCGCGACCACTTCCGCGATCTCCGGCAGCGGATTGAGAATCCCGGTCGAAGTTTCGCAATGGATCAGCCCCACGTGCGTTACCGACGCGTCGCGATCGAGAAGCCGGGCCACGTCGTGCGAGGTCGTCGGCGTATCTTCGGCTGTCTCGAAGGTCGAGAGCTTGCGGCCCATCATCTCGGTGAGCTTCGCCATCCGTTTGCCGTAGGCGCCGTTGATGAGCATGAGCATATGCCCGTCGCGCGGGATCAGCGTGTTCACCGCAGCCTCGATGGAGAACGTTCCGCTTCCCTGCATCGGGACGCAGACGTGCGTCTCCTGAGCGTTGATGATCGCGGTCAGGCGCTCGCGCACGCGCGTGGTCACGGCGTTGAACTTGCTGTCCCAGGAGCCCCAGTCGCGCAACATCGCCGTCTTCGTGGCGAGCGAGGTCGTCAACGGACCGGGCGTCAGCAGAATCGGATCGCGGTCGGTTTCGCTCATCGCGTGTCGTTGTCGAATGAGTCAGGTCGCGGCAGGCCGCCGCCACGCCTGAGTGCGCGCCAGCAGCCATCGCGTAACGACGGCGTAGACGAGGCAGATCAACGCTGAAGTGGCGACGATCAGCGTGCTCATCGCAGCGGCGGGACCGATCTCGCCCGCCTCGTCCAGGTTGATGATCGCGATCGAGGCGACCTTGGTGTCCGGTGAATAGAGGAACACCACCCCCGAGATCGTCACCATCGCGTTGATGAACAGATAGCGCGCGATGTCGAGGATCGCGGGCAAGCACACCGGCACTGTCACGCGCACGAAAGTCTTGTAGAACGGCACCTTGAGGGACGCCGATACCGCTTCGAATTCGTTGTCGAGCGACTTCAGCGCCGTGACCGCGGTGAGATGGCTCGAAGTGTAATAGTGGACGATGGTCGAGATCGACAGGATCAGCATCCCGCCGTACATGACGTGCAGTGGGTTGTCGGGATGGTTGAAGAAGAAGATGTAGCCGAGACCGAGCACCATTCCCGGCACCGCCATCGGGATCGTGGCGAGAAACCGGATCGCCGTACGCACGAGGGGCATTCCGCGCGTTTTCTCGAGCAGGTAGGCCGTCCCGAACACCATCGCGGTCCCGAGCGCCGCCGTGACGAGCGCCATTTCCAGACTATTGAAGTACGACTCGATCACACCGCCGTCGATCAGCCCGAAAATATAGTGCCGCAGACTGAAGTGAAGGTCGTACGGCCAAAGCTTGATGAACGAGGTGTATACCGCCATGCCGAGTACCGCGAGCAGAACCGTGCAGACGAGCGCGCAGTAGGCGAACATCGCCGCATCGAAGGCGCGGCTCGGCCGCGGCACATAGGGTACCGCGCGCGCGGAGAACTGCGACTGCTGTCGTCCCTGCATCCACCATTCGACGAGGAAGGCGAGCACCACCGGCGCCAGGAGCACCAGGCTCACCACCGCACCGCGATTGAAATTCTGCTGTCCGATCACCTGCTTGAAGATGTCGATCGCCAGCACGTTGAAATTGCCCCCGATCACCTTGGGAATACCGAAGTCGCTCACGGTGTACGAGAAGACGACCATCGCCGCGCTTACGATGCCGTAGCGCGCGCCCGGCAGAGTGATGGTGAGGAACTTCCTGAGCCGCGAGGTGCCGAGGGATTCCGCCGCTTCGTACAGGCGGCCGTCGGCGAGCAGAAGCGAGGTCAGCACGATCATCAGCGCGTGCGGAAAGATCGCGTAAACGGCGCTGATGATGATGCCGATCGGCCCGTAGACCTGATGCCCGAAGAGCCAGCTCTTGAGCGCGCCCTGGTTGCCGAACCACTGGATGAAGGAGATCGCCGCCAGCATGGACGGCGACAGTATCGGCACCAGCGCGATCAGGCGGAACGCGCCCTTCCACGGCGTGCAGCTTCGCGTGAGGGCATAGGCAAACGCGAAGGCGAGCGGCACCGTGATCACGGTGACGGTCGCGGCCACCCAGATCGTGTTGAACGCGGATTCGAGCAACGCCGGATTCGTTGCGTACTCGCGGAAGAGCTGCAGTCCAACAAAGGCTCCGCTCTTGTCCTCGGTGCTCTTCACGAGGATCATCGCCAGCGGAGCGAGCAGGAACACCGTGAGCAGCGCGCACGCTGCAAGCAACAAGGCTTGCGCGAGCCTAGCGTTGCGGTCCGCGCGCAGCCTGACGCGCTGGAGCGAGGACGGCGGCGCAGCGACAGTCGCCATTCAGCTCAGCAAGCGCATGCAGTCGTGCGGCAGCCCGATCTGCAACAGAGCGCCGACCGCGAGATTCATCTCGTCGTGCGCGTGGCGCGAAATGCTTACTAGGAGCGGCTGCTCCTCCGCGCCGGCGAGCGTCACGCTCACGAGGCAGAACGCGCCGAGGAACTCGACCTTGGCGACCTTGCCCGATGCGGCATTGGACTGGCTGCCTAGCGCACCGTCGATCAAGACGTCCTCCGGACGCAGATAGAGCTTCACTCGCGTGCCGGGCGCGATCTCTTCCATCCCGATCGCACCGTTCACGACGAGCTGACCGATGCGAAAGCGCCCTCCTCCCTCCGCGACCGCGGACAGCACGTTGACCTTGCCCACGAAGTCGGCCACAAACGCGCTCGCGGGATCACGATAGATCTGTTGCGGCGTGCCGACCTGCTCGATCATCCCCTGATTCATGACCACGATGTGGTCGGCCATGGAGAGCGCCTCTTCCTGGTCGTGGGTCACCATGATCGTGGTCACGCCCAACCTCTGCTGCAGCGCGCGGATCTCGCCGCGCAGCCGCACCCGCTCGATCGCGTCGAGCGCGGAGAGCGGCTCGTCGAGGAGCAGGAGTCCCGGCGCGGTGGCAAGCGCGCGCGCGAGCGCGATGCGCTGCTGCTGGCCGCCCGAGAGCTGGCCCGGATACCTGCTTCCCGCGTCCGGCAATCCTACGAGCTTCAGCAGCTCGCCGACGCGGCGGCGGATCTCGTCCTGACCCTTGCGCCGGTTGACCAGGCCGTAGGCAACGTTGGCGAAGATGGTGAGGTTCGGAAACAGCGCGTACGACTGGAACACGATGCCGTAGTCGCGCTGCGTTGCGGGCAGCCGCGAGATGTCGCGCCCGCCCTGCACGATCGCGCCTTCGTCCTGCGTCTCCAGTCCCGCGATGATCCTGAGGAGCGTCGTTTTGCCGCAGCCCGACGGACCGAGGAAGGTAACGAGCCTGCCGCGCTCCACCGTGAGCGCGATGTTCGAGAGCGCGGTGAATTTGCCGAAGCGCTTGGTGACGCCGGTGAGCCTGAGATAGGACTCGTCGGAAGGACGCGCGGGCGCGGTCACGACTCAGCCAAACGTAATGCGTGCGCCGCCGGGCACGGCGGCGCACGCCACCGGCGGACTACTTCTTCGGCGCCGACTTCGAGTCGTAGCGCTTCGTCCACTCGGCGAGGATCTTTTCGCGGTTCTTCGCCTCCCACGCAAAGTCATTCTTGATCAGCCGCTTCTCATAGTCGGCCGGAATGAATTCGAGCGGCTTGGCGGTGCCGGGAATGGCGGTTACGGCGAAGTTCTTGGAGAACAGCGCCATCGCTTCCGGCGTAGCGAGCCAGTCCATCAGCTTGCGCGCGGCCTCGACCTTCTTGCTGGTTTTCATGATCCCGGAAGCTTCGAGGTCCCAGCCCAGCCCCTCGCTCGGGAAGATGATGTCGACCGGCGCACCGGACTTCTTGGTCTCCATGGCGCGATACTCGAACGAGATGCCGATCGGAAACTCGCCGGCGCCCGCCTGCTTGCAAGGCTGCGATCCGGAGTGGGTGTAGAGCGCGATGTTCTCGTGCAGCGCATCCATGAACTTCCAGGCGTCCGCCTCGCCCCACATCTGCAGCCACCCCGCGACATCGAGGAAGCCGGTACCCGACGAGGCCGGGTTCGGCATCACGATCTTCCCTTTGTACACCGGCTTCGTCAGGTCTTTCCACGACGCCGGCCGCGGTAAACCCTGCTTCGCCGCCTCGACCGTGTTGAAACAGATCGCCGCGCCGTAGACGTCCATGCCTACCCAGAGCGGCGGCTTGCTGGGATCGACGTATTGCGGTGCGAGCTTATCCAGCCCTTTGGGCGCGTACGGCTGCAGCAGTCCCTCGTTGGCGAACACCGCCATGCTCGACGCAGACGTGCCGATCACCAGATCGGCCTGCGGATTCGCCTTCTCCGCCAGCACTTTGGCAGTGATGATGCCGGTCGAGTCCCGGACCCATTTGATGGAAATGTCCGGATAGGCCCTGTAGAACGCCTCTTCATACGCCTTGATCTGATCGGTCTCGAGCGCCGTGTAGACCAGAAGCTCGGTCTTCTGCGCGGCGGCCGGCCACGACAGCAGCGCCACCAGCGCCGCCGCGGCGAGACGCGTCCATCCCTTGCACATTGCGGATTGCATGGTCCTCTCCCGTATGGTGAGTACGTCGACTTGCCCCGCGCGAGATGCTACGCCCAACACCTGCCGCAGGCAATCGCGACGCTCGTGCGCCACAGGCCTCGTCGCAGTCATGAGCGCTCTCTCCGCGCCTTCGAAACGATAGCAAGGCGAGATTGCAGGATTGCGTCGGCCGCGCCGGTTGACGAGCTTGTCCGGTTCTTGTATATTGTCTACAATCTGCAATCCAACCTACTTCTCAAGGAAACCGGTCATGACTTTCTCCTACGCCCGCAGCTACCGCGGCCCCATCGAGGCCGTGCTTCTCGACTGGGCCGGCACCACCATGGACTTCGGCTGCATGGCCCCGGCCGTCGTGTTCCGGCAGATCTTCGACCGCAAGCGCGTGCCGATCACGATCGACGAAGCGCGTGCACCGATGGGCGCGCACAAGAAGGTGCATATCCGCAAGATCTCGCAACTCGATTCGGTACGCGCGCGCTGGCAGGAAGCCCACGGCCGCCTGCCGAATGAGGACGACGTCGAGGCCATGTTCGCCGACTTCGTCCCGCTTCAGCTCGCCTGCCTCTCGGAATATTCGCAACTGATCCCGGGCACGCTCGAGGTCGTGGCGGAAATTCGCCGTCGCGGCGCCAAGATCGGCTCGACCACCGGCTACACCACCGAAATGATGCTGATCAACCGCGACGACGCCAAGCGCCAGGGTTACGAACCCGACTCCACGGTGTGCGCATCGCAAGTCCCCGCCGGCCGGCCCTACCCCTACATGTGCCTGCAGAACGCGATGAACCTCGGCGTCACGACCGTTCAGTCCTGCGTCAAGGTTGACGATACGATCCCGGGCGTCGAAGAAGGACTCAACGCGGGGATGTGGACCGTTGGGCTTGCCGTCAGCGGCAACGAAGTGGGCATGCCGCTCGCAGAATGGCAGGCGCTTCCGGAGAAGGAAAAGGGCGAGAAGCGAACCCGCGCGCACGCCCGCATGCGCCAATGCGGCGCGCATTACGTCGTCGATACCATCACCGAACTGATGCCGTGCATCGACGACATTCAGGAGCGCATCCGTCGCGGCGAGAAGCCGTAACGTTTGACCGGCCACCGTGCCCCATCGCGCGCTCAAGCTGCTCCCCGACCAGGCGCCCGCGGCGACGATCGCCATCCTGCGTTCGAATTCGCTGCCGACCCTGGTGCAGAAGGAGATCGAGCGCATGATCCTTGCCGGCGAGCTCTCGGTCGGCGCCAAGCTCAACGAAGTTGCGGTGGCCGAGCGTCTGGGCGTGTCCCGAGGTCCAGTCCGCGAGGCGTTCCGCGCGCTCGAGGAATCCGGGCTCGTGCGCCAGGAGAAGAATCGCGGCGTGTTCGTGCGCCAGGTAAGCGTCGAGGAGGCCGAGGAGATCTACGAGCTGCGTGCCGCTCTCGACGACTGGGTCGGGCGCCGCGTCGCGCACACCGCGAGCGCGGAGCAGGTCAAGGAGCTCAAGGCGATCGTCGAGCGCATGGAGCGCGCGGCGGCGAAGCGCGACGCAGACGCCTGGCACGCGCTCAATCTGGAGTTCCACGACCGGCTGGTCGCGTTCGCCGGCAACGCGAAGCTTCTTGCGACGTACCGGCGGCTGGTCAACGAGCTCAGTCTCTACCGGCGGCAGACGCTCGCGCAGCGCGGAGCGCTGCCGCAGTTCACGCGCGAGCATCGCGACATCGTCGCGAAGATCGCTTCGGGGAATGCAGCCGGCGCAGGCAAGGCGCTCCACGATCACGTGATGGGCAGCCGCGAGCGCATGCGGCAGGCTCGAGCCTCCCAGCGCAGCCGCTGAGGGCGAAGCGCTACAATGCGGCCATGCGCACGGAAGCCGCCAACCTCGCCTCCGAAGGTGACGTCAACCAGTCGCCGCTGCGCCGTGCGTGGGAAGCGAAGCACGTCGGCGCCGCGACGCGCGCGCTGCTCGATGCCGACAGCGAGCATTTCCTGCATCAATCACTGTCCACGCCGTGCTTCGATGCGCTCAGATCCTGCGACGGCATCTGGCTCGAGGACATCGAGGGCCGGCGCATCATGGACTTCCACGGCAACAACGTCCATCAGGTCGGCTATCGGCATCCTCGCGTCATCGCGGCGGTAAAAAGCGCGCTCGACGCGCTGCCTTTCTCGCCGCGCCGCTTCACCAACGCCGCCGCGATCGAGCTGGCGGCGAAGCTCGCGCGACTCGCACCCGATCCTCTCGGCAAGGTTCTCTTCGCGCCCGCCGGTACGCTGGCCATCGGGATGGCGCTCAAGCTAGCGCGCGTGGTGACCGGCCGGCACAAGACGCTCTCGCTTTGGGACAGCTTTCACGGCGCCTCGCTCGACGCGATCTCGATCGGCGGCGAAGCCGTGTTCCGCAAGGACGCCGGGCCGCTGATGCCCGGGACCGAGCACGCTCAGCCCTGCGACCCGCGCGACTGCAGCTTCGGCTGCGGGGGCGCCTGCAATCTGCGCTGCGCCGAATATCTCGAGTACGTGCTCGCCAAGGAAGAAGACATCGGCGCGGTCATTATCGAGACGGTGCGCTCGACCGACGTGCAGATTCCGCCGCCGGAGTATTACCGCATCGTGCGCGAGGCATGCGACCGGCACGGGGCGCTCCTAATCCTCGACGAGGTTCCGATCTGCCTCGGGCGCACCGGACGGATGTTCGCTTTCGAGCACTACGGGATCGTTCCCGACATGGTCGTGCTCGGGAAGGGACTCGGCGGCGGCGTCTTTCCGCTCGCTGCGCTGATCGCCCGCAAGGACTTTGACGTTGCAGGCGACCGTGCGCTCGGCCACTACACGCATGAGAAAAGCCCGGTCGGCTGCGCCGCGGGCCTCGCGACC
Organism: Casimicrobiaceae bacterium; assembly: GCA_035543635.1. Taxonomy (GTDB): domain Bacteria; phylum Pseudomonadota; class Gammaproteobacteria; order Burkholderiales; family Casimicrobiaceae; genus PALSA-1003. The sequence goes on from DATKJP010000154.1 coordinate 9,071, forward strand.
CTGGAGGTAATCGAGGAGGAGCGCCTGTTCGATCGTTCGCGTACGCTCGGCGTGCGGGCGCTTGAGCGGATGCGCTCGCTCGAGCAAAGACACCCGCTCGTGGCCGACGTGCGCGGCCTCGGGCTCTTGCTCGCGATCGAGCTCGAGCGCGACGGCCGCCCCGCGGCTCACGAAGCCGAGCAGGTGATGTACGAGTGTCTTTCGCGCGGGCTCTCATTCAAGGTCGGACAGCGCAACGTGCTCACGCTCTCGCCGCCGCTCGTCATCGGAGACGACGACCTCGAACATGCCTTCGACATCATCGACGCGGCGCTCACGGCCGTGGAACGCGCGAAGGGCTAGCGAATGCAAGTGCTGCTCAACCTGCTCGCCGGCGTGGCGCTCCTCGTTTGGGGAACCTACATCGTGCGCACCGACATCCTGCGCCTGTTCGGCGGCGACCTGCGGCGCGTGCTTCGGCAGAGCGTGTCGAACCGCTTCGCCGCCTTTGGCGCCGGCCTTTCCGTCACCGCGCTCCTTCAGAGCAGCACCGCGACGGCGATGATCGTCGCATCGTTCGTCGGCCAGGGATTGATCGCGACAGCGCCCGCGCTATCGGTGATGCTCGGCGCGGACGTCGGGACCGCGCTCATGGTCCTGGTGTTCTCCTTCGAGCTGGCCTGGCTGTGGCCATTCCTCATCTTCACGGGGGTGGTGCTGTTCCTGCGGCGTGAGAACAGCCGCATCGGACGCCTCGGCCGCATCCTGATCGGATTCGGGCTCATCATCATGGCGCTGCAGTGGATCGTGCAATCCGCGAAACCGCTGACACAGGGCGCGGGCGTGCAGGCGATCTTCGGCTCACTGACCGGCGACGTCGTTCTCGACATGCTGGTCGGCGCAGTGTTCACCGTTCTCTCCTTCTCGAGCCTCGCCGTGGTGCTGCTGACCGCCGCACTGGCCGCGTCGAAAGTCATTGGCCTTCACGTAGCGATGGCGCTCGTGCTGGGCGCCAACCTCGGCAGCGGCGTGCTCGCGATGATGAACACGCTGCCCTCCTCGCCCGAAGCGCGGCGCGTGACGCTCGGCAACTTCCTGTTCCGCCTGATCGGCTGTCTCGCCTTCGCGCCGTTCCTCGCTCAATCGGAAACGCTTCTCGCGGGGATCGATCCGGCGGCGAATCGCATCGTGGTGCATTTTCACCTGCTGTTCAACGTGGCGATCGCGGTGGCTTTCGTCTTCCTGACCGAGCCGATCGCGCGCCTCGCAACGCATGTAATGCCAGCCAAGCCGGACCACGACGATCCGTCGAAACCGCGTTACCTCGATCCCTCCGCGCTCGCGACGCCGGCGCTCGCGATCGGCAACGCGGCGCGCGAGGCGATCCGCTTGGGCGATGTCATCGAGCAGATGCTGGTGGGCATGCTCACGGTGCTCAAGACCAACGACCGGGTGCTGGCTCAGCGCTTCCGCAAGATGGATGACGTGGTGGACGATCTTTACACCGCGATCAAGCTCTATCTAACCCAGGTCAGCCGCGAGGCGTTGGAGGAAAAGGAGGGACGGCGCTGGGCCGACATCGTTTTCTTCACCATCAACATGGAGCAGGTCGGCGACATCATCGAGCGCATCATCACCGACCTTGAGGACAAGAAGATCGACAAGGGACGCAGCTTCTCCGACGCAGGCATGCAGGAGATCTGCGATTTGCATGCGCGGCTGGTGGCGAACTTGCGGCTTGCCATGAGCGTCTTTCTGCACGGCGACTTGAAGAGCGCGCAGCAGCTCCTCGCCGAGAAGGTACTCTTCCGCGACCTCGAGCGCTCCTACGCCGACTCGCACATCGCGCGGCTAACCAGCAACACGCAGCAGAGCATCGAGACGTCTTCGCTGCATCTCGATCTCATCAGCGACCTGAAACGCATCAACTCGCATATCTGCTCGATCGCCTATCCGATTCTCGAGCAGGCAGGCGTTCTCGCAAAGACGCGGCTCAAGGAAGCGCCCGGGGTCGCCGGCGAGCCCGCGGCGCCGAACGACGCTGCGACCGAAGAAACCTGGAAGCACACTCGCACCCGGCATAGTGTCTAGCCTCGGGCATCCTGCCGAGCCGGCGCCGTGGAGCTGACCCTCGGTATCACGCTGGCGGTGCTCGGCGCCGGGCTGTTGCATGCCGGCTGGAACGCGCTGCTCAAGTCCGCTCCCGGCGGCGACGCGCTGCTCGACACGGCGACTGTCGTGGCCGGCTCGTCGATATGGGGCTGCGCGGTGGCTCCCTTCATCGGCGTGCCGGCGAGCGCGGCGTGGCCTTACATGGCCGCCTCGGCTGTAATCCACTTCGGCTATTACCTCACTCTGGCGCAGGCCTATCGAACCGGCGATCTCTCCTTCGCCTATCCGCTGATGCGCGGGAGCGCGCCGTTGATCGTCTCCCTGCTGGGCATCATTTTCCTTGCCGAGCTGCCTACCGCGCCGATGGCGATCGGCATCGTGCTCATCTCGCTGGGGATTCTCAGCATCGCTTTCGTAGGCACGGGTCGCGGCGGACTGCGCAAGCACCCGCCGAGCGCTGCATATTGGGCATTCGCAAACGCCGGATTGATCGCACTCTACACGCTGGTCGATGCATCGGGCGCGCGCGTCTCCGGCAACCCGGCGGCCTACGTTTCCTGGCTCATCTTTCTCGAGGGTTTGCCCTTTCTCGCCTGGGTGTTCGCGCGAGGAGGCCAGGCTGCGGTTCGCTATGTGCGCGCGGGCGCGCAGCGCGGACTGATCGGCGGTGCGTGCAGCCTGGCCGCGTACGGCATCGTGCTGTGGGCGATGACCCGAGCGCCCGTCGCGGCCGTCGCGGCGCTGCGCGAGACTTCGGTGCTGTTCGCGGCCTTGATGGGTTCACTATGGCTCAAGGAAGGCTTTGGTCTGCCGCGGCTCGCCGGTGCAGCCACTGTCGTCGCCGGCATCGTGGCGTTGAAGCTGGGTTAGCCGCATTCGTCAAGGCGGCAGCAGCGGATCCTTCGCTTCGCTCAGGATGACTAGCATTCCCGATGCAGCGCAGGTCGTCGTCATCGGCGGCGGCATCGCGGGTGCGTCGACCGCCTATCACCTGACGAACCTCGGCATCACCGACGTCGTCCTGCTCGAGCAGGGCAACCTCACCTGCGGCACAACCTGGCACGCGGCGGGACTTGTCGGACAGCTCCGTGCGACGCGCAACGCCACCCGCATGAGCCGCTACGGCATCGAGCTCTATTCGACGCTCGAAGCGGAGACTGGTCTCGCCACCGGCTGGAAGCGCTGCGGCAGCCTCAATGTCGCGAAGACGCCGGAGCGATTGAAGCTGCTGAAGCGTCAGATGGCGCGCGCGAAGAGCTTCGGCATCGAATTCGAGTTCGTCACTCCAGCGGAAGCTGGTCGCATCTGGCCTCTGATGCGCACCGACGATCTTTGCGGCGCGGTATGGATCCCCGGCGACGGCAAGGCGAATCCGACCGATCTCACGCAATCGCTTGCACGCGGCGCGCGGATGCGCGGAGCGCGCATCATCGAGGGCTGCCAGGTAACCGGCTTCGATTTCGAGCGCGGCCGCGTCGCGGGACTTCGCTATCGCATGCCCGAGGGCGAAGGCCGAATGCGCTGCGAGATCGTGGTCAACTGCGCAGGTCAGTGGGCGCGCGAGCTCGGAGCGCTCGGTGGCGTCAACGTGCCGCTCTTTTCCGCCGAGCATTTCTATCTGGTGACGAAGCCAATCCCCGGCGTTCATCCCGACCTGCCGGTCATGCGCGATCCCGACGGCTACATCTACTACAAGGAAGAAGTCGGCGGCCTCGTAATGGGGGGATTCGAGCCGGTCGCGAAGCCTTGGGACGTCGCGCGGATTCCGGAGCGATTCGAGTTCCAGCTGCTGCCGGAAGACTGGGATCACTTCGAGATCCTGATGAAGAACGCCGTGCATCGCACGCCCTGTCTCGAAACGGCCGAAGTGAAGATGCTCCTCAACGGCCCGGAGAGCTTCACGGTCGACGGCAACTTCGTCCTCGGCGAGTCGCCGGAAGTCCGCGGCCATTTCGTATGCGCCGGCTTTAACTCCGCCGGCATCGCCAACGCCGGCGGCGCCGGCAAGCTCATCGCTGAATGGATCGCCGGCGGCGAAGTGCCCATCGATCTGTGGGACGTCGACATACGGCGCTTCGCGCCGCTCCACGCGAACCGGAAGCATTTGTTCGACCGGACCGCCGAGACGCTCGGATTGCACTACGCCATGCGCTGGCCGCGCGAGGAATTGCAGAGCGCACGACCGCTGCGCCGCTCGCCGCTTTATGACCGGCTGAAGGCGAAGGGAGCGGTATTCGGCAGCAAGCTCGCTTGGGAGCGCGCGAATTATTTCTTGCAGGACGGCGCGCAAGAGCCGAAACCAACGCTCGATGCGCCGGGATGGCTGCCCTACGTCCTCGAGGAGCAGCGCGCCTGCCGCGAGGATGTCGTCGTGTTCGACCAGACTTCGTTCGCGAAATTCGTGCTGAAGGGCCGCGACGCGCTCGCGCTGCTGCAACGGCTTTGCGCCAACGAAATCGACGTGCCCGTCGGGCGCATGGTGTACACGGCGATGCTCAATACCCGCGGCGGTTTCGAGAGCGACCTTACCATCACGCGGCTTTCTGCCGACAGCTTTTTCATTCTCACAGGATCCGCGCAAGCGACGCGTGACGCCGACTGGATCAACCGCCACGTCGCTGAGGATGAATTCGCAGCGCTCGTCGACGTAAGCGCGGCGTGGTGCGTGATCTCGGTCATGGGCCCAAAGGCGGACGCGCTTCTCGCGCGGCTTTCGCCGGACGATCTGACCAAGTCGGGCATGCCGTTCTCGTGGACGAAGGAAATCGACGTCGGCTACGCGCGCGTTCGCGCGGCGCGCATGAGCTACGTCGGCGGTCCAGGCTACGAGCTCTACGTTCCGACCGACCAGTGCGTCACGCTCTACGACGCGCTCTGGAGCGTGGCCGAGGCTTTCGGCTTGAAGGACGCCGGCTACTACACGATCGACGCGCTGCGCATCGAAGCGGGACGCCGCGCCTGGGGTGCCGAGCTTTCGCCAGACGATACGCCGTGGGAAGCCGGGCTGGGCTATGCGGTGGAGCTCGAGAAAGCAGCCAGCTTCATCGGACGGGACGCACTGCTGCAGCAGCGTTCACGAGGACTGTCGAAGCGGCTCCTCGCTTTCAGCTTCGACGATCCGAAGGCGTTTGCCTGGGGCGGCGAGCCGATCCTCATGGACGGCCGCAACGTCGGCGAGCTGACCTCCGCCGGGTACAGCCGCAAGTTCGGTCGTGCCATCGCGATGGGCTACGCGCGCTCCGATCGCGTGCTGAGCGACGAGGCATGGCTCGCTGTGCGTTACAGGGTTGATATAGCCGGCGAGACGTTTGCGGTGACGCCGCATCTCAAGCTAAGCTCAGGAGTGATTCGCTGAACGCTCCTCGAATGCCTCATCGCTTCGCCACTCCGCCGCGACGCGGCCGCATTCCGGCCAAGCCCGGTGCGCCGATTGGTCAGGTGCAAAGCCTCACGCGTGGTCTGTCGATCCTAGAAGCGCTCGCGAAGAGCGATGGCGGTCTGACGCTTACCGATCTCGCACACCGCGCGCAGCTGCCCGCCTCCACCACGCATCGCCTGCTCTCCACGCTCGAAAGAATGGGCTACGTCTACCAGGCCGGCGATCTCGGGTTGTGGTACGTTGGCTTGCAGGCGTTCCGAGTAGGAACGACCTTCCTCTCCAATCGCGACTTCATCGCGCAGAGCCACGCCTACATGCACCGGCTCATGGAGCAGGCGGGCGAGACGGCGAACCTCGCGATTCTCGATGGCACCGAGGCGGTGTTCGTCGCCCAGGTGCAATGCCATGAGATGATGCGCACGCTGGTGCGCCTCGGCAGCCGCGTCCCGCTGCACGCATCGGGCGTGGGCAAAGCGCTCTTCGCAGCGCTGCCCGACGAGCAGGTCGACGCCATTCTCAAGGTGAGAGGCCTGCCGCGCATCACCGAGAACACCATCGTCGCCACGGAAACGATGTGGGCGGCGCTGCGCGTCATCCGACAACGCGGCTATTCCTTCGACGACGAAGAGCACGCGCGTTCAACGCGCTGCGTCGGCGCCGCGATTTACGACGAGCACGCCGAGGCGCTCGGCGCGATATCCGTCGCAGGACCTTCTTCGCGGCTGATCGACGAGCGGATCCGGCACCTCGGTCCCGTGGTTGCGCACGTTGCCGAGGAGTTGACCCGGCACCTGGGCGGCCGATGGCCGCATCCGTACTAGTAGAACTCGCAGAACTGCTGCGCTACGTTCTGCGCCGAGCCATCGCGGCGCTGCGCCGCGCGAGATCGGGCGAAGCGGCGGGTCGCCATTGCGAAAACAGCTCGTCCCAGCCCGCCGGATCGTTGCACAAGAGGACCATGTCGCAACCCGCAGCACAAGCCGCCTCCGCCCGTGCGGCAATGCTCCCCGCGATCTTTGCGCCGCCCATCGATAGGTCGTCGCTGAAGATGAGCCCGTCGAATCCAAGCCTCTTGCGCAAGACATCCTGCAACCACTTCGTCGAGTAGCCCGCCGGCTGCGCATCGACCGCGGGATAGATCACATGCGCCGGCATCACGCCCTGGATGCCGTGGCGCACGAGAACAGCGAACGGAACGAGATCATCCTTCTCCAGCGCGGCAAGCGGCCGCTCGTCGACCGGCGTCTCGGCGTGCGAGTCCGCGGCGATGAATCCATGGCCGGGAAAATGCTTCGCCACCGCCGCCATGCCGCCCGCACGCAGACCTTCGCAGAGCGCGGCGGCAAGATGCGCGACCGCGTTCGGATTGCGATGCAGCGCTCGATCGCCGATCACGCTGCTCGCGCCGTAGTCGAGATCCAGGACCGGCGCGAAGCTGAAGTCGACGCCATGAGCTCCCAGCTCGAACGCGATCGTGGCGCCAACTCTCTTCGCTTCGGCGGTGGCCGCCGCGACATCGCGATCCCACCGCGCGCCGAGCGTGCGCATCGGCGCGATCGCGGTGAAGCCATCGCGGAAACGTTGCACTCGCCCGCCCTCATGATCGACGGAGACAAGGAGCGGTGGATCGCGCAGCGAACGAATCGCCGTGGTCAACGCCCTGAGCTGCGCCGGCGACTCGTAATTGCGGGCGAAGAGAATCACGCCGCCGACGAGCGGATGCGCCAGCCTCTCGCGCTCGATGGCGGTAAGCTCGAGCCCCGACACATCCAACATCAATGGGCCGCGCGGAAAGGCTGTGGCGCTCATGGCGCGATGCGCGGCGTTGGCTCGTTGCGGCCCTGCGCGGCGCGCTGTGGCGAGCGAAGGCACGATATGGCGCAGTCGTCGTCGTAAGCGGGTGATTTGTGCGCGGCGACTCGTGGGTTGAGTCGCCGCCGCAAATCGGGACACGCTCGACGACCGAATTGCGCCACAGCGCCGAGCCGATGCGACGCCCCGCACTGACCAATCATCCCGCGGCCTCGCGAATCAGCGCCTTCATCTGCCGCACCGCTTCGCGCAGGCCCGCGAACACCGCGCGGCTCACGATCGCGTGCCCGATGTGCAGCTCGCGCACCCCGGGGAGCGCAGCGACGGGCTGCACGTTGAAGTAGTTGAGCGCGTGCCCGGCGTTGAAGCGCATGCCTCGCGCGATCACCGCCGCGCCGGCTTCGCGGATCCTGCCCAGCTCGGCCACCACTGCCGGGCTTTCCGGGTCGCGTCCCTTGGCATGAAAAGCGTGCGCATAAGGACCGGTATGGATCTCGCAGACTCGCGCACCGATGCGCGCCGCAGCTTCGACTTGTCGCATATCAGCATCGATGAAGACGCTGGTGACGATGCCCGCTTGCGCTAGTCGCGCGACCACTGACTTGAGCCTCGCCTCCTGTCCTGCGATGTCGAGACCGCCTTCGGTAGTGATCTCCTCGCGTCCTTCCGGAACGAGCATGGCCATCTCCGGCTTGAGCGCGGAGGCGATGGCGACCATCTCGTCGGTAGGCGCCATCTCGAGATTGAGCTTGATGTGCACCAGCTGGCGCAACCGCCGGACATCCTCGTCCTGAATGTGGCGGCGGTCTTCGCGCAGGTGCACGGTGATCCCGTCGGCCCCGCCCAGATGCGCTTCGACGGCGGCCCAAACCGGATCGGGCTCGTAGGTTCGCCGCGCCTGCCTCAGCGTAGCGACGTGATCGATATTGACGCCAAGTTCGATCATCGCTCACTTGCCTTCGCTTTGGTCCTTCGGATCATCGTCCCCCTCCTCCAGCGCCTGCAGATCGCGCACTACTCGGCGGCTGGCAATCGCGCGGCGCTCGAGATAATAGTCGAGCACCTCGCGCATCAGTCGCTTCGCTTCCGCGGCTGCCTCGGGCGCGCTGAAGTCGTGCTGCGCCAAGGCGAGCAGTGTTGCTCCACGCACCTCCGGATAGCGCCGCCCGGGCTCCGCCGCGCTCACGCGCGGCCCGCGCTCGAACGCATAATGGTACCGCGCGTCCGGATCGATCGGCCGCCCCGTGTCCGCCTCATGGGTGAGCGACATCGCATAACCCAGCTCGGCAAGGAGCCTGAGCTCGAAGCGCCGCAACACCGGCGCCTGTTCGGCGCCCGACGCAAGCTCTCTCAGAGCCGTCTCGTAGTTCTCGAACAGGCGCGGATGCGCGTCTTCGCGCGGGACGAGTTTCAGGAGCAGCTCGTTGAGATAGAAGCCGCAGAGTAACGCTGAGCCCGTGACCAGGGGCAGTCCCCCGCGCCAGTCGGCTCGAGCAAGCGTCTTCAGCTCGCCTGCGCCTGTCCACGAAAGCGTGAGCGGCTGAAAGGATTGCAGCACACCGCGCAAGTCGGAGCGCGGACGGCGCGCGCCGCGCGCCACGAGTGCGACCCGGCCGCGCGTCGCGGTTAACGCCTCGACGATGATGCTCGTCTCGCGATACGGATACGTGTGCAGGACGAACGCCGGCTCGTCCTCTTGCCGCTCGTGCCTGCCACGCATTACGACCTCAGTACCCGAGCCGGGCCAACACGCGTTCGTCGTCGGCCCAGCCCGATTTCACGCGCACCCAAACTTCGAGGAAAACCTTGCCGCCGAACAGCCGTTCCATGTCGCGTCGCGCCGCGCTCGCGATGTCCTTCATCCGCTTGCCGCCCTCGCCGAGGAGGATCGCGCGTTGGCTCGCCTTCTCGACGAGCACCGTGGCGTAAATGCGCCGCAGCGAGCCTTCCTGTATGAAGCGGTCGACCGAAACCGTAGTTGCGTACGGAACCTCTTCACCGAGCAAGCGGAAAATCTTCTCGCGGACGAACTCGGCGGCGAGGAAACGCTCGTCGCGATCGGTGAGATCGTCTTCGGCGAACAGTGCGGGTCCGGCGGGCATCAGTTTCGTCAATTCGGCCACCAGCTGGTCAAGCTGCCAGCCTTTCTCGGCGCTCACCGGAACGACTCCCGCAAAGTCGCGCAGCGCGGCGATCTCCGCGATGAGCGGCAGCAGACGCGCCTTGTCGGCCAGACGATCGACCTTGTTGATCGCCACGACAACCGGTACGCGCGCGGGCAGCAAATCGAGTGCCCTGCGATCGCCATCCGTAAGCGACGGCTCCAAAACAAGCACGATGGCGTCGACATCGTTGAGGCTCTCGCGTACTGCCCGGTTCATGCGCTCGTTCAAAGCGGTGCGATGCTCGGTCTGGAACCCGGGCGTATCGACGAAGACGAGCTGCGCAGCGCGCGTGGTCAGGATGCCCCGGATGCGATGTCGCGTCGTTTGTGGCCGCTTCGAGGTGATGCTGATGCGCGCGCCGACGAGCGCGTTGACAAGCGTGGACTTGCCCACGTTGGGACGCCCGATCACTGCGATCTGCCCGCAGCGGAAGGCCGCGTCCTTGGGCGTCTCAGCTTCGCGTCGCCTGCTCATATGCGCGCGCGGCGGCCGCCTGCTCTGCGGCTCGACGATTCATGCCCGAGCCTTCCGCTTCGATGTTGAGCGCCGGGATGCGGCAGACGACTTCGAATGTCTGCAGGTGCGCTTCTCCCTGCACCGAGACGATCGCGTATTCCGGCACGGGAAGCTTGCGTGCCTGGAGCCACTCCTGAAGCCGCGTCTTCGGATCCTTGCCCAGCACCTGCGGATCGGCGCCGGCCAGTTCGGCCGCGTACACACGCTCGATCGCCTGGTACGCGGCATCGAAACCGCCGTCGATCAGGATCGCGCCGAACACCGCCTCCAGCGCGTCAGCGAGGATCGATGCACGCGCCGCGCCTCCGCTCTTCACCTCCCCCTCGCCGAGCCGGATCGACGAACCCAGGTCGAGCGACAGCGCGAGCCTGCGCAATGTCTCGCGGTTGACGAGATTCGCGCGGAGCCGCGACAGATCGCCCTCGGGAAGCTGCGGAAAGCGCCGATAGAGCATCAGCGCGACCGCGCAGTTGAGCACGCCGTCGCCGATGAATTCGAGCCGTTCGTTGTGCTCGGCCGCAAAGCTGCGGTGCGTGAGCGCGAGGCGCAGCAGTTCGGGACGGCGAAAGGTGTGACCGAGCGTGGCGCCTTTCCTTCTTACTTGCTCGCCGACGCGTTGAAGTCCAGCAGCAGGCTGACGTTGCCGAAGAGGTGCAGCGTCTGCGTCCAGCTCACCGAGAAGGTGATCACGTTGCCCTCCTTCGACATCTCGAGGTCCGATGCGTGCACCGACTCGACATAATCCGCATCTATTCTGCGCTCGAAGCTCCTGCGTGCCTCGGCCAAGGTGAGGCCCTCTGCTCCTTGCGCAAGCATCTGGTGGAGGGCTTTTTCCACGGTGAAGTACTCGATGTACGAAGGTGCAACACGGAAGCCGAGCAGCGCCAGCCCCAACACAACCGCGGCAACGAAGAGGAAGCCTATGAACGAGATGCCGGACTGTCGGTGGCGACCGGGCATGTTTCCTCCGTCAGCGAATACCGCTGCCGACGCGCTTGAACGCGAGGCTCGCGATGTCGTCCCAGTTGAACCAGATGAAAAACGCCTTGCCGCGAATGTGGTCGTCCGGAACGAACCCCCAGTAGCGCGAATCGTCGCTATTGTCGCGGTTGTCGCCCATCATCAGGTACTGGCCAGGTGGCACCTTGCAGGTAAAACCGCGGTCATTGTAAACGCAGTTCTCTCTGCCGGGAAATGCCCTTACGTTGAGGGGGTACACCGGTTGCCGAGCCGGATCCTCCGCGATGTCGTACTCGCGGTTGCCGTTGCTTTCGCTGAGCCGTTCCGTTGTGACATACATCAGCCCTTCCAGATAGCCGTAGGCACCATCGGGCTTCTGCGGCCATGAGACACCGTTCACGCTGAGCTGCTTGTCCCGGTACACGACCTCGTCGCCGGGAAGCCCGATCACCCGCTTGATGAAGTCTTGCGAAGGATTGACAGGATAGCGGAACACGATCACGTCGCCGCGCATCGGCTCGCCGATCGGAACGATCTTTTTCTCGATGATCGGGAGCCGCAAGCCGTACGCGAACTTGTTGACGAGGATGAAGTCGCCGACCTCCAGCGTCGGCCGCATCGACGAGCTCGGAATCTTGAACGGCTCGGCGAGGAATGAGCGCAGCAGGAACACGATCAGCAGCACCGGAAAGAAGCTCTTTGCGTACTCGATCCACCATGCCTCGGCCGCTTCGGGGCTGCGGCGCCTCGCGAAGAACAGCTTGTCGGCGAGCGCGATCACGCCGGTGAGCGCGGTGAGCAGAAACAGTATGAGGGCGAAGTTCATGTTGGTCTTGTCTGTTTTTCTCCGACCTGCAGGATGGCCAGGAAGGCTTCCTGCGGAATCTCGACGCTGCCGACGGCCTTCATGCGCTTCTTGCCGGCCTTCTGCTTTTCGAGCAGCTTCTTCTTCCGCGTCACGTCGCCGCCGTAGCATTTGGCGAGCACGTTCTTGCGCAGGGCTTTGACCGTCTCGCGCGCGATGATCTGCGCGCCGATCGCCGCCTGAACGGCGACGTCGAACATCTGCCGCGGAATGAGCGAGCGCATCTTGGTCACGACCTCGCGGCCGCGATACGTCGCCACCGACCGGTGCACCATCACCGAGAGCGCATCGACGCGCTCGCCGTTGATCAGGATGTCGAGCTTGACGACGTCCGCCGCGCGGAATTCCTTGAACTCGTAATCGAGGGATGCGTATCCGCGCGAGACCGATTTCAGTCGGTCGAAGAAGTCCATCACCACTTCCGCCATTGGCAGCTCGTAGGAAAGCAGCACCTGCCGCCCGACGTACTGCATGTTCTTCTGCACGCCGCGGCGTTCGGTGCACAGCGTGAGGACCGGTCCGACGTAGTCCTGCGGCACGAGGATCGTCGCGGTGATGATCGGCTCGCGGATTTCCTCGACCTTCGAGAGATCGGGAAGCTTCGACGGATTCTCGATCTCGGTCAGCGTGCCGTCACGCTGCAATACCTGGTAGACAACGGTCGGCGCCGTCGTCACGAGGTCCATGTCGTACTCGCGCTCGAGGCGCTCCTGCACGATATCCATGTGCAGCAGGCCCAGGAAGCCGCAGCGGAATCCGAAGCCCAGCGCCTGCGAGGTCTCCGGCTCGTAGTAAAGCGACGCGTCGTTGAGCTTGAGCTTGTCAAGCGCGTCACGCAACGCCTCGTACTGGTTCGCCTCGACCGGATACAGGCCGGCGAAGACCTGCGGCTTCACGCGCTTGAACCCCGGCAGTGGCGTCGTGGCCGGCTTGTGGGCACGCGTCACCGTGTCGCCGACCTGCGCCGCCTTCAATTCCTTGATGCCGGAGACGACGAATCCGACATCGCCGGCGAGGAGCGCCTCCCGCGGCGTAGAACGCGGGGTGAACACGCCGACCTGCTCGCAGGTGTAGGAGGTGCCGCCCGCCATCAGCAGGATCTTGTCGCGCGGCTTGAGCGTGCCATCCATGACGCGGACCAGCATGACGACGCCGACGTAATTGTCGAACCACGCATCGATGATCAGCGCGCGGAGCGGTGCTGCGGGATCGCCGCTCGGCGCCGGAATCCGCGCGATCACCGCTTCGAGAATGTCGTCGATGCCCTCACCGGTCTTGGCGCTCGCGCGGATGGCGTCGGTCGCCTTGATGCCGATGATGTCCTCGATCTCGTGGATCACGCGCTCGGGATCCGCGGAGGGAAGATCGATCTTGTTCAGCACCGGCACCACTTCGACGCCCTGCTCGATCGCGGTGTAGCAGTTCGCCACGGTTTGCGCCTCGACGCCTTGTGACGCGTCGACGACGAGCAGCGCGCCCTCGCACGCCGCGAGCGAACGCGACACCTCGTAGGCAAAGTCGACGTGGCCCGGCGTGTCGATAAGGT
>DATKJP010000155.1:0-1833 GCA_035543635.1 Casimicrobiaceae bacterium
ATTGTCGGTTGGCGGCGAGTACGGCACGAGTGCCACGTACATGAGCGAGGTCGCGCTCTACGAGCATCGAGGCTTCTTCGCGTCCTTCCAGTACGTGACGCTGATCGGCGGCCAGCTCCTCGCCGTGCTGGTGCTGGTCATCATCCAGCAGTTCCTGACCGAGCCGGAGATCAAGGCCTGGGGTTGGCGGATTCCGTTTTTCATCGGCGCGGTGGCGGCAGTCGTCGCGTTCTTCCTGCGGCGCTCGCTCGCGGAAACCACCAATGAAGCCGTGCGGAAGCAGAAAGATGCGGGCACGATCAAGGGCGTGCTCCAATACCCGCGCGCCTTCCTGACCGTGCTCGGATTCACGGCCGGCGGCTCGCTCATCTTCTACACCTTCACGACGTACATGCAGAAGTACCTCGTGAACACCGCCGGCATGACCGCCAAGGATGCGAGCCGGCTGATGACGGTGGTTCTGTTCTGCTACATGCTGATGCAGCCGGTCTTCGGCGCGCTCTCCGACAAGATCGGACGCCGCAATTCGATGCTGTGCTTCGGCGTCTTCACGGTGCTCGCTACCGTCCCTATCCTGACCGCACTGTCCCATGTGTCGAGCGAATACACGGCGTTCGGCTTGATCATCCTTGCCCTCGCGGGGATCAGCTTCTACACGTCGATCAGCGGGCTCGTGAAGGCGGAGCTGTTCCCCATGCACGTGCGCGCGCTCGGAGTTGGCCTCTCCTACGCGCTCGCCAACGCAGCGTTCGGCGGCAGCGCCGAGTACGTCGCACTGTGGTTCAAGTCCATCGGCATGGAGTCGACGTTCTTCTGGTACGTGACGCTGATGTGCGGCATCGCGCTCGTCGCTGCGATCCTGATGCCCGACCCGCGCAAGGTCAAGATGATGACGGAGGAAGAGGCGCGGCTGCTGGAAGTGTAGCGCGCCCAATCTCCTGTCGATCTCGCGGTCGGGGCGCCGCGCGGGAAGCCCGCGCGACGTCCTTACGTCAACGACCCCGCGAGCTCGCGCAGCGTCTGCCGCGGGTTCGCTTCGATGGGGTCACCGTGCGACACGAGGATCCGCTTCAGCGACTTCGTCTCGGCCCAGCGCAGGAGCTGCTCGCGCAAAGACTGTTCGTCCTCCACCATTTTCAGCTTGACCACGCGCGGGATCTGCGCCGACCGGCCGGCGAAGCCGGCGAGCCGCAGCAGCCATCCCGTGAGGCTGCGCGTCGTTCGCAGATTGCCGATGACGTCGTTCAGCACCAGCGTCGTGCCGCTCGCATTGCGCACCACCAGCGCCGCCTCGCGCTGCAGCGTTCCCGGAACGACCATGAAGTGGACCGAGTTGTCGCCGAAATCCGGCGAGGTCGTGTCCACGGGAACGACCTGTTCGATCCTGGCGCGCGCCCCTGCCGGTGCGACGACCCTCAGATGCGGGTAGCGTTCCTTCCAGGCCCGCGCGTCGAGGCGGTGATGATCGTTGGGCACAACGAGAAACGCCGCGCGGCCGAAAGCGTCGAGACGCATCATCTGGTAATCGTCGAGCGCAATCGCGCTCCAGATGACGAGTCGCCGATCGCGAAGCCGGATCACCGTCATGCGCCGCGGAAAGCTGCCAAGCGGCATCCGCACCTTGCCTTCGACGGTCAGCATGTTTTCGTCGAGCTGCTTGAGCGTCCCGTGCGGCTTGACGGTCCAGTGGCGATACGGCTGGGTCATCGCGGATACCTCGGGCTTTAGGACGGCGGGCGAGGCCGGTTGGATGCGCTCGGTGTGCCCTCGCTGCCCGCCTTCGTCGCCGATTCGGAAACGGCGTTCGACGCACCCCTGCCGCTGCCGGCCGCT
>DATKJP010000156.1:0-14614 GCA_035543635.1 Casimicrobiaceae bacterium
GCTTCGAGACGATCGAGGGCGCCCGCGCCCTCGAAGACCTCCGCGTACAGCTCCAGCGCGGCGGGCGCCGAATAACAGCCCGCGCAGCCGCAGGAGCTCTCCTTCGCCCCGCGTGCGTGCGGGGCCGAGTCCGTGCCGAGAAAAAATTTCCGGTTGCCGCCGGTGGCCGCCTGCACTAGGGCGCGACGATGTTTCTCGCGCTTGAGCACCGGCATGCAATAAAGATGCGGCCGAACGCCGCCGGCGAGCAAAGCGTTGCGCGAGTAGAGAAGATGCTGCGGCGTGATCGTCGCGCCGACCTGGGCCGGTGCGGCCGCAACGAAGTCGACTGCTTCGCTGGTCGTCACGTGCTCGAGTACGATCGTGAGCGCCGGAAAGTCGCGCACGATGCGCGCGAGCGTTCGCTCGACGAATACACGCTCGCGGTCGAAGATGTCGACGTCGGCACCGGTCGCTTCGCCGTGAACGAGGAGCGGGAATCCGTGACGCTCCATGGCGCCGAGGGTCGAATAAACGCGGGCCAGATCGGTGACGCCGGACTCGGAGTGCGTCGTCGCTCCGGCTGGGTAATACTTGGCCCCGATGATGAAGCCGCTTCGGCTCGCGCGCTCGATCTCCTCGGGCGTCGTGTTGTCGGTCAGATAAAGGGTCAGCAAGGGCGCGAAGCGCGAGCCCTTGGGCAAGGCGGCGGCAATTCGCTCGCGGTAGCCGGACGCGGCGGCGACAGTCGTCACCGGTGGGTCGAGGTTGGGCATGACCACTGCGCGTCCGAATACACGCGCCGTCGCGGCGACGACCGATCGCATCGCCTCGCCGTCGCGCAAATGCAGGTGCCAGTCGTCGGGCCGGGTGAGGGTCAGCGTCGATGCATTCATCGGGCGGCCAGGGCGGCTGGGGGTGATTCTCGCTTCGATTATACGGGGCGCCTGACGACCCCGAGGTTCGCGCCGGCAGCGTGTTCTGGAGCCGATCCGATCGCTTGCCGAAGGCGATTCGGGCTATAATTCATGGTTTGTTGGGGCGCCCGAATGATGGCGCCGGAACAGCACGGAACCGAGGGGAATGCGGGGTCGAGCAACTCATGGCACAAGCAAACGCAACCAAACGCCGCGGCGCGGCACGCGCTGCCGCAACCGGCACGAACCGCAGTACGGAAACGAGCGCCGCCAAGAAGACAAAGGAACTGAGCGAGCAGGAGCTGCTCAAGCAGAGCGAGAAGGACTACATGAATGAAGGCCAGCGCGCCTTCTTCAAGCAGCGCCTGCTCGAATTGCGCGCGCAACTGCTGAACAACGCCGACGACACGGGACAGCATCTGCGCGAGAACGAGATAACGACCGATCCGTCGGATCGCGCCACTCTGGAAGAGGAATACACTCTGGAGCTGCGCACGCGGGACCGCGAACGCAAGCTACTCAAGAAGGTCGAGAAGTCGCTCAGAATGCTCGAGGACGGCAGCTACGGTTATTGCGAGGAAACCGGCGAGCCGATTGGCATTGCGCGCCTGCTGGCGCGGCCCACCGCGACCTTGTCTCTCGAAGCGCAGGAGCGTCGCGAGCGCGTGCAGAAGCTCTACGGCGATTGACGCGTAGCGTCAGGTCTACCCGCGAGCGAAAAAACAGCGGCCCGGCATAACCGGGCCCTTTTGCTCGGGGCGAAGGAAACTGCTACATCCCAAAGAAGATCGACCGATGCGTGAGTCCGCTCGCCATGAAGAAGAGCATCGGGATGGAAAGCGCGGTATTGGTTCGCGAAGCGAGGAAGGCCACGCGCCGCGCCTTGTTCTTCTCTTCGTCGGTCGCCGGCTTCAAGCCCAGGATCTTCTGCTGGTTGGGCCAGATGAGTGCCCAGACGTTGACCAGCATGATGGTCCCGAGCCAGGCACCGACGCCGATCGCAGCCATGCCATGGCGCAGCAGGAACGCATCGACGAACTTGTCCCCGAGCAGCGTCGCGCCGGCGAGCCAGGTCACTACCGCCGCCCAGCGAAAATACAGCAGTGCGCGCGGTGCTACGTGCTTGGTGATTCCTGCCGCGGTGCCGTCGGCCGTGGCGGCCTTCAGCGCCGCGACCTGAACGAAGTTGAAATAGTAGAGCAGTCCGATCCACATCACACCGGCGAGGAAGTGGACCCAACGAGCTATTGCCGGAACGAAATCCATAGTCATCACCTCCGTCAAGCAGCGGCAGTGATAAGGCTCTTCACGACGAAGTAGAGGATCACCGTGATAACCAGGCCGGAGATGATCGTCCCCCAAAGCGAGTCAAGCGGATTTTTCATTGCGTTCACTCCTCGAAGCCGTTCAAGGCACTTCGGCGCACACCGCAAACTCCTCCCGAGCCGAAGCGTCGATGGATTGTACTCCGATCGAGGAACCCCGGCCGATGCGTGGTCACCGCGGCGCGAAGGCCGTCGCTCGATCGAGGCTCGAGCAGCTCGGCTTGTTGGTGACGATAGAAGGGAACATAATTCCAACCCCCTGTTCCCGCAACGAACGTTCCCGCCCCTCGATGGCATTTTCGCTGTTCCATAAGCCTCCTCACGGCAAAGACAAGCCAGCCGAGGCGAGGCCGAAACCTGAGCTGACGCCGCAGCACGACGCGCGTAGTCCGTCCGCGCGCGCACCGGCAGCCTCCGCGCGCGAGCTTGCCGACTCCGCCAAGGCACGGGCTCGCGCGGGACCGAAGCAGCCGGTTCCGCAGACCGCAGAAGAGCGCGATCGCGACATCACGCTCACCGGCCCGCCGAGCTTCATGGACTGGACGCAGCAAGGAGCCGCACCGAGCATTCAGGTCGCGGAAGCAAATCCCGGACTGTGCGCTGTGCTCGAGAATGCGGCGCTCCTGTTCGCGAGCGGACAGCCGCAGCAGGCGCGGCAACTGCTTGAGCAAGGCGTGACGAGCGACGAGGATGCGCGGCTCTCGCCGCTTGCATGGCTCGCGCTTTTCGATCTTCTGCAGCGCGCGGGAGATCGCCCCGCATTCGATCAGCTGGCGCTGCAGTACGTCGTGGCCTTCGAGCGCTCGGCGCCCGGATGGGAAGAGCGCGGCGCGAAAGAGCGAAATGCCAAGGAGCGCGGCGGCAAGCCTGAAGCGGAGAAGCGTCCAGCCAGCAGCGGCGGATACTTCGCGCTGACCGGCAAGCTGTCGGACGCAAACGCGGCGCAGATCAACAACATGCTCGCCGCGGCCCAGAA
The DNA here is from genome assembly GCA_035543635.1 of Casimicrobiaceae bacterium. Classification (GTDB taxonomy): domain Bacteria; phylum Pseudomonadota; class Gammaproteobacteria; order Burkholderiales; family Casimicrobiaceae; genus PALSA-1003. Next base: position 3,198 of record DATKJP010000156.1, read on the forward strand.
GCAACAGCAGGTCCGGCTGGATCTCGGCTCGCTCACGGGGGCCGACGACGTGGGAACGCGGCTCCTCGCCGACGCACTGGCGAAGCTGCGCAAGCAACAATGCGCTCTCGCCTTGCAGCATCCGGAGAAGATCCGGCAGGCACTGGAGCACGCCTGCGGCAAGGGGCGTGAAGCGGGCGAGGGTTACTGGGGCCTGCTACTCGAGCTTTTGCAGTGGCAGAACGATCGCGCCGTGTTCGAAGACCGCGCGGTGGATTTCGCAGTCGCTTTCGAGCTCTCGCCCCCGTCCTGGGAGCCACCGCGCAATGCCGCCACCGCGCCTCCTCCCGTCGCGGAGCCCGATCCGCTCCCGGTGATCACCGAGGCCCAAGATGCGCTCGTTTGGCAGGGAACGATGCTCGGACCGAACGATCAGCAGCTGGGCAAGTTCGCCGCGTTTCGCGACAGCCACAACGCCATTCCCATCGACATGACGGCGGTCGAGCGCATCGACTTCGTATGCGCCGGCGCGCTCCTGAACGCGATCGGACGAGCGGAGAGCCAGCGCAAGACCGTGCAGATCGCGGGCGCGACGCCGATCATCCGCGCGCTGCTGCTTCTGATCGGTATCTCGCCGCGCCATTTCGTCAAGAAGGCGCAGTAGACAACACGAGACGGGTCGCCAGCGCCAACGCGCGCGGCAGCTCTTAGTCTGAGCATGGAAAGCTTTCACGGGACCACGATCCTATCGGTGCGCCGCGGCGCGAGCGTCGCGCTTGGCGGCGACGGTCAGGTCACGCTGGGCAACGTGGTGGTCAAGGCGACGGCGCGCAAGGTACGACGAATCTACAACGAGCGCGTACTAGCCGGCTTTGCCGGAGCCACCGCGGACGCATTCACGCTGTTCGAGCGTTTCGAGGCGAAGCTCGAGAAGCACCAGGGTCATCTGCAGCGCGCCGCGGTAGAGCTTGCGAAAGACTGGCGCTCTGATCGCATCCTGCGCCGCCTCGAAGCGATGCTGGCGGTTGCCGATGCGAGCACGTCGCTCGTCATCACCGGATCGGGCGACGTACTCGAGCCCGAGCACGGCATCGTGGCGATCGGATCCGGAGGCGCGTACGCGCAGGCGGCGGCACGCGCGCTCCTCGCGCACACCGATCTGTCGGCCGCCCAGATCGTGAAGGAGGCGCTCACGATCGCGGCAGAGCTGTGCATCTACACCAACGAGCACATCGCGATCGAAACCCTGGAGGGGAAGTGACGCACGCGACAGATTCACGCGCCGAGCGCGACGTCCTCATTCTTGGGGCCGGTCCTGTCGGGCTCGCGCTCGCCGCGGCGCTTGCGCGCGAAGGTCTCGCGGTGGCGCTGGTCGATCGGAACGAGCTACGCGTTCACGATCGCAATGCCGGCGACGATGATTGGGACGCCCGCGTGTATGCGCTGAGCCCGGGCAGCGCGGATTTCCTGCGCGGCGTGGGTGCGTGGCAGCGTCTGCCGGGCGAGCGCGTCTCCGCCGTCGAGACGATGGACGTGCGCGGTGACGCCAACGGACAGATCGAGTTCTCGGCCTATGAACTCGGCGAGCGCGCGCTCGCCTGGATCGTCGAGCACCGCGAGCTTGCCAGTGCGCTCGCGACAACGGTACGCAGCATCGAGCGCATTGACGTGTTGGCTCCGTGCGAACCCTCCGTGCTCGCCTGGCACACGGACGCTGCTGAGCTATCGCTCCGCGACGGCCGCGTCCTGCGCGCCCGCCTGGTCGTCGGCGCGGACGGCCTTCGCTCCTGGGCGCGCCGCGAAGCGGGTATCGCGCAAGAACCGCGCGACTACCGGCACACCGCAGTCGTCGCCAACTTTGAAACGGAGCGCGCGCATCGGGGATGCGCGTTCCAGTGGTTCCTGGCTGAGCGCGGCGTGCTCGCGTGGCTGCCGCTACCGGGCCGCCGCATCTCGATCGTATGGTCGGCGCCCGAGGCGCTCGCGAACGATCTGCAGGCTTTGGAAGGTTCCGCCCTGTCGGCGCGCGTCGCAGACGCCGGAGGCCGGGCACTTGGCGAGCTGACAGAGATCACGTCGGCGGTAAGTTTTCCGCTTTCCTTCCTGCGACTGCCTTCGGTCATTGCACATCGTTTCGCGCTCGTAGGCGATGCCGCGCACGGCGTGCATCCGCTGGCAGGTCAGGGCGTGAACCTGGGCTTCGGGGATGCGGCGGCGCTGGCGAGCGTACTGGCGCTTCGCGGACCGGTTGCCGATCCCGGCGAGCGCATCCTCCTCGAGCGCTACGAGCGCCGGCGCTCCCTGCCTGTCGCGGCGATGCAACTCGTGACCGATGGGCTGGTGCGGCTCTTCGATCGACCGGAGCTCAAGCTCGTTCGAAACGGCGGGATGCGCGCAGTGGCGTCGATCGCCCCGCTCAAGCGGCTCCTGGCGCAGCCCGCGCTGCGCTAGGTGCTAAACTGTCGCCCCCTTGCTCGTGGCTGCGGAGTTCCTCATGCGCTTTCGCTGGTTTCAGATTCCCATGTTGGGGCTGTGCCTCCTAATGGTGGTAGCGGCGTGCGCGCAGGAAACCGTCAAGCCCGAGGCGCTCTCGCCGGAGGCGGCCGCGGTCAAAAAACTGCTCGAGACGAAATTTCCGGGAGCCGCGATCAGCAACGTCGTGAAGTCGCCGTATTTCGGCCTGTACGAAGTCAGGTTCGATGATCGGCTCGTCTACACGGACGCCAAGGTGACCTACGTCATGGCCGGCTCCGTGTACAACGCCGACACCAAGGAGAACCTCACCGATGCGCGCCTGCGTCAGCTCAATCGGGTAGCCTGGGATTCGCTGCCGCTGAGTCTCGCCTTCAAGCGCGTCAAGGGCAAAGGCACGCGCAAGATGGCTATCTTCGCCGATGCGGACTGTCCTTTCTGTCGCAAGCTCGAGGGCGACCTCAAAAATCTCGACGATGTGACAATCTATACTTTCCTGTTCCCCATCGATACGCTGCATCCGGACGCCGCGCGAAAATCTGCGATCATCTGGTGCTCGCAAGACAGGGGGAAGGCCTGGGACGAGTTCTTCGCGAGCGGCAAGCTTCCCGACAACAAGGGAGACTGCCCGACGCCGATCGCCGAAACCGTAGCGCTGGGAACGCGCCTGCACATCGGCGCCACGCCCACGCTCGTGTTTGCCGACGGGACAACGGTCCCCGGCGCGGTCCCGCTGGCACGGATCCAGGAAGAGATCAACAAGGGTGAGGCGGAAGCGAAGAAGCTTTCCTCAACTACAAACTAGCGCAGGAGGCCGTCATGGCGATCCTCGACTTCATCAGCAAGCAGTTCATCGACATCATCGAATGGACCGATGACTCGCGCGACACGCTTTCCTTCCGCTTCCCCGACGAGGACAAGGAAATCAAGCGCGGCGCGCAACTGATCGTGCGCGAGTCGCAGGTCGCGCAGTTCGTCTACCTCGGCCAGTTCGGCGACACCTTCGGTCCGGGCAAGTACACCCTGACCACCGACAACATCCCGATCCTTTCCGATCTCAAGGGCTGGAAGTACGGACTAGAGAGCCCGTTCAAGGCCGACGTGTACTACGTCATCACGCGGCTGTTCACCGGGAACAAGTGGGGGACCGCGAATCCGGTGATGATGCGCGACCAGGATTTCGGCGTCGTGCGGCTGCGCGCCTTCGGCATCTACGACTTCAAGATCGTCGATCCCAAGCTGTTCCTGAAGGAAGTCGCGGGTACCGACGATCACTTCCGCCTCGACGAGTTCAACGACACCATGCGCTCGCGCATTGTCAGCGTGTTCTCCGAGGCGCTGGCTGCCTCGAAGATTCCTGCGCTCGACGTCGCCGCGCGCTACGCAGAGCTGGGTGCCGCGCTGTTACCGCTCATCAATCCGCAGACCACTTCGAAGTACGGGCTCGAAGTGACAAGCTTCGTGGTCGAGAACGTGTCCGTGCCGCCGGAAGTCGAGCAGGCGATCGACAAGCGCTCGAGCATGGCTGCGGTCGGCAATCTCAACGACTACGTGAAGTTCCAAATGGCGCAGGGGCTGGAGAAGACCGATGGCGGCGGAGTGGGCGGTCTTGGCGCGCAGATGGCGGTTGGCATGGCGATGGCGCAGCAGATGATGAATCAGACTGGCGGCATCCTCGGCGGCCAGGCTACTCCCGGAGTGCAGGGTCCTGCGGCACAGACCGCGGCGGCGGCGCCCGAGCTTTTCACTCCGGCGCAGGTGGCGCAGATGTTGGGCGTTACCGAGTCCGACGTGATGGTCAGCTTGCAGAAGGGTGACCTCAAGGGCAAGCAGATCGGCACACAGTGGCGCGTCACTCGCGCCGCGGTCGATCAGTTTCTTCACTCCTGAGCGATTCGATGATGCGCCGCTTGCGGTGGTTTTGGTTCGCCGTCGTTTGTCTCGCTCTGTTCGTTGCCGCGGGCGTGCAGGCGCAGGATCCGCGCGCCTCCGAAGCTCAGGCCGCGGCGCGCTCATGGCTGCTGATCGCGGACAAGGGTGACGTGGAGGCGAGCTGGTCGGCAGCAGGCAAGAAGTTCCGCGAAGTGCTCGATCTGACGACGTGGCGTCAGGCGCTTACCGAAGCGCGCGGGCCGCTCGGCGACGTGCAGACCCGCACGATGCGAGCGACGAGGTTCGACGCCAAGATGCCCGGCGGGCCCGATGGAGACTACGCGCAAGTCTTGTTCGAGACGGATTTCGCGAAAAACAGCGGGGCGCGAGAGACCGTGACGCTCGAGCGCGAGCCCGACGGTGTCTGGCGGGTGATGGGCTATCTCATCCGTTGAAATCCTCGCGCGCCTTTCCGAGCCGATGACGGATCCGTTGACGCCTGCGCCGGAAGTCGCGGCGCAGCAGAAGTATTCGTGCCCCGCGTGCGGCGCCGAGGCGGTCTGGAATCCGGGCAAGCAGGCTCTGGTATGCCCGTTCTGCGGCACGGTTTCTCCGGCAAAGCTCGACACCGACAGCGGCAAGATCGTCGAGCACGATCTCGTCGCGGCGCTGCGCGGCATTGGCGACGACCAGCGCGGCTGGCAGATCGAGAAGCGCTATGTGAAGTGCCAGAGCTGCCAGGCGATCTCGGTGCTCGATCCTGCTCGCCAGGCGCAGCGCTGCGAATTCTGCGGCTCGGCCCAGCTCGTGCCCTACGAGCAAAGCAAAGGATCGTTCCGGCCCGAAAGCCTGCTCCCTTTCAAGATCGGCGAAGATCGCGCGCGCGACGGGATTCGCGCGTGGTATTCAAAACTCTGGCTCGCGCCCAACGCGCTCAAGCGCCGCGCGCTTACCGACACGGTGAAGGGCGTCTACCTGCCGTACTGGACTTTCGACGCCAAGGTCGATGCGGCCTGGACCGCCGAAGCCGGCCACTACTATTACACAACGGAAACCTACACCGACGGCAGCGGCCGCACCCAATCACGGCAGGTCCAGCACGTGCGCTGGGAACCCGCCGCCGGGTCGATCTCGCATTTCTTCGACGATGATCTCGTCTGTGCGTCGGTTGGCGTGCATCGCGATCTCGTGCGCGGGATCGAGCCATTCCCCACGACAGAGCTGAAGCCCTACGACGCCGGCTACGTCGCGGGCTGGGTGGTCGAGCGCTACCAGATCGATCTCATCGCCGCGGCGAAAGCCTCCCGCGAACAGATGGAAGCGCAGCTGCGGCAGATGTGCGCGGCACAGATTCCCGGCGACACCTACCGCAATCTTGACGTGCGCGCCAATTACTCGGCGCAGACCTTCAAGCACATCCTCGCGCCGGTCTGGCTGCTTTCCTATAACTTCGGATCAAAGGCGTTCCAGGCGGTGATGAACGGCTTTACCGGCGCCATCCGCGGCGAATACCCGAAGAGCTGGATCAAGGTGACGCTGCTCGTGCTTGCGATCATCGTCGTGGTGCTAATCGCACTGTCACTGGGAAGCCATCGCTGAAACGCGGGGCACACTCGAGGAGAGAATCATGCATGCGGCGATCGTTACCGGAGTCTCGCGCGGCTTGGGTGAATCGATCGCCGCAAATCTGATCGAGCGCGGCTGGCTCGTCCTCGGCGTAGGCCGGCGGAGCAGCTCGCGGCTCGGCGGCGAGCGCTATCGCTTCGCGCGCTGCGATCTCGCCGAGCCGGAACGCATCGGCGATGCGCTCGCCGAGCCTTTCCGCGCGCTCGCCGGCGCGAAGCCGGAGTCGGTTTGTCTCGTCAACAACGCGGCGACGGCCGGGCCGGTCGGCGTCCTGGGCAAGCTCGACGCTCCGGCGAGCGCGGCTGCGCTGGCCGCGAACCTGGTCGCGCCCATCGCCCTGGTGAACCTTTTTTGCAGCGTGTTCGCCGACGAGAAGCTTCCGCGTCGTGTGATCAACGTCTCGTCGGGTGCTGCTCAGAACGCCCTCCCTGGAGAGAGCCTTTACTGCGTGGCCAAGGCGGGACTCGAGATGCTGACGCGCGCGCTTGCCGCCGAGCAGACAGCACCCGGCTTTCGCACGATCAGCGTGCGGCCGGGGATCATCGATACCGAGATGCAGCTCTTCGCGCGCTCGCAATCGCCCGATGTGCTTCCCTGCGTGGAGATGTTTCGCGAGTTTCACAGCCAGGGGAGGCTCGTTCCGCCCGACGTCACAGCGTCGAAGATCGTCGACAAACTCGTTCTCGGCGCAGTCGAGCACGGGCGGACCTATTCGTATCAGGAGCTCTAGCCTCGCTGAGCCTCTCGGCTGCTCGCGCGGAGCGAAAGGAACTTCGTGCTTTCAGCGCTTGACGGGTATGGGCCGGATACGGTATTCGAGCAGAGTCGGCGCCGCGCCGGCCTCCCACACCAGGCAGTAGATTTCCTTCCGATCGGCGGTGAACTCGCCGGAGTCCTCGGTCACGTTCTCGCGCACGATCGGCATGATCACGGCGTTGGAATCGTGAAAGTGAATGTTGAAAGTGACGGGCGCCACGCTCACGAAGTAATAGCCGATGCGTTCGCCTCGATCCAGGTCGACGCACTCCTCGTGCACCGCGTACGGCGCGACCTCCACGCCGGCGGCGCTACGCGGCGCGTCGAGGCGGTAGTCCGAAACGACGCAGGCTCCGAGCGCGAGCGCGGCCCACGGAGCGATCGTACCCAGGCCGCGCTCGCTCATCGCTTGGCCCGCCGCCAATCCTCGACGAGCATCGCCCAACGCTCGTGGTCGCGCCATCGGCCCGCGATCCTCACATAGCGGCGCGAAAAGCCTTCGCGCGTGAAACCTGCGGAGCGCACCAGCGCGATGGAGCGGGTGTTGCGTGGCTGGACGTTGGCCTCGATACGATGCAGCCCGAGCGACCGGAAGGCGACCCGAAGCGTGAGCGCGAGCCCCTCGGCCATGTACCCGCGACCGGCATGGGGCGCGAGGGCGTAGTAGCCGAGGTAGGCGCTCCAGAAGGCGCCGCGAACGATCTCGCTCAGGTTGAACACGCCGACCGGCGCATCGTCTTCGCATCGGCAGACAAGAAAGCCAAGCTGCGTTGCCGAGGTCAGGCGGCGCGATTTAGCGCCGGCGAAGCGTCGCACATAGACCGCGAAGCGCCTCGCCGATTTCGGCGCCTGAACCCAATTGCCGTGAAGCGAGCGGCTCGCTCGGACCGACGCGACGAAGACAGGGCCGTCGGCGAAACGCGGGCGCCGCAGATAAACGCGGTCGCCCGCGGCGAAAATCGCCTCTCTCGCCGCTGGCATAATCGCAATTCTAACAACCGGTCGCGCGCGGGCATGAGCAAGTGGGTCGAGGGTAGGGTGGTGGACAGGCGGCTGTGGACCGAGCGCCTCGTCACGCTGCGCGTCGCCGCTCCGGACGTCAGTTTCGTCGCCGGCCAGTTCGCGCGCCTTGCACTCCCTGCGCCGCCGGGCGCGAAGGAGCCGATGCTTGGCCGCCCCTATTCCTTCGTCAACCCGCCCGATCATGGCCCGCACGAGTTCTACTTCAACGTGCTGCCGCAGGGACCGCTCTCGCCTCGTCTCGCGGCGCTGCAGCCCGACGACCCGGTGTGGCTGCTCGATCGCGCCAACGGATTCTTCTGTGTCGCCGAGTTGCCGGAAGCCGCAACGCTATGGTGCCTGGCCACCGGCACCGGGCTGGGGCCGTTTATGTCGATTCTGCGTACCGACGAGCCGTGGGAGAAGTTCGAGCGCGTCGTGCTCGTGCATGCGGTGCGTTACAGCGCCGATCTCTCGTATGGCGAGGCTATCCAGGACATCGCCCACGCGCGGCAGGGGCGCTTCAGCTTTGCGCCGTTCGTGAGCCGGGAAACGTGGCGCGGCACGCTGCCGGGGAGAATTCCCGACGCAATCCGTGACGGCCGTCTCGAAGCTTGGACTGGTTTGCCGCTCACTGCCGAGAATGCGCACACGATGCTCTGCGGCAATCCCGACATGGTGCGCGACACGCAGGTCGTGCTCGAGCAGCGCGGCATGCGGCGGCACAGGCGGCGAGAGCCCGGGCATTTCACGGTAGAAACCTATTGGTAGTTAGTGCGTCGCGCTGCGAGCCTGTTAATTCTGTCCTAGGCTAGTCTGCGCCACGCACTAACTCGCCGCGTTGAACACGGCGCTAAAGCGCCGGTTAACGCGGCGGAATCAAAACTGCGCGCGCTTAAGCGCTTTTGTCGCGGTGGAATACTTCGTACCGGCTAACGCGGCAGAACCTATCCTTTCACGTCGAGCAATTCGACGTCAAAGAGCAGCGTCGCGTCGGGTGGGATCACGCCGCCAGCGCCACGCTTTCCGTAGCCCATGTCGGAAGGGATGATCAGCGTCCGCTTGCCGCCGACCTTCATTCCGACCACGCCTTCATCCCAGCCCGCGATCACGCGCCCGCCACCAAGCGGGAAGCTGAACGGTGAGCCGCGATCGAGCGAAGAATCGAATTTTTTGCCCTTTTTGTCCGGCGCATACGGGTCGTAGAGCCAGCCGGTGTAGTGAACAACTGCCGTTTTACCTTTGACCGCCTCGGCGCCTGTGCCCAGGGTGGTGTCGATTTTTTGCAGCTGCGTAATATTGGCACTCATCTTGCTTTCCTGTGCTTTAGGAGCGTCTGCCGCGGCCTGCGCCATTGCCATTGTCGAAGGAAAAGCGACGGTTGCCGCTGCGGCGAAAGCCACGGTGCGGCGGAGCTTCGAGAGCATTTGCGAACTCATGGGAGAAGTGTCGAGGATTTAGGGAAGAGCGCAACGCCGACCGCCTGCCTAAGTACATTGTCGTAATTTAGGCTCAAGCGGCGCAGTTTTGCGTCGCGTGCGATTATGGGCTATAAACTGCAACTCCGCCAATGTCTAACGGTCGCAACCCTTAAGGGGCGGCGATGATGGCCGACGGCGGCAGTAGCGCAGCGCCCCGACGCGCAGGTGCATCAATGAAGGCGGTACTCGGATTCCTCACGCCCCAGCCGAAAGACGCGGCCGACACGCTGCAGAGCGCGAAGACTGCAGCAGCATGGCTACGCGCGTTGCCGGCGCTCGACGTCATCGGGCGGCAGCAACAGGTCATCAACGCGCTTGACGCGATGCGCAAGTCGCAGCCTTCGCTCGACTTGGGGCGCATCGGAGCAATCCAGTTCGTCGACGCCGCGCTCGGCGCCGACCGGCGGCAACTCATCAAGCAGTACATCGAGAACGCCGAGAGCTCGCCAAAGCTCGCCGACCGCATCTGGCAGTCGCTGTGGGAGATGAGCCAGGCGTTCACGCTCGCATATCAGTCTGCGCTGGAACACGCGCTGCGCCAGTCGGGTAACTCGCGCTGGAAGTCGGTGCTGCCGTTGCTCTTCGTGCGGCTCGTGCATTTCCACGGCACCGACGCAAAGCTGCGGGTGTTCAAGTACGAACGCTGGATTCCGGCCAAGTGGATGGAGCTGCACCAACTCTATTTGCGCGCCTGCGAGCTCTCCTGCGAGCGCGAAGCCGTCGCCCTCCCGGCGGCCGGCACCGGCGTGCAACCGTGGTCGGTCGAGCAGGAGTATTTGTATGTGCTACTTGTGCACCAGCTCAACACCGGCAACCTCGGGCCCGCAGAGATCGACTGGGCGGGCTCGCAGCTCCGCGCCTGGAGCCGCCGGCTCACGCTCGATCCGATTCCGAAGTCGCTTGAAGGCTTCTTCGTCGATCTCGCCGGACGCACGGGCCTGATAAGGCGCAACGGCAACGACCGCGGTTCGATGCTGCGTTACCTCGACACGACGCCGCTGTCCGAAGCGCTGGAGCGCGCGGTGGCAGCGCTGCGCGACGCCGAAGCCACCGACCAGGGGCCGATCGCGGCGATCAACCAGCAGCGCCTCGCCGTCCTGCGCAAGATACATCCCTCGGTTTCGCCTACGACGCTGTCCGATCTCCGGCGCGACCCGCGCACGACGGTGGCCGTCTCGGCGCGCGTGCGCATCGGCCTCACGCGCATCTGTCAGGACTTCGCTTCCAAGGGCGACGAGAACAGTCCCGAGGCGAGTACAGGCACCGAGCAGATCGAAGTCTTTCCGGTCGCGGGAGCGCCACGCGCAAAGCGCAAGCCGCTCGTCGAGGACGATTCGCTCGCTGCGAGCCTCTCCTCATGGACCGATCCGATGTGGGAGATCAAGGACCGCAGCGTGGCTGGGCTGCGCATCGCAGCAACCGGCGGCATCGGTCAAAGTCTCTCGCTGGGCGCGCTGGTCGCGGTGCGGCAATCGGACGTCGACGGCTGGCTCCTCGGCGTCGTGCGCCGCCTGAACAAGATTTCCAGCGAAGAAGTCGAGGCCGGCGTCAACATCATCGCCGAACGCATGGTTTCGGTAACACTTGCCGCGAAGCGCCGGCCGAGCGAAGACATGGCGTATGTCGTCGACGGGCTCGATCGCTCGACCCTCGGCGACCGCTTCGAGGGGCTCTATCTGCCGCCGCCGTCGCGTCCCGACAAACCGCTTGCAGTGAAGACATTGATCGTTCCGAGCTCCGAGTACTCGGAGGGGCGTAACGTCATCCTCACCACGGCCAACTCGGTCTACACCGTTGCGCTGCGTTATCTCGTGGAGCAGCGGCCCGATTGGAGCTGGGCCACGATTCAAATCGTCGAGAAGATCGCGCGCGAAAATTCGTAGGGCCGCCGCCGGATGCGTCCGGCCGGCGTCGCGTGCGGATCGATTCGCAGCTGCAGCCTAGTCGAGCGGCCTGAATTTGAGGGTCAGACTCCGACGAAACATATCCGGGTTGTCCGGCCGTGGGAGCGGCGAGGACTTGAGAATCGCGCGCTGCACCGCTTCGTCGTAGGCGCGAACGCCGCTCGATTTCGCGAGCTGCACGTCGATGATCTCCCCGCTGGGAAGCTGCACGACGTCGAACACCGCCTCGGGATTGCCGGGCATGTCCGGCGGCAGAATCACGTTGCCGCGGATCTTTGCCTGAATACGCCGAATGTAATCCGCATCGGCCTTGGCGCGCGCCGCGTGC
>DATKJP010000157.1:0-4019 GCA_035543635.1 Casimicrobiaceae bacterium
GGCCTACATCGCCGCCCGCGCGGCCTGACAATTCGATGATGCGGGCCGTCCTTTCTTTTTTCCACGACCTAGGCCGCAATCTACTGAGCGGCGGGCTGATGGTTTTCGGGCAGCGCGCGACGCGGCTGTCCTTCCGCGTCAATGTGCCGCAGCTTATCGCGCTCTTCGTCGTCTCCGCGCTTCTGGACATCGCGCTCGACTTCGTGCGTCAGGGCGGCGGCGCAGTCTTCACATCCTACGGATTGGTCGGCGAGGCATTCTACGGCGCGATTTTGATGGTCTTCGCCGCGCTGCTCGCGCTCGCGTTCCGCCAGCCCGCTTACGCGCTCGCGCTCCCTGTCGTGCTGCTCGCAGGAGAGTGGCCGCTGATGGTCGTGCGCATGGGGGTCGAGCTTGCGTTCGGCGAGGACCGCTCGCTCTTCGGCAGCGCGGTTCGCGCCGAGCAGGCCCTGTTACTCTGGACTTTCTTCTGGCTGTGGCGCTCCGCCGCCACCGCGCTTGCGCCGCGACGCCCGTATTTCTGGCTGCGATCGCTGTTCGCCGGCGCCTTGCTTGCTACCCCGCTGTGGTTCGGCAGCATCCTGCTTCCCGATGCACAGTGGTGGGAAACGCCGGAAGCGGCGCTCGCGCGCAGCGCGGATTATCCGAGCCCGGTCGCAGAAGAAGTGCTGGTCAAGCAACCGGAGCTTTTGTACGACGCGCTCGCCAGCCTCGACGAGGGACGCGACGATGCGACCGATCTTTATTTCGTCGGCTTCGCGTCTTATGCCCAGGAGGACGTCTTCCGCAAGGACATCGAAACGGCGCGCGATCTGTTCGACGATCGCTTCGATACCGACGGTCGCTCGGTGTTGCTCGTCAACAATCCGCGCACTGTGCTCGAGGAGCCGTTCGCGACCGTGAGCAACCTGCGTGCGACGCTGTCGGTGATCGGCGATCTCATCGACCGCGACAAGGACGTCGTGATGGTTTACCTCAGCAGCCACGGGAGCCGCGATCACAAGCTCGCTGTCGAGTTTCCTCCGCTCGAGCTGGAATCTCTTACGCCCGACGCGTTGAAGCAGATGCTCGACGACGCCGGAATCAAGTGGCGCATCATCGTCGTCTCGGCCTGCTACTCGGGCGCCTTCATCGACGCGCTCAAGGACGATTACACGCTCGTCATGACCGCGTCGGCTGCCGACCGTACGTCCTTCGGCTGCGGCAGCGAGAGCGACGCGACCTATTTCGGCGACGCACTGTTCGGGCACGCGCTGCGCACCGAGGATTCGTTCGTCAAGGCGTTCCAGAAAGCGCGCGAGCGGATCGCAGTACGCGAGAAGAGCGAGCATCGGCGGGCTTCCGAGCCGCAGATGTACGTCGGGACGGAGATGGCGGCGAAGCTGCCGAAGCTCGAAGCGGAGCTGCGCTCGCGCCGCGGCAGCACATCGATCTGATGCACACGAAGCGTCCGCTCGCGGACTTGAAGGTGCTCGAGCTCGGTCAGCTCATCGCCGGCCCATTTGCGGGAAAAGTGTTCGCGGAGTTCGGCGCCGAGGTGATCAAGGTCGAGCCTCCGGCAGAAGGCAGCGCGCCGGGCGGCGATCCGCTGCGCCAGTGGCGGTTGTTGCACGAGGGGACCTCGCTGTGGTGGTACGTCCAGGCGCGGAACAAGAAATCGGTGACGGTGAACCTGCGCTCGCCCGAGGGTCAGGAGATCGTGCGCCGGCTCGCGCGCGAATCCGACATCGTCATCGAGAACTTCCGTCCCGGGACGCTGGAGAAGTGGGGGCTCGACTACGAGGCGCTCGCCGCCGACAACCCGGGATTGATCATGGTGCGGCTCTCCGGGTTCGGGCAGACCGGCCCGTACCGCGATCAGCCCGGATTCGGCGCGATCGCCGAATCGATGGGCGGCATGCGTCATGTCACCGGCTTTCCCGACCGCCCGCCGGTGCGCATGAACATCAGCATCGGCGATGCGCTTGCCGCGCTGCACGGGGTGATCGGCGCGCTGATTGCGCTGCATCATCGCGAAGCGCACGGCGGGAAAGGGCAGGTGATCGATGTCGCGCTCTACGAAGCGGTGTTCAACATGATGGAGAGCCTGGTGCCTGACTACGATCTCTTCGGCGAGATTCGCGGCCGCATCGGCACCGGGCTCACCAATATCGTGCCGTCGAATACCTACGCGACGCGCGACGGCAAAGACATCGTCATCGGGGGCAACGCGGACTCGATCTACAAGCGGCTCATGCACGCGATCGGCCGCGACGACCTCGGGCAGGATCCTTCGCTTGCGACCAACGTCGGACGCGTCAAGCGCACAGCCGAGATCGACGGCGCGATCGCCGCGTGGACGGCGGAGCGCGATCTCGACGAGATTCTCGCGGGGTTGAAGGCCGCGGACGTCCCGCACGGCAAGATCTACACTGCGGCCGACGTAGTCGAGGATGCGCAATACCTCGCGCGCGAGATGATCGTGCAGACGAAGCTGCCCGACGGGACGACGCTCAAGTTGCCCGGCGTCGTGCCCAAGCTCTTGGGCACGCCAGGCTCGATCGACTGGGTCGGTCCTGCGCTCGGGCAGCACACGCAGGAAGTGCTGCGTGCGGCCGGGTACACCGACGAGGAGATCGCGAAGCTGCGCGCGGCCGGGGCGATATAATCGGCCGACAGCAGAAGGAGGAGGAGACGATGAAGGTCTTTCGTTATCTGGTCGGCGCCGCGTGCGCGATCGTCGTCGCGTCGCTGCCGCTCGCAGCTCATGCGCAGGGCAAGCCGGAGAAACCGAACGTCAGCATCGCGGTCGGCGGCAAGCCGGCGTTCTATTACATCGCGCTTACGATCGCCGAGCGGCTCGGCTACTTCAAGGACGAGGGACTCAACGTTGAAATCGGCGACTTCGCCGGTGGATCCAAGGCGTTGCAGGCGGTCGTCGGCGGCAGCGCCGATGTCGTGTCGGGCGCATGGGAGAACACGATCGATCAGCAGCCCAAGGGACTCAACCTGCAGGGCTTCGTGAAGATGGGGCGCTATCCCGCGATCACGGTCGGCGTCGCCAAGGCGAAGGCGGCGAGCTACAAATCGCCGAAGGACCTGAAGGGCATGAAGATCGGCGTCACGGCGCCGGGCTCGAGCACCAATCGCGTCGTGCAGCATCTGATGGTCACCGGCGGCCTGAAGCCCGACGACGCTTCGTTCATCGGCGTTGGCACGTCCTCCGGCGTGATCGCCGCGGTCAAGAGCGGCGAGATCGACGCGGTATCGAACATCGATCCGGTGATCACGATGATGGAGAAGGCCGGCGACATCGTCGTCATCGCCGACACCCGAACGGAGGAGGGCACGCGCAAGGTATTCGGTTTCTCTGACCTTCCCGCCGCGGCGCTCTACGCGCCGATCGAATTCATCAAAAAGAATCCCAACACCGTGCAGGCACTAACCAACGCCATGGTTCGCGCACTGTTGTGGCTGCAGAAGGCCACGCCGGACCAGGTCGCCGACACCGTGCCGCCAGACTACCTGCTCGGCGACCGCGCGCTCTATGTCGCCGCCTACGCGAAGTTCAAGGACGCGATCTCGCCGGATGGCCTGTTCACCAAGGAAGGAGCCGACAACACGCTCAAGTTCCTTGCGGCGTTCAACCCCGCGGTCAAGCCTGCGGAGATCAAGCTCGGGCAGACCTACGACAACAGCTACGTGCAGAAGGCGCTGGCGAAGTACAAGAAGTAACTCACGCCTGGCTCCGGCGCGTTCGTCGTGAGCACGCCCGCCCTCTCGCTCGATCGCATCACCTGCACGTTCGCCTCGCGCGAGCGCCAAGCCGAGCGCTACACGGCGGTTCGCGACACGACACTCTCCGTTGCCGCTGGCGAGTTCGTGTCGGTCGTAGGTCCCACCGGATGCGGCAAGTCGATCGTGTATTCTCCGATCGGTCGCGTCGCAGGTCCTGCCGAGAGCACGATCACGCGATCCGACAGCGCGATCGCTTCCTCGAGATCGTGCGTGATAAAGAGCACCGACTTGCGGTTGGCCGA
>DATKJP010000158.1:0-17655 GCA_035543635.1 Casimicrobiaceae bacterium
GTCCCGGCCAGCTCGATCCGGTAGGGCTTCGGCAGGCTGGCGCCCAGTTCGTTGATCCGCGGCTCCAGGGTTGCGACTACGGTCGCCGGCAAGACACCTCGCTCGAGGTCCGCGCGCACGGTAAGCGTCGGCTCGCGGTTGCGGCGCCAAATCAGCGGGTATTCCTGTTCGTAATCGAAGCTTGCGAACTGCGTCAGCGGCACCGTGCGGCCGCCAGGAATCGGCACCTGCAGCGAACGCAGCGTGGACACGCTACTGCGTTCCGCCTCTGTCGCTCGAGCCACGACATTGACCAGGTAGATGTCGTCGCGGACCTGGGTAATCGTCGACCCGGTAACCGCGGCATTCATCACCGCGGCGAGCGTCGCCGAGCTGACGCCCAATTGATGCACCTGATCCTGATCGACCCTGATGCGCAGCTGACGCGCGGGCTCCATCCAATCGAAATTGATGTGCAGAGCGTCGGCATCGGTCGCGATCACCTGAGCGAGTTTCTGCGCGACTCGCGTTACCTCCTCCTTGTCGGGGCCGATTACACGCCACTGCAGCGGCCAGCCGACCGGCGGTCCCAGCTCGAGCGGCGACACGCGCGTGACGACGTCGGGGAACTGATCGGCGAGGAGCTTCTCGAGTTTGTCCTGTAAGCGAAGCCGTGCATCGAGGTCCTTGGCAACGACCACGACCTGGGCAAAGAACGGGTTCGCGAGCTGCGCGTTGAGCGGCAGGTAGAAGCGGATCGCGCCGCGGCCGACGTACGTGCTCCAGTGATCGATATCCGGATCCTTCGCGAGCGCCTGCTCGAGTTCCTTGGCCACGGTCTCGCTCGCGTAGATCGAGGCGTTCTGTCGCAAGGTGAGGTCGATGACCAGCTCGGGGCGGTCCGACGCCGGGAAAAATTGCTGCGGCACGAAGCGCATCAGCAAGATTGCGATAACGAACACAGCGAGCGTCAGGCCGATGGTTATCCAGCGTCCGCGCATCGCTCGCTCGAGCAAGCCGCCGTACGCGCGCAGAATCCGTCCGGGTCGCTTCTCCTCACCGGCCTTCACCTTCGGAGCCTTCAACAGAGCCAGGCCGATCAGCGGCGCGAATATCACCGCTACGAGCCAGGACACGATCAGCGAGATTCCCACGACCGCGAAAATCGAGAACGTGTACTCGCCTGCTCCGCTCTTGGCGAAGCCGATCGGCACAAAGCCGGCAATCGTGATCAGCGTTCCGGCAAGCATCGGCGCCGCCAGGGTCCGGTAGGCGAAGGTAGCCGCCGCCTCCTTGGTGTCGCCGGCGGCAAGCCGGCGAATCATGGCGTCTACCGTGGTCATCGCATCGTCGACGAGCAGCGTCAAGGCGATGATCAGCGCGCCCAGCGAGATGCGCTGCAGATCCATGCCGTAGATTTCCATGACGGCGAACACGATCGCCAGCGTCAACGGAATCGCAGCTGCCACGACGGCGCCGGGACGCACCCCGAGGCTTACGAAGCTCGCAGCGAGGATGATCGCGATGGCCTGCCACAGCGACTCCATGAAATCGCTGATGGCGGTGTCGACGGTGATCGCCTGGTCGGTGACGAGTGTCGTCTCGATGCCCACCGGCAGATCGGCGCGGATCTTGTCCATCTCCTTCTTGATATTGCGGCCGAGAGCGAGGATGTCACCGCCGTCGCGCATCGCGATGGCCAGACCGATCGCGGGTTTGCCGTTTAGACGGAAGAGCGGCTGCGGCGGATCGACGTACGCACGGCGAACCTCCGCGATGTCTCCGAGGCGAATGTTCCTTCCGCCAAATACGAAGTTCACCCCGCGGAACGACTCCTCGTTGTCGAAAGCGCCGGTCACGCGCAAGAACAGGCGCTCGTTCGCGGTCTGCAGCACGCCGGCGGGACGGATGAGGTTTTGGGCCCGCACCGCGTCGACCAGTGACCGGTAGTCGAGCCCGAGTGCGGCCAGTCGCTCGGTCGAGAATTCGATGAATATCTGCTCGTCCTGTGCACCCAGGACCTCGATCTTCGAGACATCGGGGACATTCAGCAGCCGCGATCGTGTTTCCTCGACGTAGTTGCGCAACTCTCGCGGCGTGAACCCGTCGGCGGTGAATCCGTAGATGATGCCGAACGTGTCCCCGAAGTCATCGTTGAAGCCCGGACCAAGGACCCCGTCCGGCAGCGTGCCCCGGATGTCGCCGATGTTCTTGCGCACCTGATACCAGACATCAGCCACCTTCGAGGGCGGTGTCGATCCCTTCAGATCGACGAAGATCGTAGCGACTCCGGCGGTGGTGTAGCTCCTGATGTTTTCTAGGTAGGGCGTTTCCTGCAGCTTGCGCTCGAGTCGCTCGGTGACCTGCAGGATTGTCTCGTCGACGGTCGCACCAGGCCAGGCCGCGCTGACGACCATCGTGCGGAAGGTAAAGCTGGGGTCCTCGGCGCGACCGAGGCGCAGGAAGGACAACACGCCGGCAAGCACCGCCGCGATCATCAAGTACGCGACGAGCGACCGGTGCGTGATCGCCCATTCCGACAGGTTGGGACCGATCACTGCCTGGTCTCGAGCAGGCGAACCTTCTGGCCAGGTCGCAGGGCCTGGACTCCGGCCGTTACCACGATGTCACCGGGATTGAGGCCGGATGCAACGACCACTCTGTCGGCATCGAATGCGCGGACATCCACCGTGCGCGCCGAAACGCTCGCGCTCTTGGGGTCGACGAGCCATACTGCGGGTTGACGGTCGGAGCGGATTAACGCGGAGGCTGGTATGACGAAGCCTGTATCGCCCGCGACCTTCAAACGCATCGTCACCGTGCTGCCCAGGCGCATCGCCGGAGGCGGATTGATCAGGTTCACCTTGACTCGGAACGTGCCGGTCACCGGATCTGCGCGCGGTGAGACCTCGCGAACACGCGCGGCCGCAGTAACCTTCTGGTCCATGGTCAATGCGACGGTGATTGCATGGTTCGCGAGCACGCTGTCTTTCGCCTGTGCCGGAATGTCGAAGATCCCATCGCGACCGCTTTCGCGCGCGATCTGGACGATCATGCGACCGGCGCCGACCACCTCGCCGGGCTCGGCTCCCTGCACCGTCACGACGCCGGACACGTCGGAGACCAGCCGCGTGTAGCTCAGACGGTTTTCCGCAAGCGTGACCTGCGATTGCGCCGACTCCACCTGAGACTGGGCAGTCTTCTGCAGCGCCTCGGCCTGCTCGTAGGAGGATTGCGATACCGCTTTCTCGACGACGAGCTCACGCATTCGATCGTAATTGGCTCGCGCCTCCACGAGTTGCGCCCGCGCCGCCGCCAGCTGCGCTCGTGCGGCCTGCAACGAGGTGTCCTCGTTTTGCGGGTCGAGTCGCGCCAGGAGCTGGCCCGGTCGCACGACGTCGCCGACTCCGACGTCGCGTTCGATGAGCCTTCCGTCGATCCGAAACGCAACATTGACCTCACTTTGGGCGTGCACGGTACCGGTCAAGGCGAGAACATCTTGGTCGGCACGCTTGTCGATGGTGATCGTGCGGATGGGACGCGCCTCCTCGACGGGGGGCGGCTCGGCACGCTTGCATGCGGGCAAAGTCGTCAGCATTGCGTAAGCAATGATCGACGCCGCCACCCAACGCTTGGAATCCACGAGCTTGCCCTCTCATGTCGGTCAAGTTGCAGACATCACCGCCGCACTGCGTGGTGAAACAATTTCGCGCAAGAGCATAGCTGTCGACTGTCGCACAGGCAATCATCGATCGCACTGAAACAAATCTTTACCTATTGCTTCCCGGGATTGAGACAAACGCAGATCACAGGCCCTCGGCTAGAATGCGCCATGGCAGCGTGGACTTGGTTAATCCCGGCTCTCTCCATCGTTCTGCTCATCGGCGCGGCAGCGGCGGGCGTTGGCTCGATACTGGCGATACTCTGCGCCGCGGCACTCATTGGCGCAGTGCTTGCAGCGGTGCACCATGCCGAGGTCGTTGCGCACCGCGTCGGCGAGCCCTTCGGCACGCTCGTGCTCGCTGTGGCGGTGACCGTCATCGAAGCCTCGCTGATTCTGTCGATGATGCTCGCGGGCGGCGCGGACGCCGCGGTCATACCGCGCGACACGATCTACGCAGCGATCATGATTATCTGCAGCGGCGTAGTGGGCCTATGCGTCCTCGTCGGCGGCCTGGCGCACGGCGAGCAAAGCTTCCGAGTGGAAGGGTCCAGCGCCGGACTTGCTGCGCTCATCGCCATGTCAGCACTTTCGCTGGTCTTGCCGGTCTTCACCACGAGTACGCCCAGCGGTACGTACAGTGCGGCGCAGCTTACTTTCGCCGCCGTGACGTCGGCTGCACTCTGGGCGGTGTTCGTCTTCATCCAGACCGTTCGACATCGCGACTATTTTCTTCCCGCCGGCGACACGTCCACTCCGGAAGAACACGCGCCTCCTCCGACAAATCGCGAGGCGTGGTTCAGCTTCGGTCTGCTGCTCGTGTGCCTCGTGGCCGTGGTGGGGCTCGCCAAGCTTCTTTCACCGACAATCGAGCGGGTCGTCATCGAGGCCGGGGCCCCGAAGGCAGTGATCGGGATCGTGATCGCGATGCTCGTGTTGCTGCCCGAAGCATGGGCTGCTGCGCGGGCAGCGAATGCGAATCGACTGCAGACCAGCATGAACCTTGCCATCGGCTCCGCGCTCGCGTGCATCGGTCTTACCATTCCGGTGGTCGCGTTGGCGGCGATCATGTTCGACTTGCCGCTGGTCATGGGCCTGGATCCCAAAGACCTAGTGATGCTCGCGCTGACTTTTCTGGTAAGCGCCGTGACCCTCGGCACTGGCCGCACGCACATGATGCAGGGCGCTGTACACCTCGTTATTTTTGCGGCCTTTCTTTTTCTTGCTTTCGTGCCCTAGTCATATTCACTGCGATCAGGCTCGTCGCAGCGAGCGGCGGAATGCCTGCACGAAGCTCGAATTACTGAGACCCGCCGGCGGGGATGGTCTCAGCGGTTTCGGCTCCCAGCGCTTCCAGCAAGCGGCGATAAGCCGGCGACGCGCGCAGCACGCTGCTCGCGACGCGACGCAACCTGTCGACAGCCTCCGGCGCGAGCACGAGAGTCGTCGGGAGGTTTTCACAGTAGGCGCGCTCATCCAAGTCGGAGATGTCCCTGAAGCTCACGTCGATCGCGTAGAGCTCGATGGGTGGTCGGCTGAGATCCGCCGACGGCTCGCGCCCAGCGAGACGCGCCTCGGCGAGCGCGAGCCGGCGCTCCAGCGCCCAGCGCGTAATGATGTCGTTCAGCAAGTCCATCGATTCGTATGAATAACGGTCGATCGGAACGCTCGAGGATTGCCACAGCTGCTGGAACATTCCAGGCGGGGCCTCGTTTCGCCCCCAATCGACGGTGGGCGAAGAGACTGCGTTGACGACGATAACCGCAATGCGCCGGACGTCGCGCAGTAAACGTATCGACTCTAATTGCTTCCCTGAATCGATACTCGCCAATATCTCCACAATGGTTCGTATAGCAACGTTGTCGGTGACGCCACCGTCGACGAGATGCAGATAGGGATGGGCTGCGCTGTCCTGCAAATCGACGAGCTCGTTGTAGCGTCGCAGCCCCCGCCCTGCGTCCTTCCTATCGCGTCGCTCCGCGACGGCTTCGCGTACCCATGTGGGGAACTCGAATCCGCATCGACCGCCGTAGTTGTTGAGCGTTATCGGCGAGAGCACGACGGGGACGGCCGAGGACGCTGCGGCTACCCGCGAGAGGCGTAGCTTGGTGAAGTCGGAGCAGATCAGATCGAAGTTGTCTTGCATGAAGGGAAAGCGATTTCCCGTTACGACATCTGTGGCTGATGCGATCGCCACAGGAGTGGGCTTCTCGACAAGGTCTCCGAAGGTGGCGCCGTCGAACAGGCTCTCGTCGTAATAGTCAGCAGCAAGCTCCGAGCGGCCGTAGGACGGACTGAGCAGTCTCGGCCAGTAACCCGGGTTGAGCACGCGATCGATGAGCACGCTCTGCACGTCGCGCTTCAGGAACCGAGCCTCGTACTCGGAAAACAGCTGCTCGCCGTAGAGCGAGTAGGCGAGCGCAGTGAAGCTGCCGCCTGATACGGCGGTAATGAGGTCAACCTCGTCGAGCATTCGCCGGTGGTGACCGTCAACGACGATGGGTGTACGGCGCAACTCTTCCAGGACGCCGTAGGAAAGCGCAGCAGCGCGCGTTCCACCTCCCGAAAAGGCCAGGATGAGAAGCGTAGAGGGATCGTGATCCGGGCGCCGCGCGATGTGCCTCGCGACGTTGTAACCACTTTCAGGTTCCACTCGTGCGATGGGCTCGTTGACCGGGCGGCTTGCGCAGCCTTCGAGCAATGCGAGACCTACTGCCGCGGCGGTGACGAGCGCACGGACTATGGATCTGCTTTCGCGCATAGTTCGCTTATGACTGGTCAGGCTCGGATTTCAGCGGATCGGGTAATGCTACTCGCAAGATAACGCATCGATTGGTGCGTGAGGGCTCAACGCGACGCCAGTCTAGTGCCTGTCCTGTCGGAAAGCTTAAGAGCCAGTGCGGCTGCTTGCGTAACGCACGCCAACTCAAGCAGAACCAGCATGTTCGCTTCGGCTCGGCCGCGGGCGCGCGAGGGTCAGCTAATAGCCAAGCCAACGCGCATTGACTTACGTGCCGATAGTCCACGTTGGAAGGTATCATCGTCTATTGCGTCGAGATCTCAACGTCATCCCCGGTGGAACGCTGTGTTCGCTGCTGCGTTCTTGGTTGTTCACATATGGAGGGCGGTATGAAGTCAGGGCAAGATGTCGTTCGCGTCAAGGCATGGGCGTGCATGTGCGCCGCTCTCGCGATCATGTTGTGCGGGACCGCATCCGCCCGAACCAGCGTGAACTACGGTCGCGTCACGGCCATGCAGCTAGTCACACAGGAGAATGTCAGGGCGCAGACTGGGGGCGCAGTGGTGGGTGGCGCCATCGGTCTCATGTCCGGCCGGAATCAGTCGGGGAGCAACCAGGCGCTGCGTACGATCGGTGGCGCGTTCGCCGGCCAGCAGATTGGCAGGATGGCCAGCAACAAGCAGGCGTTCGAATATACGGTGCTCATCGGCGGCTCGACGACACGTGTGGTCACTGACGAAGGCGGCTTCCGGGTCGGCGACTGCGTAGCAGTCGAGAGAGGCGAGTGGGCCAACCTGCGGCTCGTCGACGATTCGAACTGCAACGCGCGCCCGGCCTCGAAGGCGCCGCCGGCAGCGATTCGCCACGCCGATGCGTGCATCGCCGCCAAAGACAAGCTGCTGGAGGCCGAGACAACGGAGGCGTTCGATGTTGCGGAGCGGCGGGTACGGCTGCTATGCGCCGACTGACTGCGATTGTTGCACCTTGTAGGGCGACCTCAACCTTGCTGAGGAAAACGGAAGTGCGTCCGCTACCACAGCCAACACGCGATTCAAAGTAGTTGTCAAAGACCGAACAACTAAGGACTGAGAGATGCTCAAGCGTCTTATTGCGACTCTCGGAGTCGTGCTTCTTGGTATGTCAGTCTCATCGGCTTGGGCCCGCGGTTCATGCGCCGAAGCCGCCAACCTGTTCAGGAAGGCTGGCGAGAGCGCGAACTTCTTCAAGACATCCTATGGATACGCCGTCTTCCCCACCATTGCCAAAGGAGGCGCCGGCGTCGGCGGTGCCTATGGCAAGGGATGCGTGTACGCCAAAGGCAAGCACGCCGGCGATACGTCGATGGTGCAGGTGTCGATCGGGTTCCAGCTCGGTGGCCAGGGGTTCAGCGAAATAATCTTCTTTCAGGATGAGCGCTCCTTCGAGGAATTCACCAGTGGCAACTTCGAATTCGGGGCGGACGCTCAGGCTGTGGCGATCACCCTCGCGGCACAGGCGAAGGCCGGTTCGACGGGGGCATCTGCCGGCGCCAGCGCGAGTAAGCATGCCGCGACTACCGCAGGCGCGTACTACAAAGGGTATGCGACGTTCACCATCATCAAGGGCGGCCTGATGTACGAAGTGAGCGTCAGAGGACAGAAATTCAGCTACAAGCCTCTGTAGGCACTTGGCTCAAAGGTTGGGTAAACTCTCCCACGGTGGCGGCCCGCGACTGCGTCTCAAAAATGTCATCAAAAATACGCCGCCCCAATCTCGCGCGCGAGATCGTCATCGTGCTGGCGGTCAAGTTCCTCGCGCTGTTCGTCATTTGGAGCGTTTGGTTCGCCCATCCGGAAGCGAGCCGCCTGAACGGCCGGGAAGTTGGAGCCGCTCTGTACTCCTCCAGCAACGCGGTGCCAGAACGGAGCGAACACGATGCCAAACCTTGAGCTCGTCGACGTGTCGCGCCTGCAATTCGCCGTCACGGCGCTATATCACTTTCTCTTCGTTCCATTGACGCTCGGGCTGTCGTGGATCCTGGTCATCATGGAGTCCGTCTACGTGATGACCGGGCGCGAGATCTATCGCGACATGACCCAGTTCTGGGGCAAGCTTTTCGGCATCAACTTCGCGATGGGCGTCACGACCGGGCTGACGATGGAGTTCCAGTTCGGCACTAACTGGGCTTACTACTCGCACTACGTCGGCGACATCTTCGGGGCTCCGCTCGCGATCGAGGGCCTGATGGCCTTCTTCCTCGAGTCGACGTTCGTCGGTCTCTTCTTCTTCGGCTGGAAGCGTCTCTCAAGAGTCCAGCACCTGCTGGTCACGTTCCTGGTCGCGCTCGGATCGAACCTCTCCGCGCTGTGGATTCTCATCGCCAACGGCTGGATGCAGAATCCGGTCGGCGCAGGATTCAACTTCGAGACGATGCGCATGGAACTCATGAGCTTCCCGGATCTCTTCTTCAATCCGGTTGCGCAAGTGAAGTTCGTGCACACCGTGGCGGCCGGCTACGTCACGGCGTCGATGTTCGTTCTCGGCGTGTCGAGCTGGTACCTGCTGAAGGCGCGCGACGTGGGCTTCGCGCTGCGCTCCTTCGCGGTGGCCGCGGGCTTCGGGCTGGCTTCGGTCCTGTCGGTGATCGTGCTGGGCGACGAGTCCGGGTACACCTCGGGCGAAGTGCAGAAGGACAAGCTGGCGTTGATCGAAGCCGAATGGGAAACCCAGAAACCGCCGGCAGCGATCACTGCGTTCGGCATGCCGAACCAGGCAGAGGAGCGAACCGACTACGCGATCAAGATTCCCTGGCTGCTCGGGCTCATCGCGACGCGCTCGGTCGACACACCGATCACCGGAATCAAGGAGCTGCGCAGCGAAGCGGAGAAGCGCATCGCGAGCGGGATCAAAGCCTACGCGCTGCTCGAGAAGCTGCAGGCGGGCGACAAGAGCCCGGAAACGCGCAGGCAGTTCGAAGAGGCAAAAACGGACCTCGGCTATGCGCTGTTGCTGAAGAAGTACACGGCGCGCGTGACCGATGCCACGCCGGAGCAGATCCGGCTCGCCGCCGCCGACACGATTCCGCGAGTCGCGCCGATGTTCTGGTCGTTTCGCGTGATGGTCGGGCTGGGTTTCTTCATGCTCTTCGTTTTTGCGGCGTCGTTCGGCTTTCTCGCGGTGCGCAATCTCGCGCCGCAGCGCTGGCTGATGCGCACCGCGCTGTGGAGCATTCCGCTGCCGTGGATCGCTCTGGAATGCGGATGGATCGTGGCCGAGTACGGCCGGCAGCCGTGGACCATCAGCGAGGTGCTGCCGACGGCGCTGAGCGTATCCAATCTTTCGCCGTGGGAAGTCTATACGAGCCTCGCTGCGTTCGTCATTTTCTATACGGCGTTGCTCGCGATCGAGATCTATCTCCTGCTCAAGTACATCAAGCTCGGGCCCTCGAGCTTGCACACGGGCAAATATGACGTGGAGCTCGGGCGTTCCGCAGCCTCGGCTGCCTGAAAGGCGAACCATGATCGATTACGAAACCCTGAAGGTGATCTGGTGGCTGTTCATCGGCGTGCTGTTGATTGGCTTTGCGGTCACCGACGGCTTCGACCTCGGCATCGGGACCCTGCTCCCCTTTCTCGGCCGCAACGACGAGGAGCGCCGGGTGATGCTCAACTCGGTCGGGCCGACCTGGGAAGGCAATCAGGTGTGGTTCATCACCGCAGGAGGAGCGACGTTCGCGGCCTGGCCGCTGGTGTACGCGACCGCTTTTTCCGGCTTCTATGCCGCGTTGCTCCTGGTGCTGTTCGCGCTCTTCTTTCGCCCGGTCGGCTTCGATTTCCGAAGCAAGGTCGCGGATCCGCGCTGGCGCAATGCCTGGGACTGGGGTTTGTTCATCGGCGGCACGGTCCCCGCGGTCGTGTTCGGCGTCGCGTTCGGCAACCTGCTGCAGGGCGTGCCGTTCCAGTTCGATCCGGCAACGATGGCCGTGACCTACACCGGATCGTTCTGGCGGCTGCTCAACCCCTTCGCGCTGCTCACCGGGCTGGTGAGCCTCGCGATGCTGGTGATGCACGGAGCGAGCTTCCTGCAGATCAGGACCGAGGACGCGCTCCAGCTGCGCGCCCGTGCCGCGGCGCGCTGGGCAGCCATCGCCTTGATCGTGCTCTTCGCCATCGCAGGGATATGGGTCGCGTACGGGATCGCGGGATATCGCATCGTGTCGATCCCGGCGGCGTCGAGCGCTTTCGTTCCAATCGCGAAGACGGTCGAATCGTCGCCGGGGATCTGGCTCGCCAACTTCACCGCTCATAAATGGATGATGCTCGCGCCGATCGTCGCGTTTGCTGGCGCGCTCGCGGTGGTCGTCTCCTCGGCAGGAGGTCGGTCCATGCTCGCCTTCGTCGCAAGCGGCGTCGCCGTCGCCGGCGTCATTCTCACAGCCGGCTTTGCGATGTTCCCGTTCGTGATGCCATCGTCGAGCGACCCGCGGTCGAGCCTTACCGCCTGGGATTCCGTGTCGAGCCATCGGACGCTCGCCATCATGTTCTGGGTCGTCGTCATCCTGCTGCCGATCGTTATCGCGTACACGGCATGGGTCTACTGGGTCGTCCGCGGCAAGGTGACGGTCGCGCACATCCGCGAAAACACGCATATGAGTTACTGAGGAGCCGCTATGTGGTATTTCACCTGGATTCTCGGCGTCGGCCTCGCACTCGCGTTCGGAATCATCAACGTGATGTGGCTTGAGTCCTCGTACTTCTCCGGCGCGCTCGACGAAGAGCACGTGCGCAAGCGCTTCCTGCACGGCGGAGAGCCGCCCGCCTGACCGTGACCGCGTGGCCTTGGCTCGTCCCTGCGCTGTCCCTCGCGCTCCTGATCGCTGCGCTGATCGCGGGCGCGGGCCCGTTGCTGGGGGTGCTGTGCGCAGCGGCCCTGATCGGCGTGGTGATTGCAGCGGTTCACCACGCCGAGGTCGTCGCGCATCGCGTCGGCGAGCCCTTCGGCACGCTGGTGCTGGCGGTCGCCGTCACCGTCATCGAGGCCTCGCTCATCTTGTCGGTGATGATCGCAGGCGGCGCGGACGCCGCCGTCATTCCGCGCGACACGATCTACGCCGCGGTCATGATCATCTGCAACGGAGTGGTCGGCCTGTGCGTTCTGGTGGGCGGCATCGCGCACCGCGAGCAGAGCTTCCGCGTCGAGGGATCGAGCGCCGGTCTCGCAGCGCTCATCGCCATGTCCGCGCTGGCGCTCGTTTTGCCGGACTTCACGACGACGACCAGCTTCGGCACCTACAGCAAAGGACAGCTCGTGTTCGTCGCGGTGACCTCGGTGATGCTATGGGCGATCTTCGTCTTCGTGCAGACAGTGCGCCACCGCGACTATTTTCTTCCCGCGGCCGACAAGTCCAACGCCGAAGCGCACGCCGCTCCGCCGACGAACCTGCAAGCCGCCGCCAGCTTCGGGCTCCTTCTGCTTTGTCTCGTCTCGGTGGTGGGGCTCGCCAAGGTGCTATCGCCGACCATCGAGCAGGCCGTCGTCAAGGCCGGCGCGCCGAAGGCCGTGATCGGAATCGTCATCGCGATGCTGGTGCTGCTGCCCGAGACCTGGGCCGCCGTGCGCGCTGCGGTGGCGAATCGTCTTCAGACGAGCATGAATCTCGCCATCGGATCGGCTCTTGCGAGCATCGGGCTTACGATTCCCGTCGTCGCGTTCGCGGGCATCGTCCTCGACTTGCCGCTGACGCTCGGGCTGGGGCCGAAGGATCTGGTGATGCTCGCGATCACCTTCCTGATCAGCGCGGTCACTCTCGGGGTCGGCCGCACCCACGTGATGCAGGGCGCGGTGCACCTCGTCATCTTCGCGGCGTTTCTCTTTCTCGCCTTCGTGCCGTAGACGTCCCGGTCAGCGCCGCGCTGCAGACAGCACGCCGGGCACCTCGCGCACGAGCAACAGCGCTCGCTTCAGCTCGTCCAACCCGCGCACCTCCAGCGTGAATCCCATGCGCGCCTGCAGATTCTTCGATAGCGTGTTGACCGCCGTGACGTTGATCCTCTCGCGCGAGAACACTTCGGAGATGTCGCGGAGCAGCCCCTGGCGGTCCATCGCCTCGACGACGACGTCGACCGGGAAGACTTCGTCGCGCGGCTTGCCCCAGTCCGCGGTGATCAGCCGCTCGGGCTGCCGCTCCTTCATGCGCGCGACGTTGCTGCAGCTCTGGCGGTGGATGGAAATGCCCTTGCCGCGAGTGACGAAGCCGACGATCGGATCGGGCGGCGCCGGCTTGCAGCATTTCGCGAGCCCGGTCATCAGACGATCCACGCCGACGACGAGAATGCCACTACCCGCGCCTGCGGCCTTGCTCCGTCGCGTCTGCAGGGCTTCCTCTTCCGGCGCGACGGTTTCCTGCTTCGCCGCCGCGCGGATGGCCGTCTGCAGCGCGCGCAGATTGATCTCGACGCGCGCCACCGCGGCGAAGAATTCCTCGACCTTGGCGTAGCCCGCCTCGGCCGCGACGGCGTCGAGCTTGACCGAGGTCAGTCCCGCGCGCGCGAGCTCCCGCTCGACGATGTCGCGGCCGTGCGCGATCGTCTCCTCGACCTGCTGCGCCTTGAACCACTGCCGCACCTTGCTGCGCGCCCGGTGGCTCGTCACGTAGCCGAGCTCCGGATTGAGCCAGTCGCGACTTGGGCCAACTGAGGGCCCGCCCTTGACCGCGATGATCTCCACGCGCTGACCGCTCGCGAGCTTGTAGTTGAGCGGAACCATCGCGCCGTCGACGCGCGCACCGCGGCAGCGATGCCCGAGGCTCGTGTGCACCGAGTAGGCGAAGTCGACTGGAGTCGCTCCGCGCGGCAGATCGATCACCTTCCCCTGCGGAGTGAGCACGTAGATCGTGTCGGTGAAAAGGCTCGACTTGAACTGCTGCAGCCATTCGCCGGCATCGGCCACCGCATCCTTCCAGTCGAGCACCTGGCGCAGCCACGCGATCTTCTCCTCGTAGCCGGGATCGCGGCGCCCCGTATGCGCGGCCTCCTTGTAGCGCCAGTGCGCGGCAACGCCGTATTCCGACTGGCGATGCATATCGTAGGTGCGGATCTGCACTTCGAGCGGCTTCCCTTCCGGTCCCATCACCGCGGTGTGCAGCGAGCGGTAGTCGTTCGGCTTCGGCTTGGCGATGTAGTCGTCGAACTCGCGCGGCACCGGGCTCCACAGGTTGTGCACGACGCCGAGCGCGGCGTAGCAGTCCTTCACTTCGTCGACGAGAATGCGCACGGCGCGGATGTCGTAGAGCGATTCGATGCCGGCGCCCTTGCGCCGCATCTTGTTCCAGATGCTGTAGATGTGCTTCGCGCGTCCCGAGACGTCGGCCTTGACGCCTGCCGCCGCAAGCTCGCGCTTAAGCGTCGCCTGAACGGTCTCGATGTAATGCTGCCGGTCGAGGCGGCGCTCGTCGAGAAGCCGCGCGATGCGCTGATAGGCTTCGGGCTCGAGCGCGCGCAGGCTCAGGTCTTCCAGCTCCCACTTCAGCTGTCCGACGCCGAGCCGGTTGGCGAGCGGCGCGAAGAGATCGAGCGTCTCGCGCGCCGCCTGCGCGCGGCGATCGCCGGCTTCCTCGCTACCGATCAGAAAGCGCAGCGCCTGCGTGCGCTCGGCGAGCTTGATCAGCACGACGCGGATGTCCTCTACCATCGCCAGCAGCATCTTGCGCAGGTTCTCCGCCTGCCGATCGCGCTCTTCACCGGCGATGCTCTCCTGCGCCGCGCGGATCGCACCCATTCGCGCCACTCCGACAACGATCTGCGCGATCTCCTGACCGAAGTTTTCTTCGAGCGTCTTGGCGTCGAAACCGGCGAGATCGGGAAGCCCCAAGAGCAGCGACGCGACTACCGAGGTCGCGTCGAGCTTGAGGCTCGCCACGATGCCCGCCGTGCCGAGCGCGCGGTCGAGCCAGAGCTCGCCGTCGCTCGCGAGCAGCGATCCATAGCGATCACGCGCAGAGTCGAGCGCTTTCGCGATCGCGACGCGCTCGCCGGGCGAATATGCGGCGGCGGCCTGGTCGAGCCAGGCGGTCAGCGCTTCGGGATTGGCGACGGCGGAGGAAGTTGCGCGCGACGCGCGGGCGAGTGAGACCATTTCACGCCGCCTCCTTCCTGACCACGTCGGCGAGATCACGCGCGAGCGCGTCCGCCGCGCTCGCCTCACGCGCTTCGACCATCACGCGCAGCACGGGCTCGGTGCCCGAGGGGCGCAGCAGCACGCGACCACCGCCGTCGAGCGTTGCCAGAGCGTCGCGCGCGGCGCTGCGGATCGCGTCGCTCGTGCTCCAGTCGAAGCCGCGGCGGATCGGCACGTTAATGAGCCGCTGCGGAAAGAGCGGCGCGTCCGCGGTTGCCTGCGCGAGGGTCACTTCCTGCTCTCGCAGAGCGCGCAGCACCGCCAGCGCAGCAACGATCGCGTCGCCGGTCGTGTGCTTGTCGAGGCAGATGATGTGGCCGGAATTCTCGCCGCCGAGAAGCCACTTCTTCTCCAGCATCTTCTCCAGCACGTAGCGGTCGCCGACGGGAGTGCGCTCGAGCGGAATGCCGCGCTTGGCAAGCGCCTGCTCGAAGCCGAGATTGCTCATCTGCGTGCCGACCACGCCGCCCGCCATCGCGCCGCGCCGCCAGTAATCGAGTGCGATGACGTACAAAAGCTGGTCGCCGTCGTAGGCCACTCCCTTCCCGTCGACCATCAGCAGCCGGTCGCCGTCGCCGTCGAGCGCGAGTCCCAGATCGGCGCCTTCGCGGACCACTGCTTCCCGCAGATGCTGCGGGTGCATGGTGCCGACACCCGCATTGATGTTGAGTCCGTCGGGGTCGCTGCCGATCGCGATCACCTCGGCGCCAAGCTCGTGGAACACCGGAGGCGCGACGTGATAGGCGGCGCCGTGCGCGCAGTCGATGACGAGCTTCAGTCCCTTCAGGTCCAGCTCGTTGGGAAAAGTGCTCTTGCAGAACTCGATGTAGCGGCCCGCGGCATCGTTGACGCGGAACGCCTTGCCGAGCTCCGCGGAACGCACGCAGGCGATCGGCCGGTCGAGGCCGTCTTCGATCGCGTGCTCGACCGCGTCCGGGAGTTTCGTTCCCGCGGCCGAGAAGAACTTGATGCCGTTGTCCTCGAAGGCGTTGTGCGAAGCGCTGATGACGATGCCGGCGGAGAGCCGCAGCGCGCGCGTGAGATACGCCACCGCCGGTGTGGGCAGTGGACCGGAGAGGTAGACATCGACGCCGGCCGCTGACAATCCGGACTCGAGCGCTGCTTCGAGCAGATAACCGGAAATGCGCGTGTCCTTGCCGATGAGCACTCCCGGCGTGTCGCCGGGACGCGTCGCGGCTTCGGCCGCGAACACGCGCCCGGCAGCGTAGCCGAGATGCAGAACGCGCTCGGGCGTGATCGGCGGCTCGCCGACGCGGCCGCGAATGCCGTCAGTGCCGAAATGTTTGCCCATGTTGAACTTCGTTCCAAACTTTCAATGCGTCGACCGTCTCGCGTACGTCGTGCACGCGCACCATCGCCGCGCCGCGGGCCACCGCCGCCAGCGCGGCGCCGAGGCTTCCGGCGAGACGCTCGCCGACATCGCGGCCGGTGATCGCGCCGATCGTCGACTTGCGCGAGAGTCCCGCGAGCACCGGGTAGCCCAGCGCTGCGATCTCCGGCAGCGCGCGCAACAAGACGAGATTATGTGCCACTGTCTTGCCGAAGCCAAAGCCCGGGTCGACGACGACGCGCTCCCGGGCGATCCCGGCCGCCTCGCAGGCGCGGGCGCGCTCGGCGAGAAAATCTTTCACTTCGCTGACTGCATCGACGTAGCTCGGCGCCTGCTGCATCGTAGCCGGCTCACCTTTCATGTGCATGACACAGACCGCGACCGGCTCCTTCGCACCGGCGATCGTCTCCAGAGCCCCCGGTTCGCGCAGCGCCGAGACATCGTTGATCATGCTCGCACCCGCGGCGATGACAGCGCGCATCACCGCGGGCTTGCGCGTGTCGGCGCTCACCGGCACGTTCGATGCGGCGAGCTTCTCGACGAGCGGAATCAGGCGCTCGAGCTCTTCGCCCTCGGAAGCCGGCGCCGCGCCAGGCCGTGTGGATTCCGCCCCGATGTCGATGAGATCGGCGCCGTCGCCGATCATGCGCTGCGCGTCCTCAAGCGCCGCCGCAGGATCGAGCATGCGCGAGCCCGGAAAGAATGAATCCGAGGTGAGGTTGACCACGCCCATGACGAGCGGACGGTCGAGCGGCAACCGGTGGCGGCCGCAGAGAAGAAACGGGGTCAGGGACCTCTCAAACCGGACGCGGAGAAGGCGCGGCGTCGGGACCCGCGTTGGGGCCGAAGGTCGGCGTCGCCGGCGTCGTCGCGGGTTTCGGCGGACGCGGCGGCCGGTTCTGCATGATGTCCTCGACCTGGTCGGTGTCGAGCGTTTCCCACTCGAGCAGCGACTTCGCCATGGCCTCGACCTTGTCGCGATTCTCCTCGATGAGCTTCCGTGCCAGCGCGTACTGCTCGTCGATGATGCGGCGGATCTCCTGATCGACCTTCTGCATCGTCGCTTCCGACACGTTCTTCTGCGTCGTGATCGAGCGGCCGAGGAAGACTTCGCCTTCGTTTTCCGCATAGACCATCGGACCCAGCGCGTCGGACATGCCGTAGCGCGTGACCATGTCGCGCGCCATCCCAGTGGCGCGCTCGAAGTCGTTGCCGGCGCCCGTGGTCATCTGCAGCATGAAGATCTCCTCGGCGATGCGGCCGCCGAAGAGCACCGCGATCCGCTGCAGCAGGTAGTCGCGGTCGTAGGAGTAGCGATCCTGCTCGGGGAGCTGCATGGTGACGCCCAGCGCGCGCCCCCGCGGGATGATCGTCACCTTGTGCACCGGGTCGGACTTGGGCAGGAGCTTCGCCACCACCGTATGACCCGACTCGTGATAAGCAGTGTTCTTGCGCTCTTCCTCCGACATGACCATCGATTTGCGCTCGGCGCCCATCATGATCTTGTCCTTGGCGAGCTCGAAGTCCTCCATGTCGACCAGGCGCTTGCTCTTGCGCGCAGCGAAGAGCGCGGCCTCGTTGACCAGATTCGCAAGATCGGCGCCGGAAAAACCCGGCGTTCCGCGCGCGATGATCTCCGCCTTCACGTCGCCGGCGAGCGGAACCTTGCGCATGTGCACAAGCAGGATCTGCTCGCGGCCGCGGATGTCGGGAAGCGGCACCACGACCTGCCGGTCGAAGCGTCCCGGGCGCATCAGCGCGGGATCGAGC
>DATKJP010000159.1:0-2181 GCA_035543635.1 Casimicrobiaceae bacterium
CTGCTGCCACGTGGCAATTGCCTGTTGCGTCAGGTTGTCTTCCGCCTCGGCGCGCGTTTTGGGCGAAACCGAGAAGCTGATGCCGGAGAGCAGCAGACCATAGTCCGACTGCAGGCGCGAGACGAGCGAGGTCAGCGCCGGAAAGTCGCTGCCCTCGAGATTCAGCGACTGCGTGACGTGCCAACGCGAGATCTGAGTCTTGTCGTAGACCGGAAACGTCGAATACGACGCGGTTTGCACGTCGATACCAGGCACCGACTTTACTTGCGCAAGGGCGGTTGCGATGCGCTTGTTGACGTCGTTTGCAGCCGCGGTCGCGCTTGCGTTCTCCGCTTCCGCGCGCAGTGTCGCGACCATGCGGTCGTTCGGCACACTGGCCGTCGCCGACGCGCTCACGGTGACGACGGGCTGCGCCGGAATGGCGCTGTCCGCGAGTGCGCGAGGCGCGAATGCGATGGCAAGCGAGACGTTCAGGAGGACGACGGACAGCTTGGTTGAATTCATGATCCGATGCTTTCCGAGAGCCGTGTCGGCAAGGTTTCGATCGCGGCGCGGTTGGTCCAGGAGAAACAGCGTGCCGCCGCTTCGCGCCACGGCAGCCATTGATAGCGCACGTGCTCGCGCGACGCGAGACGGACCGGCACGTCGCGCGGCACTTCGAGCCCGAACGCATGCTCGACGTTGTGCGTCGTGCCCGGCGGATAGCGGCCGCTCCACTGCCGGTAGATCTCGAAGCGCTGCGTCAGGTGCCAGTCGACGACGCCGCCATAGGCGCTTGCGTCGATCCCGGTCTCTTCCTTGAGCTCGCGCACGGCCGTCAGCGGGAGCGGTTCGCCCCAGTCGCTGCTGCCGGTCACCGATTGCCAATGCTCGGGAAAATCCGCGCGCTCGAGCAGAAGCACGTCCAGCTGTGCGGTATAGACGACCACGAGCACGGAGACCGGCTGCTTGAATCGTCGCGCTTCCACGCCACCTCGCCCGGCGCTTTTAGGTCACGAATACCCAAAATGCGACCAGGCGCTCCTTCCAGAATTCGACGGCCTCGTCCAGGATTTCGTTCAACGTACGCCAATCGCCCGGATGCGCCTTGCGAAAGTGATCGGCGTGCTCGAGGACGACGACCACGCCCTTCTTGCCGACGCATTCCCGATCCTCGAGCGAATCCGCAAGCGCGTCGAAGTTGTGGCCGAAATGCTCGGGCAGCTTGAGCCCTCGCGCCAGCGCTTCCATGAGCGCGCCCTTGTCCTTCACCGGCGCGAGGTTGACGCGGCTGAACTTGAGCTGCGCGTGGGTGGCCGCCGTATGCAACGGCTCGACGGCGCCGGACCAGCTCCGCACTTCCGCATCGTCGAACTGCGCGAGGTCGGGAGGCTTCATTCTGCGATGCGCCGGAACGATTGGTAGTGGTCGTCGGAGTAGTAGCAGATTTCCGGCGGCTTGCCGCCGCAGACAATGCGCCGCGCGCCGCGATTCTTGGCCCCCGGCGTCGGCACCGTGTATTCGTGATAATAACCGCGTGGCTTGGGCGGCAGCAGATGCTCGCGATTTCCGAACGCGATGCCGTCGCGCTCGTAGCGGAACGGCCCGCCGCGGTAGATACGCTCGAGTGTCTCCCGCGCTTCCTCGGGAAGCGCCGACCCCGAGATCGGTGCGGCGCGATCGGCAGGCGCCAGCGCATAGGCGCGGGCCGCCATCGCCACAACGGCGACGCACATCGCGAGCCCGAAGAGCCACAGCTTGCGCCTGGTCATGGCCGGGGAGTGTAGCGTAAACGAGTTTCCAGGGCTCAGGGGTAGACGGGTTTCCGGCGATCGCGAGCGAACCGCCAAAAATCAACACGCAGAAAGCCACTCGAGATACTGGTTAGAAGAAAATTGCCGGGCCAAGCCCGGCAATTTTCTTCGGCAACGACTGAAATGAACCGAAACCCGCAGATCATCCTACCGGGTGTACGGCGATGCGTCCACTGCGCTCGTTCCGTTCTTATTGAAGAACATCGACGGGTTCATCCCGGCGATTCCATCGAACTAGGCATTCTCGAATGCCATTCTGCGTAGTGATTCTGTCCGCAGCGGTCGCGGGCATTGGCCTCGCGACCGCCGGAAACTCGTTTACTCCCTAACACGGATATGCACGTCGCGCAGCTGCTTCTCGGTGGCGGGGCTTGGCTCGCCGACCAGG
>DATKJP010000160.1:0-31155 GCA_035543635.1 Casimicrobiaceae bacterium
AGCGGCGCGGCCGCGCCGGCTGCAGCGCTGGCGCCATCGGCTCCCGCGCCCGCGGCAGCGCCTCGCGTCGCGGAAGAGAAGCCCGCACCCGCGGCCGCGCCCTCCGCACCGACCCCCGCCGCGGCCCCGGTCGATACCGAAGCCTTTAGGCGGGCGCACGCCTCACCTTCGGTGCGCGCGTTCGCACGCGAGCTCGGCGTCGATCTCTCGAAAGTGAAGGGGACGGGGCCGAAGGATCGCATCCTGCGCGAAGACGTGCAGGGCTACGTGAAGCAAGTCATGAGCGTCGGCCCCGCCGCTGCGGCGCCTGCCGCCGGCGGCTTTCCGGGGCTGCTGCCCTGGCCGCAGGTCGACTTCGCCAAGTTCGGCCCGATCGAAGCGAAGCCGCTGTCGCGCATCAAGAAGATCTCCGGCGCGAACCTGCATCGCAACTGGGTGATGATCCCGCACGTCACCAATTGCGAGGACGCCGACATCACCGAGCTGGAAGCCTTCCGCGTGCAGCTCAACAAGGAGAACGAAAAGGCCGGCATCAAGGTGACGATGCTCGCCTTCCTCATCAAGGCCAGCGTCGCCGCGCTCAAAAAATTCCCCGAGTTCAACGCTTCGCTGGACGGCGACAATCTCGTCTACAAACGCTATTTCAACATCGGCTTCGCGGCCGACACGCCCAACGGTCTCGTCGTCCCGGTGGTGAAGAACGCGGACCAGAAGGGTGTGCTCGCGATCGCGAAGGAGATGGGCGAGCTGTCCGCGAAGGCGCGCGAAGGCAAGCTCGGTCCCGCCGACATGCAGGGCGGATGTTTCTCGATCTCGAGCCTCGGCGGTATCGGTGGCACGTATTTCACGCCGATCATCAACGCGCCCGAAGTCGCGATCCTCGGCGTTTGCCGCTCGAGCATGCGTCCGACATGGGACGGCAAGCAGTTCTCGCCTCGGCTGATCCTCCCGCTCTCGCTCTCTTACGACCACCGCGTGATCGACGGCGCCGCTGCGGCGCGGTTCAACACTTATCTCGTGGCACTCCTCGGCGACATGCGCCGCGTCGTCCTCTAGGAGCGTCGATGGCCGCGATCGAAGTGAAGGTCCCGGATATCGGCGACTTCAAGGACGTGCCCATCATCGAGGTTTTCGTCAAGCCCGGCGATGCGCTGAAGGCGGAGGACCCGCTCGTTACGCTTGAGTCCGACAAGGCGACCATGGACGTGCCCGCGCCTTCGGCCGGCACGGTGAAGGAAGTGAAGGTCAAGCTCGGCGACAAGGTGAG
This sequence comes from Casimicrobiaceae bacterium, assembly GCA_035543635.1. Taxonomy (GTDB): domain Bacteria; phylum Pseudomonadota; class Gammaproteobacteria; order Burkholderiales; family Casimicrobiaceae; genus PALSA-1003. The sequence goes on from DATKJP010000160.1 coordinate 1,268, forward strand.
CCAGGGCAGCGTGATCCTGACGCTCGATACGGCTGCCGCTGGCGGGGCGGCGGCCGCGCCCAAGCCGGCTGCGCCGCCTTCGTCTGCTGCTGCGCCATCCAAGGCTGCGGCAGCGGTGCCGGGCGCCGCAACGTATTCCGGCAAAGCGGACATCGAATGCGAGATGATCGTCATCGGAAGCGGCCCTGGCGGTTACAGCGCCGCGTTCCGCTCCGCGGATCTCGGCATGAAGACGGTGCTTGTCGAGCGCTATCCAACGCTCGGCGGCGTTTGTCTGAACGTCGGTTGCATCCCGTCGAAGGCGCTGCTGCACATCGCCGCGGTCATGGACGAGGCAAGGACGCTCGCCGAGCACGGCATCGCCTACGCCGAGCCGAAGGTCGATCTCGACAAGCTGCGCGCGTGGAAGAACAAGGTCGTCGGGAAGCTGACCGGGGGACTCAGCGGGATGGCGAAGGCGCGCAAGGTGGAAGTGGTGCGCGGCTATGGCGCGTTCCTCGACCCGCATCACGTCGAGGTGGAGTTGACCGACGGTCCCGGCCAGAACAGGACTGGCGCGAAAAAAGTCGTGCGCTTTGCCAAAGCGATCATCGCCGCCGGATCGCAGTCGATACGCCTGCCGTTCGCGCCGGACGACCCGCGCATCGTCGATTCGACCGGAGCGCTCGAGTTCCCCGTGGCCCCGAAGCGCATGCTCGTCGTCGGCGGCGGAATCATCGGGCTCGAGATGGGAACCGTGTATTCGACGCTTGGCGCGCGGCTCGACGTGGTCGAAATGCTCGACGGCATGATGCTCGGCGCGGACCGCGATCTGGTGAGAGTCTGGGAGAAGGTGAACAAGCCGCGCTTCGATCGCGTCATGCTGAAGACCAAGACCACGGCGATCGAAGCGAAGAAGGATGCGCTTTACGTGAGTTTCGAGGGCGAGCAGGCGCCGAAGGGCGCGCAACCTTACGATCTAGTGCTGCTCTCCGTCGGGCGCAGTCCCAACGGGAAGAAGATCGGTGCGGAGAAGGCGGGGGTTGCGGTCAGCGATCGCGGCTATATTCCGACCGACACGCAGATGCGCACCAACGTCGCGCACATCTTCGCGATTGGCGACATCGCCGTGCAGCCGATGCTCGCGCACAAGGCGGTGCACGAGGGACACGTCGCGGCGGAAGCCGCAGCCGGCGAGAAATCGTATTTCGACGCGCGCGTCATTCCTTCGGTCGCGTATACCGATCCCGAAGTGGCATGGGTCGGGATCACCGAGGACGAGGCGAAGGCGAAAGGCGTCAAGATCCAGAAGGCGCAGTTTCCTTGGGCGGCGTCGGGCCGCGCCATCGCCAACGGCCGCGACGAAGGCTTCACGAAGCTGCTCTTCGATGCCGAGACGCATCGCGTGGTCGGCGGCGGGATCGTCGGCACACACGCGGGCGATCTCATCAGCGAGATCGCGCTCGCCGTCGAGATGGGCGCCGACGCGGTGGACATCGGCAAGACCATCCATCCGCATCCCACGCTCTCCGAATCGGTCGGTTTCGCGGCCGAAGTGTTCGAGGGCGTTTGCACCGATCTGCCGCCGATGCGGAAGAAATAAGAAGGCCATGACCCAGGACGAACAGAAGCAGCTCGTCGCCCGCGCGGCAGTGAAATACGTTGTCGAAGATGCGTACCTCGGGGTCGGCACCGGATCGACCACGAATTTCTTCATCGACGAGCTGGCGAAGTCGAAGAAACGTATCCGTGGCGCCGTCGCCAGCTCAATCAGGACGGCGGAGCGGTTGAAGAGCCACGGCATTTCCGTGGTCCAGCTGGCGGCGGTCGATGAGCTTCCGGTCTACGTCGACGGCGCGGACGAGACCACGGAGCACGGCGCGATGATCAAGGGCGGCGGCGGAGCGCTTACATGCGAGAAGATCGTCGCGGCGGTCGCGAAGAAGTTCGTCTGCATCGTCGACCGGTCGAAGGTCGTAGGCGTGCTGGGTGAGTTTCCGCTACCCGTGGAAGTGATTCCGATGGCGCGCAGTTACGTCGCGCACGAACTGGTGAAGCTCGGAGGCCATCCTCAGTTGCGCGAGCATTTCACGACCGACAACGGCAACATCATCCTGGACGTCGAAGATCTGAGCATCCTCAACCCCGCCGACCTGGAAACGAAGATCAACAACATCGCGGGCGTCGTCACCAACGGGCTTTTCGCACGGCGCGGCGCCGACGTAATTCTCGTCGGCACGGATCAGGGCGTGAAGACGCTCGACGCGCATAAGTTCTGACGTCCGACGGCGGGTGAGCCGCTCCGGCGCGGCTCACCCGCGCTAGAATTGCGGCATGACCAACCTCAGCGATCCCACGATCGACCTCGCCGCGTACATGCGCGACGTCGGCGAGCGGGCACGCGCGGCGGCGCGAGTGCTCGCCCGCGCGTCGACGCAGGCCAAGAACGCAGCGCTCGAAGCGACGGCCGTCGCGATCGAGCGCGATGCGAAGCGCCTGCTCGCCGCCAACGCGGAAGATGTCTCCTCGGCGCGCGTGGCAGGCGAAGACGCTGCATTCGTCGATCGCTTGCGGCTCAAGCAGGCCACGATTACCGCGATGGCGGAAGGACTGCGGCAGATCGGCGCCCTGCCCGATCCGGTGGGCGAACTCTCCGATCTGAAGTATCGGCCGACCGGCATCCAGGTTGGACGCATGCGCGTGCCGCTTGGCGTAGTCGGCATCGTCTACGAGTCGAGGCCGAACGTCACAGCGGATGCGTCGGGGCTCTGTCTCAAGTCGGGCAATGCCTGCATCCTGCGCGGCGGCTCGGAAGCGTTCCGCTCGAATCAGGCGATCGCGACATGTGTGCGCGAAGGCCTGCGGTTGTCCGATCTTCCTGAAGACGCTGTGCAGGTCATTGGTACGACCGACCGCGCCGTGGTCGGCATGCTGGCCACGATGGATCGCTATGTCGACGTGCTCGTGCCGCGCGGAGGCAAGACACTGATTCAGCGCATCGCCGTCGAAGCGACCGTGCCGGTGTTGAAGCATCTCGACGGTGTATGTCATGTGTTCATCGACGAATCCGCAGACCTCGACATGGCGGTTCGCATCGCCGACAACGCGAAGACACAGCGTTTCAGTCCGTGCAACACGATGGAGACCCTGCTGGTCCACGAGAGGATCGCGCCACGCGTGCTGCCGCCACTGGCCGAGATCTATGCCGAGAAGAAAGTCGAGCTGCGTGGCGACGAGGCGAGCCGCGCGCTCGTGCCGGCGATGAAGCCCGCCACCGAGGAGGACTGGACCACGGAGTATCTGGCACCGATCCTGGCCGTGCGTATTGTGCCTTCACTGGAGGCCGCGCTACAGCACATCGCAAGGTACGGTTCGCAGCATACCGATGCGATCGTCACCGAGAACTACGACAACGCAATGCGCTTCCTGCGCGAAGTCGATTCGAGCTCGGTGATGATCAACGCGTCCACTCGCTTCGCCGACGGGTTCGAATACGGTCTCGGTGCCGAGATCGGCATCTCGACCAACAAGCTGCACGCGCGCGGGCCCGTGGGACTAGAAGGCTTGACCAGCCAGAAGTGGGTCGTGTTCGGCAGCGGGCAAATACGGACCTGAGGACCGGCGCGGTCGCACCGCCGGCATCATGTCGTCCTCGGTAACGGTCTCGATCGGCACCAACACGGCGATCACCGCCGCGAAAGGTATTGGCTGGTTCCTAACCGGCTCGCCTACGCTCTTCGCCGAGACGATCCATTCGATTGCCGACGTCTCCAACCAGGTGCTGCTGAAAGTCGGCGAGGTGCGTGGCCGCAGCGGTCCGGACAAGCAGCATCCCTTCGGCCGCGGGCAGGAGAAATTCTTCTGGGGGCTGGTCTCCGCAGTGAGCGTGTTCTTCGTCGGCTGCGGCGTGAACCTTTATCACGGCGTGCACGCGCTCCTTGCTCGCGCGCCGGTCGAGCCGTTTACGCCGCTCGTGCTCGGACTCCTGCTGTTCGCGCTCGCCCTCGAGGCATATACCTTCGTCTTCGCACTGCGTGAGATCGGGGGCTGGCGAAGCGCAGTCATCAACCGCACCAACACTACCGTGCTCGCGGTGCTGCTCGAGGACGCGGTCGCGCTCCTCGGTATCCTGCTCACGTTGCTCGTGGCAGGCGTTTCGTTCGTCTTTGGACCACGACCTGAATTCGACGCGATCATCGCGATCGTTGTGGGCGTGCTGCTCGGTGCGATGGCACTCTTCCTCGCCGCGATCAACCGGCGATTGCTGATCGACGTGTCCGATCCCGAGCTCGAAGCAACGGCGAACGCCTTCCTCGCCGAACGGGGTGTGCACGCGGAGTTACGCTCGGTGATCGTGGACGATGGCCGCGATGTGCTCTTCGTGCACGTGCGTCCGGGTAGCAGCGGCCCGACGCCGGCGGAAGCTCACGCTCTCGGCGAGGCGCTCAAGACACATGCGCGTGCGACGATGAAGAAGACGCTGGACGAGGTGTATTGGAAATTCCCGGCGGGAGCTCAACCGCCAAGATAGGCGCCGCCGTTGACGTGCAGCGTTTGGCCGGTGGTGTAGCGGGCCCCGGGGCCCGCCAACCATACGACCGCGCTGGCGACCTCTTCCGGGTGGCCGCGTCGCCCAAGCAACGTCTTGTGATCGAGCCGGTGCGCGGGATCGGCGCCTGCGCTTGCCGCCTTGCGCACGGTGTCGATCAGGCCGGGCGACACGCAGTTGACGGTGATGCCGAACGGTGCGAACTCGTGGGCCAGAGCGCGTGTTAGTCCACCCAGCGCCGCTTTGGCCGTCACGACCTGGGCGCGCATCGGCGCGCCGGTGTACGCCGTCATGCCGCCGATATTGATCACGGCTGCGGAGCCGCTCGCACGCAGCAGTGGCAGCGCCGCCTGCGTGCAGTGAAAAGCGCCGTCGACGCATACCGTGTGCGCCGCACGCCAGTCCTCATAGGACAGTTCCGCGAAAGGGATTTCGCGGCGCACCGCGGCGTTGTTGACGAGGATGTCGAGCCTTCCGAAGCGCTTCGAGACCTCGGCCATCATCGCGTCGACGTCGGCGCGCCGCGAGACGTCGGCGGCAATCAGCACCGCCTCGCCGCCGCGCGCGGCGATCTCTTCGACGACGGACTGGCCTTCGTCGCGGCTCGCGCGCACGTTCACCGCGAGCTTCGCGCCCGCGTCGGCAAGCGCGAGCGCAATGGCGCGTCCGATGTTGCGGCCCGCACCGGTGACGAGGGCGACCCTGCCTTCGAGCGGTATCGTGTCCATGGCAGCACTAGCCTCGCAACGACGAGAGATCGACCCTGCGCATGGCGCGCAGTGTGCGGAGCGCCGCCAGGGCATCGCGCGCGCGATCTCTGCTCCACCCACCATAAGTGCAGTTGGCGATGAACTTCGCTTCGAGCGCCTCGGCGGAGAGCGGCTCGTCGCGGCCGCCGCGGAAATGTCCTTGGCGTGCTTCGCGCACCTCGCCGGATCTGAGCGTTACGCGAAGATGACCGGTGAATTGGCGAGGATAAGGATTGTCCGGATCCACGACGTAGCGGACCTTGCCCGCGAGCGCACGAACGACCGGGTCCTGCACAACCGATTCTTCGTATTCGCCAAGGCCCGCGTCGCCGCGCAACATGCCGACGGCGATCGCGTACGGAATGCTGAACTTGGCCGCGTACCCGTTGGGCGGGTTCTGCTTCGCAGCGAGCGGCTCCCACAACCGATGCACGATGCCCTCGGCCGTCTTGCATTCGATCGAGATCACATCGGCGGGCACGAGCCCTTCAGCGATCAGCTTGCGCGCGCAATCGATGTACGGATGAGCCATTGTGCCGCAGGCGTACGGCTTGAAGGCGATGTCGGCGCACAACCATTGCCGCCCCGCGCCGTCGAAAGCCTTCGTAGCCGGCTTCCTTGAAGGTTGGGACTCCGGGCAGCAGCGGCTGGCGCTTATCGCCCGTCACGGCGAGCGGCTTGAACGCGCCAGAACGTATGTGCGGCAGCGCCGCGGCGAGCCCCGGAAAGATCACCTGGATCTGTCCGCCCATGGCGTCGGTGAAGGCCTGGCCGATGCTCCGATACGCGACGGCCAGGCTCGGAACGCCGGAGGCATGCTTGAACTGCTCCATCACGAGATGGTTGAGCGTGCCGACGCCCGACGTGCCGTAATCGACCTTGCCGGGGTTGGCCTTGGCGTAAGCGACGAATTCCTGGAGCGTATTCGCGGGCACTGCGCGCGTCACGACCAGCACGTTGGGCGTGCCGCCGATCATGGCGATGGGCGTGAAGTCCTTCACCGCGTCATAATCGAGATTGCGCTTCACCGCGGGATTGGTGGCGTGCGTCGCCACATATCCGATCATCAACGTGTAGCCGTCCGGCCGCGCGCGTGCCGCCGTCTGCGTCGCGATCTGACCTCCGGCACCCGCCAGGTTCTCGACGACGAAGGGCTGGCCCATCGCTACGCGCAATTTTTCGGCGATGATGCGCGCGACAAGATCGACGCCGCCGCCGGGCGCCTGCGGCGCGATGATCTTGACCGGGCGATTCGGATAGCTTTCCTGAGCGCCCGCCGGTGCCAAGACCGCGAGGGCCGCGAGTAAGGCTAGCTTACGCGTCATGGGCGCGACGTAACCTGAGAACGGGGTGGCCACAGGAAGTAGCCTTCCCTCACAGCGCGTCTTTTGAGCGCAGCGTCGCAATTTGCTCCTCCCTGTAACCGAGCTCGCGCAGGATTGCGTCGGTATGCGCGCCGAGTGCGGGAATCGCTTCGATGCGGTAGTCGAACGCGTCAGTCTGGCCCGGCGGCATCAACGCTGGAATCGCGCCTACGGGCGAATCGACTTGGACCCAGCGCTTCCGCGCCGCCAGCTGCGGATGCGCCCACACTTCCTCCATCGTGTTGACGCGCGCGTTGGCGATCTGCGCCTTGTCGAGCCTCTCTACGACCTGCGCAGCGCTAAGCTTGCCGAAGACGTCGAGGATCAACGATCGCAACGCGGCGCGGTTCTCGTGCCTGCGGGCATTCGCGGAAAAACGCGGGTCGGTTGCAAGCGCGGGCTGCTGCAGGACTTCGGCGCAGAACGCCGCCCATTCGCGTTCGTTCTGGAGCCCGAGCATCACCGTCTTGCCGTCGCCCGCGCGAAACGGTCCGTAGGGGTAGATCGTCGCGTGCGCGGCGCCGGAGCGCGCGGGCGGGCTCGCGCCTTCGAAGGCGTAATAGAGCGGGTAGCTCATCCATTCAGTGAGCGCTTCGAGCATCGAAACGTCGAAATGCGCGCCCCGCCCTGTCTTTTCGCGCTGCAGCAGCGCGGCGAGAATGCTCGTGTAGGCATACATGCCCGCTGCGATATCGGCGATGGAGCAGCCGGCCTTCGCGGGCTCGGTATCCGAGCCCGTGACCGAGAGGAAACCCGCCTCGCTCTGGATCAGGAGATCGTAGGCCTTTTTGTCGCGATAGGGGCCGTCGGCGCCGTACCCCGAGATGTTGCACACGATGATGCGCGCATTGCGCTTCTCGAGCGCCGATCCGCTTAAGCCTAGCCGCGCTGCCGCACCCGGCGCGAGATTCTGCACCAGCACGTCGGCGCGATCGATGAGCTTGAGCAATATCTCCTGCGCCGGCTTTTGCTTGAGATCGAGCGTCAGGCTCTCCTTCGAGCGGTTTACCCAGACGAAATGCGACGAGAGTCCACGCACGCGCTCGTCGTAGCCGCGCGCAAAGTCGCCCACGCCTGGCCGCTCTACCTTGACCACGCGCGCGCCGAGATCGGCGAGCTGTCGCGTGCAGAACGGCGCGGCGATCGCGTGCTCGAGAGAAACCACCAGGACGCCGTCGAGAGGGCGCATCAAAACGACCGCGGCAGGCCGAGCACGTGCTCGGCCACGTAGGAAAGGATGAGATTGGTCGAGATGGGGGCGACCTGATAAAGCCGCGTCTCGCGAAACTTGCGCTCGACATCGAAGTCGTGCGCGAAGCCAAAGCCGCCGTGGGTCTGCAGACACACGTTCGCCGCCTCCCACGACGCCTTCGCGGCGAGAAGCTTCGCCATGTTCGCCTCGGCACCGCAAGGCTTGCCCGCATCGAACAATTCCGCAGCCCTGAAGCGCATCAGATTCGCGGCTTCGATCTCGACATAGCTCTCGGCGATCGGAAACTGCACGCCCTGGTTCTTTCCGATCGGCCGCTCGAAGACCACGCGCTCGGAAGCGTAGCGGCGCGCCCGGTCGACGAACCACCAGCCGTCGCCGATGCATTCCGCGGCGATCAGTGTACGCTCCGCGTTCAGTCCGTCGAGGATGTAGCGAAACCCCTGCCCTTCCTGGCCAACGATAGTCTCCGCGGGGATCTCGAGTCCGTCGAAGAAGACTTCGTTGGTCTCGTGATTGACCATGTTGCCGATCGGACGCACCGTCATCTTGCCGCTGGCGAGCGCCGCGTGCACGTCGACAAGGAAGACGCTCATGCCTTCGGACTTGCGCCGCACTTCGGCCAGAGGCGTCGTGCGGGCGAGCAGGATCATGAGGTCCGAATGCTGCAAGCGAGAAGTCCACACCTTCTGTCCGTTGACAACGTAGCGATCGCCTCGGCGCACCGCATTGGTCTTCAGGCGAGTGGTGTCGGTGCCGGTGGTCGGCTCGGTCACAGCCATCGATTGCAGGCGCAGCTTGCCGCTCGCGATGTCGGGCAGAAATTTCTTCTTCTGTGCTTCCGACCCGTGCCCCAGCAGCGTACCCATGTTGTACATCTGCCCATGACACGCGCCGGCATTGCCACCGGAAAGGTTGATCTCTTCCATGATGACTGACGCTTCCGCGAGCCCGAGCCCGGAGCCGCCGTATTCGCTCGGGATCATCGCCGCGAGCCAGCCCGCGCGGGTGAGCACATCGACGAAGGCCTCGGGATAAGCATGGTCCGCATCGACTTTCCGCCAATACGCGGCGTCGAAACCGCCGCACAGCGCGCGCATTGCCTCGCGCAATGCCTGATAACCGTCTGGTGCAGGCAGCTCGTTCATCGCGATCGATCTAAAGCGTAGCCGTCGCCTGCATTGCGAGCGCGCCTTCGGCGTCTTGCGCCCAGAGCGACACGGTCTTTCCATCGGCGTTGGGCAAAGCACAGACGTCAAAGGGCGCGATGTCGAAGAGCGGACGGCGGGCCCGGAATTCGAAGCGAGCGAGCGTATCGCCAACACCGTGCCGCCGCGGCAGATCGGCGAGCAGCGTGGCGAGCAATGGGCCGTGCACGACGAGCCCCGGGTAGCCTTCGACCTCCGTCACGTAGCGCCGGTCGTAGTGAATGCGATGACTGTTGAAAGTTAGCGCTGAGTAGCGGAAGAGGAGCACGTCGTCGGGCACGATGCGGCGGCGCCAGGCCGCTTGTTCCGGCGCGCGCGCCGGTACGCCGGCGCTCGACGCGGCGACATCGCGGTACACGATATCGTGCTCTTCGGTGAGCGCGAGCCCGGCATCGGTCGAAAGCTCGTGCCGCACACCGACGAACACGAGCGCTCCGCTCGCGCCCTGCTTCTCGGTGATCGACGCGATGCGAGAGACACGCGTCACCGTGTCGCCGATCCTCAGAGCTGATTTCCATTCGAGCCTGCTCCCCGCCCACATCCGACGCGGCAGCGGTACCGGCGGCAGGAAGCCTCCCCGCTTCTCGTGACCATCGGGTCCGGCCTCGGACTGGCGATACGTGGGAAGAAAGTACAGCCAGTGCCACAGCGGCGGCAGCGCACCGCCCGCGCGCGGCGGCGGATCGTCGCGATCGAGCGTGGCGCTGAGCAGCGCCACCGGCCGCGCATCGATCGTATCGGTGCGCGCTTCCGTACGCCCGACCCATTGTTGCAACTCGTCGCGTTCGGCACTCACGAGCTTGCCGGCTGCCGCGCGCTGCGGCGACGCACCAACGCGAACCAGAAGGCGGCGATCGCAACTGCTGCAATGAATGGGAGCGCTCCGGCGTTCATCGTCTCCCACCCGGCGGCGTTCACGAGCACGCCGGAGGCGAACGACGATACGCCCATCACCGAGAAGACGATGAAGTCGTTCAATCCCTGTGTGCGCGCCTTCTCAGCGGGCATATAGGCTTCAGTGAGCAGAGTCGTGCCGCCGGTGTACATCAGGTTCCAGCCCACGCCGAGCAGCACCAGCGCGGTCCAGAAGTGTCCGACGTGATTGCCGGAGAGTGCCACCGCGACGCACGCTGCCTGCAACATCGCGCCGGCGATGATCACGTTGATAACGCCGAAGCGCTTGATCAAGGTTCCCGTGACGAAGCCCGGCGCGTACATGCCCACCACGTGCCACTCGATCACGAACGCCGCCGCCGAGTAGGGATGGCTGCAGAAGTTCATTGCCAGCGGCGTGGCCGTCATAAGAAGATTCATCACGCCGTACCCGAGCGCAGCGGACAGCGCGGCTACGATAAAGACCGGTTGGCGCGCGATCTGGGCCAGCGGCCGGCCCGCGCTGCCGCCATCGGTCGCCACCGGCGCCGGCACGCGAACGAGTGACTGCACGGCGAGCGCGACGATCGCGATCACTGAGAGCACGAGGAAGGATCCCAGAAACGGCACCGAAAATGCATCCTTGGCGAAGCGGCTCGCCTCCGGTCCGAGGAATCCTCCGGCGATGCCGCCAGCCAGCACGAGTGAGATCGCTTTCGCCTTGAATGCCGGCGCGGCGACCTCGGCGGCAGCGAAACGATAGTGAAACCCGAACGCCGTGTAGGCGCCGATGAGCCCGGTGCCAATGCAGTAGACGAGGAAGCTCGACCATGCCAGCGCGAGAGCGCAGACCGCGCTTCCCGCCACGCCGATCAGCGAGCCGGTCATGAAGCCACGGCGGCGTCCAACCTGCGCCATCCACAACGAGGCGGGCATCGCTGCGAGCGCCGCGCCAAGCACGTAGGTAGTGACGCCGAGAGTAGCAAGCGCCTTGTTGGCGGCGAGCGCGTAGCCGACCAGCCCGTTCATCGCGATGAGCCCCGCGTTGTTGACGAGCAGCAGCGCCTGACAGCAGGCGAGAATCGCGATGTCGCGGTAGGAAGTGCGCATCGGAAGACAATGCAGCGCGGCGCCGTGGCACTATAGCAGCCATTGAGGGATCACGGCGAGCGGCGTGCAAGCACTGCAGGACGAGATTCTCGACTTCTGGTTCGGTCCGCGTGGAAGGCCGCGCTACGGCGAATCGCGTCCGGAATGGTTTCGCAAGGATCCCAAGTTCGACGCGGAGATTCGCATGCGCTTCGGTGCGGCGGTCGAAGAGGCGCTAGCGGGCGGATTTGCGGACTGGGTTGCGCCGCGCGATGCGCTCGCGCGCGTTCTCCTGCTCGACCAGTTCACGCGCAACAGCTTTCGCGACGAGCCGCGGGCTTTCGCTGGCGATCCGCTTGCGCTCGCTACCGCGGAAGCCGCGATCGCGCGCAGCGACGATCGCGCGCTGATTCCCGTCGAGCGCCAGTTTCTGTACCTGCCGTTCGCTCACGCGGAGGACCTCGCCGCGCAGGAGCGCTCGATCGCGCTGCATACGCGGCTGCGCGACGAGACCGGTCTGAGCGACCCACTGCTCTGGGCCGAAAGGCACGCTGGCGTGATCCGGCTCTTCGGTCGTTACCCGCACCGCAACGCGATGCTCGGGCGCAGGTCGACGCCGGAAGAGATCGCCTTTCTAGCGGCGCCGGGTTCGCGGTTCTAACCGCAGCGATGGACCCGGCCCTACTTCCGTTCGACCTTCGCTTTCCACTCTCGCAGCGCGCCGAGCGTCTTCTCAACGTGCTTGTTCGGGTTGAGGTTCATGTAGTGGAATACGATCGTCCCGTCGGGGGCGATCACGTAGGAGATACGGTTGGCGTATTCGGGACGCGTCTGCATCACGGCGTCGAAGGATTTGATCACCGTCTCACCCTCGTCGGCAACGACGGGAAAGCGGTTCTGGCAGGCTTGCACCGAAAATTTGGACAGCGTGTCGATGTCATCTGCGGATACGCCAACGACCGAGGCGCCGAGCGCGGCGAACTGGTCGCTGGCATCGGCGAAATTGTGCGCTTCCAGCGAGCAGCCCACCGAGTAGGCGGCTTGGAAGAAATAGAGCACGACCGGCCCCTTCTTGAGCGATTCGGCGAGAGAAAACTCGTACACTTTGCCGGCCAGCGCCGCCGGGGCCGTGAACTGTGGCGCGCGCTCGCCGATGTCAAGCGCCGCTCGCGCAGGGCCACTGAGCGTAAGCAGGAGCGCGGCGGTGACGACCAATCGGGCCATGGCGACCTCCGGTGGAGCTTCGAACGTGATCTTATCGCGGCTTAGTCGTACGGTGGGCGGAAGCCTGACATGGGTCGTTGCGCTCAGTTTCCTCAGCGCCTGCGGAATGCTACCGTCGCAGCCCGATCGGGCGGAGACCGTTGCGCTCAAGTCCTCGCTCGACGGCCCGCTCGCCAGGATCGCCCACGATTCGACGCCGCCCGGAGACGATCTCTCGGGATTCCGCCTGATGCCGCTCGGCGCCTACGCGCTCGACACCCGAGTCCAGCTCGCCAAGCGGGCTCGCTACTCGCTCGACGTGCAGTACTACCAGATCGCCAACGACAACACCGGACGGCTGCTGCTGCGGAACCTCCGCGATGCCGCGGTGCGCGGCGTGCGGGTGCGTCTGATCGTCGACGATCTCTACACCACGGGCGGCGACTCGCTCTTCATCGGGCTCGCCGCGTTTCCGAACGTCGAAGTGCGTCTCTTCAACCCGTTCTGCTGCGGCCGCGACAGCCTGATCCACAAGTATTCCGCCTCTCTGCTCGATTTTCAGCGGGTCAACCATCGCATGCACAACAAGCTTTTCATCGCCGACAGCGTGATGGCGGTCGCCGGCGGACGCAACATCGCCGACGAATACTTCATGCGCAGCGCCTCGGAGAACTTCGTCGACATGGATGCGTTCATCATTGGTCCGGTCGTGACGCAGCTCGAGGGCATCTTCGATGCGTACTGGAACAGTCCCTTTGTGTACCCCGTGCAGTCGATCATCAACACCGAGCTCGACGCGGCTGCGCTGCGCAAGCAATTCGACGCGCTGGTCGACGAAGGCGAGCAGATGATGGTGGTGAACCCGCCGCCGATCGACATCCTGGGCTACAGCCCGATCGCGGACGACCTCGAGACGGGGCACGTCGGCCTGATCTGGGGCAAAGCCGTCGCCTTTGCCGATCCGCCGGCCAAGGTCACAGCGACCTCCGACGAGATGGCGCGCTCGATGAGCGTGCAGATGAATGTCATGGACATGGTCATGAAGTCGAAGTCCGACGTGTTCATCTCCTCGCCGTATTTCATCCCCGGGCCGAAAGGCGTCGCGGCGTTCACCGAGCTCACGCAGCGCAAAGTCAAAGTCACGATCCTCACCAATTCGCTGGCGTCGAATGACGAGCCGGTCGTGCACACCGGCTACTCTCGCTACCGCGCCGAGCTGTTGCGCGCCGGAGTCGATCTGTACGAGCTGAGCCCGACCGGCATCGAGAAGAACAAGCGGCTCGGATTTCCCGGGATGTCACTCGGGCGCTTGCACGCGAAGACCGCCGTCATCGATCGCAACACGATCTTCGTCGGCTCGATGAATCTCGATCCGCGCTCGGCAGGCAAGAACACCGAGCTCGGCATCCTGGTGCAGAGCCCGCAGCTCGCGAAAGAGGTGCTGCGCATCTTCCACATCAGCAAGCTGCAGAGCTCGTATCGGCTGCGCTTCGCGCCCGAGCGCGAGGCAATCGAGTGGCTCAGCATGGACGACGAGGGCGAGATGGTCTTGACCGAGGAGCCCGACACCAGCTTCGCGATGCGCTTACAGAACGTTCTCTTTGCTCCATTTGTGCCGGAACAGCAGTTGTGATGCGATCTCTCCCCGTGCGCGGGGAGAGGTCTGGCGTAGAGGGCAAGCGTCGCGGCGTACAATCGCCGCGTGAGCGTCATCGAAGTCACGCTGAGCCTGCTCCTCGCGATCGCGCTGATCGGCGCCATCGGAAAGTGGGTGCCGATACCGCTGCCGATCGTTCAGGTCGCGGGCGGTATTGCGCTTTCCTTCCTTCCGGCGCTTCGATCCCTCAACGTACCGCCGGAAGTGTTCTTTCTGCTGTTCATTCCGCCGCTGCTCTTCGCCGACGGTTGGACGATTCCGAAGCGCGATCTTCTCGGCGTGCTGCGTCCCGTGCTGCTGCTCGCCTTCGGTCTCGTTTTGCTCACCGTGGTCGCGGTTGGCTATCTCCTGCACTGGCTCCTCCCGGCGTTGCCGCTCGCCGCGGCGTTCGCCCTCGGCGCAGTGATCTCGCCGACCGACGCGGTTGCCGTCGCTGCGATCACCAACCGGCTCGCGGTGCCGGCGCGCGTCACCACCATCCTCGGCGGCGAGAGCCTTATCAACGATGCCTCCGGGCTGATCGCGTTCAAGTTCGCGGTCGCCGCCGTCGTCACCGGCGCCTTTAGCTGGAGCGATGCCGCATTCGATTTCTTCCTGCTCTCGGGCGGAGGCTTCCTGCTGGGACTCGCGGTCGCCTGGATCGCCGGGCAGATACGACACGGGCTCGTGCGCCTTTGCGCCGGCGATCCGACGATCCAGACCATCATCTCCGTGCTGACTCCGTACGCGGCATATTTCGCGGCCGAGGCGCTCGGTCTGGGGAGCATCCTCGCCGTGGTCGCGTCCGGGCTCTATGCAGGGGTAAGCGACACGCGCAACGTCGACGCGCCGACGCGGGCTCACGCCTGGGAGGTGTGGACCATGCTCGAGTACGTGTTCAACGGGCTGGTATTCGTGCTGCTCGGCGTGCAGCTGCATTCGGTCATCGCTGCGATCCGCCATGCGGACGCTCTCGGGCTCGCGGGACTGGCTCTCGCCGTGTCCGCTGCCGTGATCGCGCTGCGGCTCCTCTGGGTCTTCCCTGCCGCCTACATCCCGCTCGTACTGTCGAAGCGCATACGCGAGCGCGAAGGCATCCATGAGCCGCGAAACGTATTCATTGTCGGCTGGGGCGGGATCCGCGGCGCGGTGACGATGGCCGCGGCATTGTCGATTCCCCTCGCGACTGCATCGGGCGAGCCATTCCCCGGACGCGAGCTCATCATCTTCCTCGCGGCGTCGGTGATCCTGATCACGCTCGTCGTGCACGGGTTGACGTTGCCGCTCGCCATCCGCTGGCTCGAAGTCCGCGGCGACGGCATGGCCGAGCGCGAGGAGCGTGCCGCGCGGCTTGCGGCTGCGCAGGCGGCGGCCACCGCGATCCGCAAGGAGCTGCCGCGGCTCACGGAAGGCGCCGAGATCGCTTATGCGAACGCCCTCATCGACGAATACGAGCGGCGCGCCGCGCAGCACAGCGCCAACGCGGAGCGGCGCCGGCACATCGACGCGACGCACGAGGCGGAGCGGCGCCTGCGGCTCACCGCGCTGCAGGCCGAGCGCGACGAGCTGATGCAGCTGCGCGACACCGACGTCATCAACGACGAAGTGCTGCGCGTGATCCAGAGCGAGCTCGATCACGTCGAATCATTGCTCGCGAGCACAGGGCACCGGCGCGTTGTCTAAGGTTTCGATGAGGCACGCTTCGCCGATCATCGCCCTCCTCGGCGGGACCTTCGATCCGATTCATTATGGTCATCTGCGGCTCGCCGCGGATGTGAAGTCTGCCGTGGGCCTCGACGAGGTCCGGTTGATTCCAGCCGGCGACCCGCCGCATCGGGCGCCGCCGGTTGCTTCCGCGGAGCATCGTCTGGCGATGACGGAGCTCGGCTGCGAGGAATTCACCGGACTCGTCGCCGATGCGCGCGAAGTCCATCGCGCCGGTCGGAGCTACACCGTGCTGACGCTCGAAAGCATGCGCGCGGAGGAGCCGAAGCGTCCGCTCGCGCTCGTGATCGGCGCCGATGCATTCGCCGGACTCGAAGAGTGGCGGCGCTGGCAGCAGCTCTTCACGCTCGCGCACTTTCTCGTCGTCGAGCGTCCGGGAACCGAGTTCGATCCGGCCCGATTGCCCGCGACGCTGCAGACGCAGTGGGAGCGCCGGCTCACCACCGATGCGATGCGATTGGAGCGTTCACTCGGCGGTGCGATCCTCCGCGTCGCAGTGACGCCGCAGCCGATCTCTGCGAGCGCGATCCGCGCCGCGCTCGCGCGCGGTCCCTCGGGCCGAGATGCGGTTCGCGGTTTGCTTCCCGCCTCTGTTCTGGCATATATTGACCGCAACCATCTTTACCAATCGGAACCGGATGCGACTTAACAAGATCCAGAAAACCGCAGTCACCGCCCTCGAAGACATCAAAGCCCGCGACATCGTCGTTCTCGACGTCCGCAAGCTCACCAGCCTCTACGACACGCTGATCATCGCCACCGCCGAATCGGCCCGGCAGGTGAAGGCGCTCTCGCAGCACGTGCGCGAGTCGATGAAGAAGGCCGGCGCAAGAATCTTCGGGGTGGAAGGCGAGCAATCCGGCGAATGGGTACTGGTGGACGCGGGTGACGTCGTCGTCCATATCATGCAGCCCGCCGTACGCGCGTACTACAACCTCGAAGAGTTGTGGACGCCGCCGACGCCGCGGCGGCGCGCGAAAGTTCTGGCGTAGGTGAAGATCCGCATCGTCGCGCTCGGCCATCGCATGCCGGCGTGGGTGGCGGCCGGATTCGATGACTACGCGCGGCGGCTGCCGCGCGAGCTCGCGTTCAAGCTGGTCGAGCTGAAACCCGAGCCGCGCGATCGCGGACGCGGCGTGGAGCAAATTCTCGCGGCGGAGGCGAAGCACATCGCGGCGGCCAGCAAGGGTTGTTACATCGTCGCGCTCGACGAACGCGGGGAGCGCTGGACCACGGCGCGGCTCGCGCAAGCGCTTCGCGACTGGCGCGAGCGCGGTCTCGAAGTTGCGTTCGTGATCGGCAGCGCCGACGGCCTCTCGACAGACTTCAAGCGCAATGCCAATGTCATAGTGTCGCTTTCCGCGCTAACATTGCCGCACGGGCTCGTGCGCGTGCTGCTTGCCGAGCAGCTCTACCGCGCGACGAGTCTGTTGAGGGGACATCCTTACCACCGCGAATGAGCGAATTGTTCGTTCTGACCGAACGTCCGTCGGTCTACCTCGCTTCGAAGAGTGAGCGTCGGCAGGAGCTTCTGCGTCAGCTCGGCGTGGAGTTCGAAGTGCTGCTCCTGCGCGAAGCCCCGGGTCGACGGCGCGACGTCGTCGAACGGCCTCGCAAGGACGAGATGCCGCTCGATTTCGTGAAGCGTATGGCACATACCAAGGCCGCGGTGGGGTGGCATCGCATGGGACAACGCGGACTCGCGCCGAAGCCGGTGGTCGGCGCCGACACCGAAGTCGTGCTCGACGGCACGGCGGTGGGCAAGCCCGTCGACGCGGAGGCTGCAGCGGCGATGCTGGCCGCGCTTTCAGGGCGCAGGCACGAGGTGATCACTGCGGTGGCCGTGCGCTGGCAGGCGCATATCGAGATGGCGGTCTCCGCATCGCACGTGACGTTTCGCGCTATTCCGAAGGACGAGATCGAGCGCTACGTCGCGACCGGTGAGCCCTTCGACAAGGCCGGTGCCTATGCGATCCAGGGCAGGGCGGCCGCGTTCGTGGAGCACATCGAGGGCAGCTACTCGGGCGTGATGGGACTGCCGCTGTACGAAACGTCGGAAATCCTCTCGCGCATCGGCTTCCCTGTGCTTTGATTGAGATGAACAACGAAATTCTCATCAACGTCACGCCGCAGGAAACGCGCGTCGCGATGCTCGAGCAGGGGGTGGTGCAGGAGCTGCACGTCGAGCGCGCAAGCGCGCGCGGCTTGGTCGGCAACATCTATCTCGGCCGCGTGGCGCGCGTGCTGCCGGGGATGCAGTCGGCGTTCGTCGAGATCGGGCTCGAGCGCGCGGCGTTCCTGCATATCGCAGACATCTGGGAGCACCGGCAAAACGGTCACAACCACGAGGCCAAGCCGATCGAGCGCATCCTGCACGAAGGTCAGTCGTTGCTCGTGCAGGTGATCAAGGATCCGATCGGCACCAAAGGCGCGCGGCTCTCCACGCAGGTGAGCCTGGCGGGAAGGCTGCTCGTCTATCTGCCGCAGGACTCGCACATCGGCATCTCGCAGAGGATCGAGGACGAAGCCGAGCGCGAGATGCTGCGCGGGAAGCTGCAACAACTACTGCCAGAAGGTCTCGGTGGGGGTTTCATCATCCGCACCATGGCGGAAACCGCGACCGAGCGCGAAATGCAGAGCGACATCGAATATCTCACCCGCATGTGGAGCGACCTCACCGCCAAGTCGACCGAGCTGCCGGCGCCCGCGCCGATCTACGTCGACCTGAATCTCGCGCAGCGCGTGCTGCGCGACATGGTGACGGAGGAGACGGCACACATCCTCGTCGATTCGCGCGAGACCTATCACAAGATGCAGGAGTTCGCGCAGCAGTACATGCAGAACATCGTCGGGCGCATCAATCACTACACGGGCGAGCGTCCGCTCTTCGACCTGCACGGCGTGGAGGACGAGATCCTGAAGGCACTCGCCCGCCGGGTCGACTTGAAGTCCGGCGGCTACCTTATCATCGACCAGACCGAGGCGATGACTACCATCGACGTCAACACCGGCGGCTTCGTCGGCGGGCGCAGCTTCGACGACACGATCTTCAAGACGAACCTCGAGGCGGCGCAGGTGATCGCGCGCCAGCTTCGCATGCGTAACCTCGGCGGCATCATCATCATCGACTTCATCGACATGGAGAACGCGGAGCACCGCTCTTCGGTTCTGGCGGAGCTCGGCAAGGCGCTCGAGCGCGACCGCACGCGGCTCACCGTCAACGGCTTCACGCAGCTGGGATTGGTCGAAATGACGCGCAAGCGCACGCGGGAGAGCCTGGCGCACGTGCTGTGCGAGCCTTGTCTGACCTGTGGAGGTCGCGGCGAACTCAAGACAGCGCAAACCGTTTGTTACGAGATCCTGCGCGAGATCGTGCGCGAATCGAAGCAGTTCAACGCGCGCGAGTTCCGCATCCTCGCCGCCCAGTCCGTGATCGATCTCTTCCTCGACGAGGAGTCGCAGAGCCTCGCGCAGCTCGGAGACTTCATCGGCAAGCCGATCTCGCTTCAGGTCGAGACGCTCTACACGCAGGAGCAGTACGACGTCATCCTCATCTGAGCCACGGCCAGCGCACGCGGATCGTGTCCGCGAATTGCTGATGCAGCTCTTCCGCCGCAAACCGCCGGAGCCCGGACGCTTCGAACACGGCAGCAAGTTCGCGCTGAGAGGCTGGGTCTCGATTGCGCCCTGGGTTTGGCCGTCGCGCGATTATCTCGTCTATGTGCCGCGCGGCTACACGCCATGGAAGCGGAGACCTCTGCTCGTGCTGCTGCATGGCTGCCGGCAGACACCGGAAGAGATCGCCGCCGCGACCCGCATCACAGCTCTCGCCGATGATCAAGGCTGGCTGGTCCTGCTGCCGCGTCAAAAGGAGACGGCGAACGGCTGGCGCTGCTGGAACTGGTTCGACAAGCGCACCGCCGCCGGTCGCGGCGAAGCGGCGATCGTCGCCGCGCAGGTGCGCGCCGTGCGCCGCGCGTACCGCGCGCATCCGCGACGCGTGTTCGTCGTCGGGATGTCGGCTGGTGGATGCCTCGCCGCGATCCTCGGGTTGCGTCTCGCGCGCATGTTCACCGCGGTTGGCGTGCACTCGGGTGTGGCCTGCGGCGCCGCGTCGAGCCCGCTCAAGGCACTGCAGATTCTCGCCTCGGGCTCCGACGCGCCGATCGAAGAGATCGCGCGGCTCGCGCGCGAGCAGACTTCATCGCGTGCGTTGCCGCTGCCGCTGTGCGTGATCCACGGCGGACGCGACTCGGTCGTCGCCTCGGTCAACGCAACCGAGCTCGTGCGACAGTACCTCGTCTTCGACGCATGGATGAAAGCGGGAGCGTCGCCGGTGCATGAGCTCCCTCGGTCGAATGCATCGACGAGCGCCACTCTCGATGGCGGCCGCACGATGACCGCCGACGATTACCGGATCGACGGGCGCCTCGTAGCGCGCCTCATCCACGTACCCGAGTTGGGGCATGCGTGGAGCGGCGGCGATGCCGCGTACGCGTACAATGATTCGCTTCCGCCTGACGCGACTGCGCTCTTCGCCGAGTTCTTCGCGGCGAGCGAGCGCGATCGGGTCGCATATCGGAGAATCCTGCCATGGCCATCGAGGGCATGAATCATTTCAACATTCTCACCGACGACGTGCCCGGAACAGTCGCTTTCTATCGCGACGTACTCGGGCTTTCCGCCGGAACGCGCCCCAACTTCGATTTCCCAGGGGCGTGGCTCTACGCGGGCGGGGCGCCGGTCCTGCACGTCAGCGGCGGGCGTCCGAAGAGCGACCTCAAGCCCGGTGTGATCGATCACATGGCGTTCTCGGCGCAGGGGCTCGCTTCGGTGCTCGCAACGCTGAGGTCGCGGAAGATCGACCACATATGCCGGCGGCAGGTCGGTTCGGGAACCTGGCAGGTTTTCTTGCACGATCCCAACGGAGCGAAGGTGGAGCTCGACTTCGACGCGAGCGAGAGCGAAACTTAGTGCCAGTCGTCGTTGCGGCGCTCGACCATCTGGTCATCGCCGCCGCCACCCTCGAGCAAGGCGAGGATCATCTCGAGCGGCTCCTCGGAGTACGCCCGCAGCGCGGCGGCAACCACGTGGCGATGGGCACGCACAACAGCCTGCTCAAGCTGGGCGCCAAAACCTATCTCGAAGTCATCGCCATCGACCCGGAGGCTTCTCCGCCGAAACGTCCGCGCTGGTTCGCGCTCGATAGCGGGGCGATGCGCGATGCGCTCGTCGAAATGCCGCGCTTGATCCATTGGGTGGTTCGAACCGATGACATCGATGCCGCGCGCCGAGTCTCACCGATCGTTCTGGGTCCCGCACGTCCGATGGAACGCGGAGCGTTTCGCTGGCGCATCACGATTCCCGACGACGGACGTCTTCCCGGCGAGGGCCTCGTCCCGACGCTGATTCAATGGTCTGATGCCCGCCATCCGACCGACACGATGCAGGAGAGTCGCGTGCGCCTCGTCGCCTTGTCGGCTGCGCACCCGGAACCAGCTCGCATCCGCTCGGCGCTCGAAAAGCTCTCGCTCGGCGAAATGCTCAAGGTGACGTTCGGTACGACGCCGCGGCTCGCGGCGATGCTACAGACGCCGCGGGGACCGGTGACGCTGTAGGGCCGCGGGTTTATTCGGCCCTGCGATGGATTAGCACCTAGGGCCGCTGAGACTGCGCGGCTTCGAACGCGGCGAGCTGGCCGTAGACGACGCGCGCGATGGCGAGCAATTGTGCCTTGTCGACGCGCCCGGAGATGGCGTAGCCGCAGGCGTCGTCGATCCAATAGAACACGCTAACGCCATCCTCGCGCGCGTAGCGGAACGCCGTCTCGTGCGACGCGACATCGTCCCGGCGCACCAGGAGCGAGATGCGCTGCTTGTCGGCATTCTCGTACATGAACAGCGCGGCCGGCTTCTCGTTGCCGGCCACCAGCCGGCCTCCCACGAGCGAATATCCGAGGCCGTTGAGATCGGGCGCGCGCAGCGGGAAGTTGATGCGCTTCGATAGCCAGGTCACCAGCCGCTGCTCGTCGCTCGCCCACATCTCGACCGGGCGATTCACGTCGGCGGCGTACAGCGCATGCGTGAGCGCAGCCTGCCGCGAAAAGCTGATAGGCGTCCCGTCGCGCCTGAGCATCTCTTCTCGCCCGTACCAGCCCAGTGCTACGCCGATGACGAGCGTGGCCGCGACCGCCAGCGGAGCCCGTAGCCGCTGCCATGCCGATCGCGCCGGAGGATGCGAGCTGGCGTGCAGGAGCTTGTGCGGCAGTGCCTCGGCGAGCCACGGATCGAGCGCGTCACGCAACAGCGCGTTCTGCCGCTTGATCTCCGCCACGCGGCCGGCGAGCGCCGGCTCGCGCGCAAGCACCGCGGCGATCTCCTGCGCCCGCTCGGCCGGGAGCTGGTTGTCCGCGAAAGCGTGCAGATCGTCTTCGGACAGCGGCAAGCCGACGCTCATTTCACGACTTTCAAAGGCGACGCCGAGTCGGCGTTCATGCGCTTCAATTTTTCACGTGCGCGCGACAGGCGCGACATCACCGTGCCGATCGGCACGCCGAGCACGTCGCCGATCTCCTCGTAGCGCAACTCCTCGACCGCGGCGAGGATCAAGACTTCGCGCTGAGCCACGGGGAGGCGTTCTATCTGCTCGAACACTTCGGCCAATTCCACGCGATCGGACTGCGTGGCGCGAACCGGTATCTCCCAGCCGGCAGCGGGACCCTCATCCGCATCGAGGGAGGCTTGCGCGTATTCGCGCTGGCGCATCGAGAACTGGTTCACGTACACGTTGTGCATGATCGTAAAGAGCCATGCGCGAAGATCGCTTCCGGCCTGCCAGAGCTGACGCTTCTCCCAGGCCCGCGCCAGCGTGTCCTGCACGAGGTCGTCCGCCCGATGCACGTCGCCGGTCAGCACGCGCGCGTAGCGGCGCAACCTCGGAAGCGCTGCGACGAGGTCGGGATTGGGCAGCGCGTCAGGCAACTTGTCGGGCAACCAAACTCCCTCGGCGATTCCGGCCGCACCTCGATGGCTCATCCGATAGAGAAAACAGGGCCTTGGAGATGCTTATTCCGGCTTGAACCCCTCAACCGAGCCCGCTACCCGCACGTGGGAAGAGAGCCTCATTGTTGCGGCGGAGGTGATCCGGACGGCGCAGAAGCTGATTTCCTGGAAGCGCGCTGGATCGCCAGCATCAGGCTTGCGCGCAAACGCTCCGTGGCGAGGATGAGCTGATGCATCTCGTTGCCGCTGGTGCGCTTGAGTTGCGCTGATCCAAGCTCCGCGGCCTGGCCGACCGAGATTCGCTCCGCCGCCGCGGTCACTCGCTTGATCGGACGCACGACAGCGAACTGGATGAACACAACCGAGATGACAAACGCGCTCAAGAGGAGCGCAATCTGCAGGGGTCCAACCACATCGCGGGTTACCTGCCAGAACGAGCGGCTCGGCAATCTGACGCTGATGATGCCGGCGACCTCGCCCTCCTTGAAGCCGAACCCGTTTTCCGTGCCGTAGCGCTCGCGCACGTCCGCCGGTGCGCTGGCTGCGCTCGCATGACAGGTGAGACAGGAGGACTTTTCGTAGAGCGTGCGCGCGTAGCGAAAGCTGTCCGGCAGCACTTCGTAGTATTCGGTGAGATGGTTGGCCCGAATGCGCTCGAGCGCTCGTGTCTCGAAGGCATCGGGCTTGTTGTTCGGGTTCATCACGTTGTGCGATGTCACCCGGAACTTCGCCGGCGACGCCGATTTCTCCACCACTTCGGAGTACTCGCGCTGCGCAAGCGCGGGGTTCTTCGAATAGAAGTGCCACACGTCGGCCGCCGCAGACGTTCCCGCAGGGGCTGCCACCAGCGACGGCTCTGTCGCGCTCACCAGCGTGACCTGCCCGAGATAGCTCTTGTTGTCGTCGCGCACCCAGACGCGGCCGTATTGCGATACCCAGCTCCCGAAGGCGTCTACGTTGTCCGCCACGGTCTCCGCCTGCTTCTTCAGTTCGCTGTGATAGACGCTGTCGAGTACGAGATAGAACGACCCGACGACGAGCAAGACGGAAACCACGAAGACGGCGATGAACTGGGTGGTAATCGAACGGTTGAGGAACATGTCGGTCTCCCTACAGCTTGATGCAAGCCTTCGCTTCCTCCACGAACGCCTCGCGCCGTTCCGGATCGGCGATATTCTGCGCGAGGAGCGCGACATACTGCTCGACGTCCGACGGACGGATCTTGTTGCCCGTCTCGAGCCAGGCCGTGCGAGCGTCCTCGGCCAGCTCCTTTCCGAACGGCCCAACCTCGACGATGAACAACTGGTCGATCGCCGCACAAATGCGCAGCAGGACCGGCAATGCGCGATGAGCCGTGCTCATGTCTCCCTGTGGCTTGCGGCGCCTGCCTCCGGCGCGTCGCGGTCCGGGGCATGTCCGGCGGCCTTATCGTGCCCGACAACGGCCCTCACGGCAACTCGGCGGCAGGCATCCGCGCCATGATGATCGGGATCTTGCGCTCGAGTCCGCGCGCGTCGGGATGCCGCTCGTAATAGCGCGGATTGGGCGCCATCGCCGCCAGTCGCGCTGCCTGCGAAGTGTCGAGATCCTTCGCACTCACTCCAAAGTAACGGCGCGACGCGGCCTCGCAGCCGAACACGCCGTCGCCCCACTCGATCACGTTGAGGTAGAGCTCGAAGATGCGCCGCTTGTCGAGCAGCGCTTCGAGCATCAGCGTGATCACGGCCTCCTCCGCCTTGCGCCAGTAACTTCGCTGCGAGGAAAGAAACAGGTTCTTCGCGAGCTGCTGGGTGATGGTCGAGCCGCCGGCGACGACGCGGCCGCGGCGCTGGTTCTTGTCCATCGCCCGCTCGATGCCTTCCCAATCGAAGCCTTCGTGCTCGACGAACTTTGCGTCCTCGGCGGCGATCATCGCGCGCTTCAGCGCCGGCGAGATGCGCTCGTAGGGCACCCACTGGTAGGAACGGCGAACCGGCTTGCCGTGCTCGCGCTGCTCGGCCGCGCGCATCGCCATGAACGCGGTCTCTCCGGGTGCATGATCGCGCCACCACAGAATGTGCGCGGCGTACCAGCCCAGTACGAGCACGATCGCGGCGGCGGCGATCGCGAGCGTCCACGTGAGCCAGCGTCCGACGCTGTTCACTGCGAGATGAGCGAATCCCCCGGCGCGAAGGTCCAGGTGCGCGTGATGTAGAGGATGTCGGTGTCGCGCTGAATCTCGGGCGGAAACGGCGCGAAAGGCGATGCGATCTCGACGATCTTCTTGGCCGCGGTGTCGAGAATCTTCTGCCCCGACGAACGGTCGAGCGCGATGCTTTCGAGCGTGCCGTCGGAGCGGATGCCCACCGTGAGCAGCAGGCTGCCGTAGAGCTTCCTCGCGCGCGCAGCCTCCGGATAATTCAGGTTGCCGACGTGCTCGACCTTGAGCCGCCAGTCTTCGACGTAGCGCGCGAAGCGATATTCCGCGGCGCGAGCGCCCACGAAGCGCCGCTTCGGACGCTTCTCGTAGGCCTCCATCTCCTTCGCGATCTGCGCTTCGAGCCGCATCGCTTCGAGCGTGTGCTGCATCGCTTCGGTCGCGGTCGGCAGCTCCGGCATCTGCTGCGCATTGGTCGGCGTCGGCACCGCAGGCGCCACGGTGGCTCGCGCGCGCAGCTGCGTCATCATCTCCTTGGCCTGCTTCTCGAGCTCTTCAACCTTTTGCGTGGCGACCGCGAGCTCGGTCGATGAGTTTTCGCGTGGAAGCACCGGCAGCGGGCTCTTCGCTCGGCGATTGGCGTCGGTGTTGCCGCCGCCGTCGAGGTGCGCCTGGGCGAGGATCTCAGCCTTCGTTGGCTTGGTCGTCGACTTCGCGTTGACCAGTGCGACTTCGAGCGGCGGGTTCCGGTCGAGTGCGGCTAAATCGAAGGCACTGAACTTGATGGCGAGCACGAAGAGGTGCAACAGGATCGAGCCCAGCATGGCGCCCGCGAACAATCGCTCGCCCGGCACGGGGTCGACCGCGAGGAAAGGCAGCGACGCCGTGCGGGGCTCCCGCACGATGACCGGACGGGCGCGAGGCTGCGGCGCGTCCTTTGCCGCGGCGCGTTGGGACGCCTGAGGTCGACGGCGGGCCGGCTTGGCGGGCATCTGGCCCGCAAGTATATCCTCCTGTCATAAAAACCCGCCAATTACACGCTAATCGGGCGCCAGGCCCCCATAGCGAGCCTCGAAGCTCGCCGCGAGCAGATCGATGCGTGCCAGCTTGAGGCGAACCCGCGTGTCGGGCGCGAGCGGTGGCAGATCGGCTACCCGCGCGACGAGCGGCAAGCCGTCGCAGCGAGCGAGGTTCTCGCGCAGCACGGTGGCCGAGATCTCCTCGACGCGTTCCTGCAGGAGCCAGCGCAGGCACCAGTAGTGCTCCATGCGGCTCTGGAATTCTGCGTACTGAGCATAGGTCAGCTCGAAGTCCGCCGCGGCCGCGTAAAGCCCGGCATCGTTATTGGCGTAAGGGGGCTTCCCGCCCCCGATAAGCGCGATCAGTTGCCACTGGTTGACGAGATCGCTGTAGCGCCGCAGCGGCGAGCTGGCCCACAGATACTGATCGACGCCGAGACCCTGATGCGCCTCGGGCTTGGTGCTCATCTTGACCTTCCCCGCCGTCTGAGTGCGGTAAAGGCCCGGCACACGCGCGTCGGCCAGCAATTTTCCCCAGGTGCTGTTGACGTGAATCATCGATTCCGCGACCAGCTTGTCGAGCGGCGACCCGCGCTGGCGCGGGACGATCATCACCTTGCCGCCCGGCGCGGCATCCCAGTCGACCCGGAAGCTGTAGTCGACTCGCGCCACATCCGGCTTGCCGCGCGCTGCTTCGAGTTTCTGCGCGAGCCGCCACAGCGCGCGCAGTTCGTCGGTCCACCGTGCTTCTCCCGGATTCGCAGGCAACGCGAACGCGTTGCCGATCTCGTCGAGGCGCAGATTGGCCGCGATGGCGACGCGCTCCAGTCGCGTGGAGTGCCGGAGCGGCGTCCCGTCGGCCGCGGTCTCGACGTAGAGCGACATCGCGGACGGCGTCGCGCCCGCGGCCAGCGAAAAGCGCGCGAGCACGGGCTCCGGCAGCATCGTGATCTTGCGCCCCGGCATGTACACGGTCGAAAGACGGGCGCGCGCGATCGCGTCGAGAGGCGAGCCATGCGCGATCGCGGCACCCGGCGCGGCGATGTGGATGCCGATCTCGAAGCGACCGTCGGTCAGCGCGCGCACCGAGAAGGCGTCGTCGATCTCGGTGGTCGTCGCGTCGTCGATGGAGAAGGCGCGGACCGCGGCCAGCGGCAGCTCTGGTACGCCGGGCAGATCGCCGTAGGGTGGAAACGCCGTGCCCCCCGGAAATGCGTCGAAAAGAAAACGATTGAAGTGGAATTCGTGCGTGGATGGAATCGCGCCGCAGGCCGCAAGGAGCGCGATCGGGTTTGTCTGCAGCGCGTCGCAGGCGGCGTTCACGGCGCGCGTCTCGAGCGCGAGCTTGTCGGGCTTGTAGAGAAGCATCGGCAGCTTGTCGCGGAGCGCCTCGGGCAGCCGGTAGCGCTTCAGCTCTTCGGCATAAGCCGCAATCTGCTCAGCTTCGCGACGCTTGCGGTCTGCGCCGGTAAGGGCAGCCTTGAGCGAGTCCGGCGGCGCGGCCTTATAGCGCCCCTTCCCTTTTTTGTAGAAGTGCATCGGCGAGGCGTGCAGGCAGAACGCAAGCGCCGCGGCCTCGGCGGGCCTTGGCGTGCGCCCGTAGTATTCAGCAGCGAGATCGGCGAAGGCGAACTCGCGCCCGTCGCTCGCTTCCCACAGAAAATCCGGATCAAGCTCCGAAGCGAGCTTCTGCGCTTCGGCCAGCATTGCGGCGGGCGAAGGCTCCGTGAAGCGGAGCAGCACGTTCGCCGCCTTGACCTTCATGCGCTTGCCCGACGCGGCTTCGATCTGCAGGGAAGCGTCGTTGTCGACGAGGACCGTGCCGGCCTTGAACGCACCGTCGTCCTCGAAAAAGACGTGCATGGGAAGAGTTATTGCGGCCGGAGGTGCAAATTATACGCGCGCCTCTCGCAGCGATTTGCGCGTCGGCGCGCTTTGCTTCAGCATCATGCGTTTCCACTCGAAAACCGGCACGACATGGGCATGGAATTCCGCCGCCTCGGTGCGAGCGGCCTCGAAGTCTCAACGATTTGCCTCGGCACGATGATGTTCGGCGATCGCACCGACGCCGCGACGGCGCAGAAGATCATCCATTCCGCGCTCGATGCCGGCGTCAACTTCATCGACACGGCCGACGTATACGCCAAGGGCGCCTCCGAAACGATCGTTGGCCCCGCCATCGCGGCGAACCGCCAGCGCTGGATACTCGCCACCAAGGTCGGCAACGTGATGACCGACAAGAGGCACGACGGTGGATTGTCGCGCCGCTGGATCGTGCAGGCCTGCCACGACAGCCTGAAGCGGCTGGCCACCGATTACATCGACATCTATTACCTGCACAAGGACGATGCCGATACGCCGCTCGAGGAGACGATAGCAGCGATCGGCGATTTGATCCGCGCCGGGAATATCCGCTACTTCGGCGTGTCGAACTATCGCGGCTGGCGTATCGCCGAGGTCGTCAGCCTGTGTGGGGAATTGGGCGTGCCCGCCCCCGTCGTCTGCCAGCCCTACTACAACGCCTTCAACCGCATGCCCGAGGTCGAGATTCTGCCGGCCTGCGATTACTACGGGCTCGGCGTCGTGCCGTATAGCCCGCTCGCGCGCGGGGTGCTCACGGGCAAGTACGCACCGGGCGCAGAGCCGCCGGCCGATTCGCGCGTCGCCCGCAAGGACAAGCGCATGATGGAAACCGAGTTTCGCTCCGAGTCAATCGCGATGGCGCAGACGATCAAGGCGCACGCCGAGAAGAAAGGGCTCACTTCGACCCAGTTTGCGCTGGCGTGGGTGCTCAACAACGAGATCGTGAGCTCGGTGATCGCGGGACCGCGCAGCTTCGGGCAATGGGTCGATTATCTGTCGGCGCTCGGAAAGAGGCTCGATCCCGAGGACGAGGCCCTGATCGACTCGCTCGTCACCCCCGGCCACCCATCGACGCCCGGGTACAACGATCCGCAGTACCCCTTTTACGGCAGGCGGGTGAGCGGGTAACCCCGTCTGCCCCGCCCCGGGGCCGGCCGATCGACGCGACTTGACACCGGCCGCGTTAGGGTGAAGGATGGCAGGCGTTACGGCACGCGGGCTGGGGTAGCCCCGCAGCCGTGGCGTTTGGCAAAACTGTCGCAAGGCAGTGACGCAAAGCCTCCGGCCCTGAGAACACGCAGGGTAGCGGGGTTGCCGGCGGGAAACCGTCGTCAAGCAGCATCGCATTCACGTCACTGTCCCGCGGCACTGAAGCGGGGGGTGAACGTGGACTCTCACGATGCTGGCTCCAATTCCGAGGGCAAGCCCGAATCGAGGCCTGCGGCGAAGGTCCGTCGACTGATCGCGGACCAGCAGTATTTCGGGCTCGCGGCGAACACCTTTCATAACGGCGCCGGGCGAACGCTCAGGCGGCTGTCCACGGCGACGCCGCGGATCGACGTCCACACCCTGGGCGAAGATTTCTGCCTCGACGCTGCCGCGAGTTGGACGCTGCTGCGGGCGCTGCTCGTGGGCGGGTTGCTGCTCTCGGACGGCCCCGGCACCTATCGGCCCTCCGCCCGCTTCCGTGAGTACGCGCTCGCCGACCTGGTCATGCCGATGTCGCGCTTGCATGCCAAGGAGCTCCTCGCCAAAATGCGCGGCCTGGCCGCGCGCATCAACGCGAACTGGGGGCGGAATCCCTACCAGATAAGGATGATCCTCGTGTCGGGCAGCTACATGAGTCGGGCCGATCGTCTGCCCGAGCTGTCGCTGTGGCTGATCCTTCGCCGGCGACATGAACTGCGTACGCGGCGCTGGAATCACGGGCTCAGCAAGAGCGACGCCATGCGCCAGATCGCCTCGGCGATGAAGGAGCTCGACCAGCTCGTTTCCGTCCGTGTCGCGGCCGACAAACAGGCCGTGCCGCGACCATTCAGCGTCGCGTTCGAGGCGAACGACCGCTACGGAGAGCCGTCAGTCCATTCGTGGGATCGCTTCCGCTCATGGGGCGCGTCGATCAGCCGCCGGCTGTCGATGAAATGAGTGCTTCTGATTTCGCGCCGCTGCCGAGCTTGACTTGATCGGGAGTGGATTCCGCGGAAATTGACACGGCCTACTCGTTCGCAACCCCGTGCGGGACGTGCGCGGCGGCGACATGCTTCGCTGCCGACTCGACGTGCG
>DATKJP010000161.1:0-11960 GCA_035543635.1 Casimicrobiaceae bacterium
ACCCTCGCGAATGACGCTCTCCTATCCCGACGTGGAGCTGCGGCTTGCGGTCGATTCATGGCAATGATCGCGCAGAGTCTTCTCAAGCTTCCAGCGCCGGCGAAGCTCAATGTTTTCCTGCACGTCACCGACCGTCGCGGCGACGGCTATCACACGCTCGAGACGCTTTTCGTGCCGATTTCATACGGCGACTTCGTGACGCTGGCGGAGCGAAGCGACGGCGCTATCGTCAGGGAATGCGGCGCGGATAGCGTGGCGCCTGAAGACGACCTCGCCGTGCGAGCGGCGCGCCTTCTGCAAAGCGAATCCGGCACGACGCGCGGCGTTGCGATCTCGGTGGAGAAAAAATTGCCGCTCGGCGCGGGCTTGGGTGGCGGCAGCTCGGACGCGGCCACGGTCCTCCTCGGGCTGAACCGGCTGTGGCAACTGAACTACTCCCGGCGCAGCCTGATGAGCCTGGCGCTCGAGCTCGGCGCGGACGTTCCCTTCTTTGTTTTCGGCGAGCCGGCGCTCGGGCGCGGCATCGGAGAGTTGCTCGCGCCGGTGAGTCTTCCGCCGACGTGGTTCTCGGTGATCAATCCCGGCATCGCGGTGGCCACCGCGACGATTTTCGCTGCGCCTGAATTGACACGAAATAGCGCGTCCACGAAAATAACCGTCTTTCCCGAGGGGTTCGGCCGCAACGATTTGCAGGGAGTTGCGGCCGCGCGATTCCCGGCGATCGCGGACTGTCTCGAAACGCTGGCGCGAGAGGCAGCGACGGCGCGGGCCACGGTGCGGATGTCGGGGTCAGGTTCGAGCGTGTTCGCGGCGTTTGCCGCGGAAGAAGTCGCGGCGCAGGTCCTGTCCCGGGCAACAAGGGCGTGCCAGCTCAGCGGGTTTGTGGCGCGGGCGCTCGACCGTCACCCGTTGTGGGGATTTGCAGCGCCCTGAAATTTGCCGACGCGACGAATTCTCTTGGGGAGTCGCCAAGTGGTAAGGCACCGGATTTTGATTCCGGCATTCGTAGGTTCGATCCCTACCTCCCCAGCCATCTGCTGCACTGGGCGGGCCGCCGACGCAGGTGGCCGGCCCGGCGCAGCGCCAGGCTCTCATCATGGCGTTTGAGCGCATGCGTGTCTTCACCGGCACGGCGAACCCGAAGCTCGCCGAGGCGGTCGTCCGGCACTTGAACATCAGCCTCGGCCGCTGCGTCGTCGGACGGTTCTCCGACGGGGAAGTGATGGTCGAGTTGCTCGAGAACGTGCGCGGGCGAGACGTGTTCGTCCTGCAATCGACCTGCGCGCCGACCAACGACAACCTGATGGAGATCCTGGTGATGGTGGACGCGCTGAAGCGCGCCTCCGCGGGACGCATCACCGCGGCGATTCCCTACTTCGGCTATGCGCGCCAGGATCGCCGCCCCCGCTCCGCGCGCGTCCCGATCACCGCCAAGGTCGTGGCCGACATGCTCAGCTCGGTAGGCGTCGACCGCGTGATGACGATGGACCTGCACGCCGACCAGATTCAGGGATTCTTCAACATCCCGGTGGACAACATCTACGCCACGCCGATTCTGCTCGGCGACCTGTGGAAGCAAAACCACGACAATCTGCTCGTGGTCTCGCCCGACGTCGGCGGCGTGGTACGCGCTCGGGCGATCGCGAAGCGCCTCGATTCCGATCTT
Source organism: Casimicrobiaceae bacterium (assembly GCA_035543635.1). Lineage (GTDB taxonomy): Bacteria > Pseudomonadota > Gammaproteobacteria > Burkholderiales > Casimicrobiaceae > PALSA-1003. Next base: position 1,667 of record DATKJP010000161.1, read on the forward strand.
GCGATCATCGACAAGCGACGGCCGAAGGCGAACGTGGCCGAGGTCATGAACATCATCGGCGACGTCGACGGACGCAGCTGCGTGATCATGGACGATATCGTCGACACCGCGAACACGCTGTGCAAGGCAGCCTCGGCGCTCAAGGAGAACGGCGCACAGAAGGTGCTGGCGTACTGCACGCATCCGGTACTGTCGGGTGGCGCGGTGCAACGCATCGCCGAGTCCGAGATCGACGAGATCGTGGTCACGGACACGATTCCGCTGTCGGAAGAGGCCCGCGCCTGCAAGCGCATCCGCGCTCTCCCCTGTGCGCAGCTCCTCGCGGAGACGATGACTCGGATTTCCAACGAGGAGTCGGTGAGTTCGCTCTTCACCGAGTAGCGCAGGTGCGCTGTTTCGTTTTATAATTCAAGGCTTTCGCCGGCGAGCAGTGCCGGCGAAGATCAAGCGGAGACTGGCATGCAATACGAATTCACGGCTTTTCCGCGCGACGCGCGGAGCCACGGTCGCAGCGCTAGCCGGCGCCTGCGTCGGTCAGGCCGCGCGCCCGGAGTGGTTTACGGTGCAAGCGGAGCGGCGCAGGCGATCGAACTCGATCACAACGCGCTGATCCACGCGCTCAAGAACGAGGCCTTTCACGCCTCGATTCTGACCATGAAGCTCGACGGGTCGGCGCAGCAGGTGTTGCTGCGGGCGGTGCAGATGCACCCGTTCAAGCGAGAGGTTCTGCACGTCGACTTCCAGCGCGTTGATGCGAACCGGCGCATCCACATGAAGGTGCCGCTGCACTTCGAGAACGGCGAGAACGCGCCCGCGGTCAAGCTCTCGGGCGCGATCATCAGCCACGTGCTCACCGAGGTCGACATTTCCTGTCTGCCGAAGGATCTGCCCGAGTTCATCACGGTAGATTTGGGCGAGCTGACGCTCAACCAATCGATTCACGTCTCAGATCTCAGGCTTCCCCAAGGCGTGACGGCGGTCACGCACGCCGGATTCGATCCCGTGGTCGCATCGGCGGTGATTCCGAAGGTCATCGTCGAGGAGGAGCCGGAAGCCGCGCCGGCCGCCGAAGGCGAAGCCGAAGCAGGCGCGCCGGTCGAGGAGGCGGCCTCCGAGACGGCCGAGAAAGCAGCCGGAGAGAAGGGCGCCGAGAAGGCTCCCGAAAGAGGCGCCGAAAAGGGCGCCGAGCGCTCCGGCGGCAAGAAGGAAGAAAAGAAGTAAGCGGCCGCACGCGCGAAGAAGCCCGCCGGGTTTCGCCCCGCGGGCTTTTTTGTTCGGCTCGCTTGCACTGAACGAGCATGCCAACACCTCTGCGCCTGATCATTGGCCTCGGTAATCCGGGGCGCAGCTATGCGAGCACGCGGCACAATGCCGGCGCCTGGTTCGTGGAGCGGCTGGCGCAGAAGCTCGGCGTCGCGCTCAAATCCGAAGGGCGCTTCCACAGCCTGGTGGGACGTACTGCGGCGAGCGACGGAGCCGATCTTCGACTCGCTCTGCCGCAGAACTACATGAACGAAAGCGGCTTCGCGGTGGCAGCGCTGGGGCGCTTCTATCGAATCGCATCGGCCGAGATCCTGGTCGCGCACGACGAACTCGATTTGAAGCCGGGCAGCGTGAAGCTCAAGTTCGGCGGCGGCAGCGCAGGGCACAACGGATTGAAGGACATCCTCGCGCAGCTCGGCACCGGCGACTACTGGCGATTGCGCATCGGAATCGGGCATCCGCGCGACGCGGTGCTAAGTGAGCAGGAAGTAGTCGATTACGTGCTGCATCCGCCGCGAGCGGAGGAGCGCGCGGCGATCGACGACGCGATTGCCCGGGCGCTTGCAGTGTGGCCCAGGCTCGCCGCCGGGGACACCGAGCGCGCGATGCTTGAGCTGCATACGCGCGCTCAGCCATCCGAGGAAAAGGCGTCAGCGCCAGAGAAGACCACCCGTGGCGGCAGCAAAGGGCCTGCCTCGTGAGTCTTTCCTGCGGCATCGTCGGGCTGCCCAACGTCGGCAAGTCAACGCTGTTCAATGCGCTGACCAAGGCCGGCATTGCCGCGGAGAATTATCCGTTCTGCACCATCGAGCCGAACGTGGGCATCGTCGAGGTGCCCGATCCGCGCCTCTCAGCAATCGCAGCGATCGCGCGGCCGGAACGCGTCGTCGCGGCGACGGTGCAATTCGTCGACATTGCAGGCCTGGTGGCCGGCGCCTCGAAGGGCGAAGGGCTCGGCAACCAGTTCCTCGGCAACATCCGCGAAACCGATGCGATCGCACACGTGGTGCGCTGCTTCGAGGACGAGAACGTGGCGCACGTCGGAGGCGGCGTCGATCCGGTTTCCGACATCGAGATCGTCAACACCGAGCTCGCGCTCGCCGACCTCGCCAGCGTGGATAAGCAGCTCGCGAAGTACGCGAAAGTCGCGCGCGCCGGCGGCGACAAGGAGGCGCAGCGCCTCGTGGCTACGCTGGAAAAAGTTGCAACGGTGCTCAACGAAGCGAAGCCTGCGCGCACGGCGGAGCTCTATACCGAGGAGAAGGCACTGCTCGAGCCGCTTTTTCTGCTAACGATGAAGCCGACGATGTATGTGGCCAACGTCGATGAGCACGGCTTCGTCGACAACGCGCTGCTCTCGAGCGTGGAAGCGCTCGCAAGGCGCGAGGGCGCGCCGGTCGTGGCAATATGCGCATCGCTCGAAGCCCAGATCGCCGACCTGGACGCAAAAGAAAAGGAAATTTTTCTCGCAGACATGGGTCTTACCGAGCCGGGGCTCGACCGGATGATCCATGCCGGCTACAAGCTGCTTGGGCTCGATACCTTCTTCACCGCCGGCCCGAAGGAAGTGCACTCGTGGACAGTCCATCACGGAAGCACCGCACCGCAGGCCGCGGGTGAGATCCACACCGATTTCGAACGTGGATTCATTCGCGCCGAGGTTACAAGCTATGCCGACTACGTCGCCTGTGGCGGCGAGCAGGGCGCGAAAGAAGCCGGTAAGATGCGTTTGGAGGGACGTGAATACGTGGTGAGAGACGGCGACGTAATCCATTTCCGCTTCAACGTGTGACGCCGAGTCGGATGCTTGCAATGAAGGATCGACTCGGCGCAAGGGCAGAAACGTCCGCTCAAGCGCTGCCGCGCGCCTTCGCTGTCGCCGCGATCCTCATCATCACCGCCTGCGCCACTCCCGCGCCGCGGATCGAAGCGCCGCAAGTGAGCTTGGAGAGCGTGCGCGTTACTCGCATCGTCGACGGGAAGGCCGAGCTCTCGGTCGGGCTGCGCCTCGGCAATCCGAACGCTTCGGCGCTGGCGATCAAGGCGGTCGACTACGAGATCACGCTCGACAATCGCCCGGCGGCGAGTGGCCACACCGTCCGCGTCGACACGCTGCCGGCCGGCGGCGAGGCCAAGGTGGATCTGGCCGGACGCGTGGATGTGGGCGCAGTCGCCGTGGCGATGATGGTGCTCGGACCGCAGCTCCCGGTCGCGTATACGATCAAAGGAAGCGTCACGGTGCAGGACTGGGCGCCCATCCCTTTCTCGCGCAGCGGCAAGATCGAGATCTCCAAATTCGACTCGGCATTCGGCACGCCTCCTCGATGAAGCGTCGGCTCCGCTTCACCAAGATGCAGGGGCTCGGCAACGACTTTGTCGTGCTCGACGGCGTGCGCGAGAAGATCGACCTCGCGCCGACGCAACTTCGGGCGCTCGCGGACCGACACTTCGGGGTGGGGTGCGACCAGATCCTGCTCGTCGAGGCGGCGCGAATCCCGGGCGCTGATTTTCGATACCGCATCTTCAACGCCGACGGCGGCGAGGTCGAGCAGTGCGGCAACGGCGCCCGCTGCTTCGTGCACTTCGTGCGTGAGCACGGCCTCACCGACAAGACAAGGCTGCGCGTGGAGACGCTGGGCGGAATCATCGAGCCATCGCTCGCTGCCGGCGGCGAGGTGACGGTCGACATGGGCGTACCCCGCTTCGAACCGGACGCAATTCCGTTCATTGGCGGCACGGGCGCACCCATCGAGCCCCTCGAAGTCGACGGAAGAAGCTTGATGATCAGCGCTCTTTCGCTCGGCAATCCACACGCAGTGCAGCGCGTCGAGCGCATCGACGAGGCACCGGTAACGAGCCAAGGTCCGCGCATCGAGGCACACCCGCGCTTCCCACACGGCGTGAACGCTGGCTACATGGAGGTCGTCGATCGCGCTAACATTCACCTGCGCGTGTGGGAGCGCGGCGCGGGAGAAACACTTGCTTGCGGCACGGGTGCTTGCGCAGCCGTCGTCGCGGGGATGCGGCGCGGACTTCTCGACTCGCTCGTGCAGGTGATGGCGCGCGGCGGCGCGCTCTCGGTTGCCTGGGACGGCGGAACCTCGCCGGTCAGGATGACCGGTCCGGCCAAGACTGTGTTCGAGGGGGAATGGAGCGTTCCTTGAGCGATGACAACGAAGGCGAGGGATGAGGCGATGGACGCAAGCGCGGTCGCGGAGTATCTGAAAGAGAACCCGGGATTCTTCGAGCAGTACGCGGATCTGCTCGCCGAGATCTTCGTGCCGCACCCGCACGGCGGGCGGGCGATCCCGATCGCCGAGCGCCAGATCGTCACCTTGCGCGAGAAGAACACGCAGCTCGAAACCAAGTTGCAGGAGCTGATCCAGTATGGCACGGAGAACGACGCGATCAGCGAGAAGCTGCACCGCTCCACGCTGGCGCTTTTCGCGGCGCCCGATCTCGAGACGACGCTGGGCGTGCTCTACCACAGCTTGCAGGATGATTTCCGCGTGCCGCAGGTTGCGCTCCGACTCTGGGGCAGGGTGCCCGAGCAGTCGTACATGCCGGAGCTCGCGGCGACGAGTCAGGAGCTGCGCGAATACGCGGCGGGCCTCGGCACCCCCTATTGCGGAACGCAGGCGCCGTTCGAGTCGCGCGACTGGTTCGACGCGCACGCCACGCTGAAGTCCTTCGCCTTCCTGCCGCTGCGCACCCATCACACTTTCGGCCTGCTCGGACTCGGCAGCGAGACGCCGGGCCGCTTCTACGCCGGCATGGGGACCATGTACCTCACGCGCTTGGCGGAGTTGGCGAGCGTCGCCACCGCGCGCTTCCTGCCGCAATCCTGACGAAACCGTGAAACAAGCGCGTGGCTCAGTCGAAAAGACGGCGTCGCGCGCCGACGCTGCGCTCCTTCGAGCCTACGAAGAACACCTCGCAACGCGGCCCCCGCGCACGCGCGAAGCCTATCTCTACGATCTCGAGCTGTTGAAGACGCTGGCGGGGGACACGCCGCTCATGCGGCTCGACGCCGCGAGCCTGCGCCGCTTTCTCTCTGCATTGCACGCGCGCGGCCTGTCGGGTCGAAGCCTTGCGCGCATCCTCTCCGGCTGGCGGGCGTTCTATCGCTATGCGCTCGATCGGGACTCGGCGCTCACCGAGGATCCCTGCGCGGGACTCAAGGCGCCGAAATCGCAGCGCCGCTTGCCGGCAGCGTTATCTCCCGACGAGGCCGTCCAGCTGGTCACGATCGACAAAGACGATCCGCTGGCAGTGCGCGACCGCGCGATGTTCGAGCTCGCTTACTCATCGGGATTGAGGCTTTCGGAGCTCGCCGGTCTCGATATCACCGCGGTCGATCTCGCGACAGGCGAAGTGCGAGTGCTGGGCAAGGGCGCCAAGGAGCGCATCGTTCCAGTGGGCGCTCCCGCGCTCAGGGCAGTTCGCGTCTGGTTAACGGTGCGGGCGAGCTTCCCGGCGCGCAACAATCAGGCTCTTTTCCTGTCGCGATCGGGTCGAAGGATCGGGGCGCGAGCCATCGAGAGGAGCCTCGCTGCGTGGGCGATCAGGCGCGGCCTTGGGCGGCACGTGCATCCGCACATGCTGCGGCACTCGTTCGCGTCGCATCTGCTGCAGTCCTCCGGCGATCTGCGCGCGGTGCAGGAGATGCTCGGGCACTCGTCGATCGCCAGCACGCAGGTCTATACCCATCTCGACTTCCAGTATCTCGCCAAGGCCTACGACCAGGCGCATCCGCGGGCGCGGAAGAAGAGCTGATCAGTCGATCGCTGCAAAAAAACGGGGCGCATGGCGCGCCCCGAAGCCACTGAGGAGAAACGTCGAACGTCGCTTGCCCTGCTACTCCACGCGTTCGCCGTGGAGACTCACGTCCAGACCCTCGCGCTCCTCTTCCTCGGAGACGCGCAACCCGATGGTCCAGTCGATGATCTTGAGAATGATCACACTGCCGACGCCGCTCACGACGAGCGTGGTGAGAACCGCGCCGAGCTGAACGAGGAAATCACCGTCTGACTTGCTGATCTCCTTTACGTTGAACACGCCGGTCAGAAGCGCGCCGACGATCCCGCCGATGCAGTGCACGCCGAATGCGTCGAGCGAATCGTCGTAGCCGAAGGCTCTCTTCACCGAAGTCGCCGCGAAGAAACAGGCCACCCCCGCCGCGATGCCGATCACGAAGGCGCCGGTGATCCCGACGAAGCCCGATGCTGGCGTAATCGCCACGAGACCCGCGACTGCACCGGAGGCGATGCCCAGCACCGAAGGCTTGCCCTTGACAATCCACTCGGTGAACATCCAGGAGAGCGCGGCGACTGCCGTGGCGAGCTGCGTCACAGTCATTGCCATCCCCGCGCGCCCGTCAGCGGCAACCGCCGATCCCGCGTTGAAGCCGAACCAACCGACCCAAAGGAGCGAAGCGCCGATGATTGTCAAGGTCAGGTTGTGTGGCGGCATCGCTTCCTTGCCGTAGCCGATCCGTTTGCCCAGCACCAAGGCACAAGCCAAACCGGCGATGCCCGCATTGATGTGCACGACGGTGCCACCCGCGAAGTCGAGCACGCCCTTGGTTGCCCAGAAACCGCTTGTCGATTCCCACATCATGTGCGCGATCGGCGAATAGATGAGCACCGACCACAAGCCCATGAACCAGAGCATCGCCGAAAACTTCATGCGGTCGGCGAACGCTCCCGCGATGAGCGCAGGCGTGATGATCGCGAAGGTCATCTGGAAGCACATGTACACCGACTCGGGGATGGTCGGAGCGAGGTGGCTCACGGTGATCTTGCCCGCCTCGTTTTGGAACAGCATGCCGCTTAAGAAGAACCGGTCCACGAAGCTGCCGATGAACGGGTTTCCGGGGATGAACGCTATGCCGTAGCCGACAATCACCCACAGGACGGTGACGAGGCAAGTGATCGCGAAGCTCTGCATTACCGTGGCGAGCACGTTCTTCTTGCGCACCATGCCGCCGTAGAACAAGGCGAGGCCCGGAATCGTCATCATCAGCACGAGCGCCATCGATGTCAGCATCCAAGCTGTGTCGCCGCTGTTGATCTTGTCGACGCCGATCAATACCGGCTTGTCGGGCGCCGGAGGAGCGGCAGCCGGCGCCGCGGCAGCGGGCGCTGCGCCCTCCGCCTTGGGCGCCTCTTCCTTCTTAGCGTCCGGCGCCGGAGCGGCTGGTGCCGCAGGTGCGACAGCGGGCGTCGCGGTCTTCTGATCGGCGGCCTTGTCCTGCGCGGGCGCGGACGTGGCCAGGCTGAAGACGCCAACAAGAGCGATCAACGCTAGCAATCGCTTCATGATGTTCCCCTTAGAGTGCATCGGCGCCGGTCTCGCCGGTGCGGATGCGGATGACCTGCTCAAGCTCGAAAACGAAGATCTTGCCGTCGCCGATCTTCCCTGTATTGGCAGCCTTCTCGACGGCTTCGATCACGCGGTCGAGCAACTCGCTCTTGATCGCGGCTTCGATCTTTACCTTGGGCAGGAAATCGACCACGTACTCGGCGCCCCGATAGAGCTCGGTGTGACCTTTCTGCCGGCCGAAACCCTTGACTTCGGTGACCGTGATGCCCTGCACGCCGATGGCCGACAGGGCCTCGCGGACCTCGTCGAGCTTGAACGGCTTGATGATTGCAGTTACCAGTTTCATTTGTCGCCCCTCGATGTTTGCGCGGACCGAAGCGATCCAGCACGCGCGCTAATCAGAACAGCAACCCCACTTCAAAGAGCCCACGAGCCTGCGAACTGTCCGTGCCGTTCGAGCCGAAGGCGGATCCCGGCGTAGTGCTGCTCGCTTTGACGTACGAAAACTCGGCACGGGCGAAGAAAATCTTGTACTGCCAAGTCGGCGTGATCGTGATCGACCACGCCTTGCTTCCCGGCCCGTACAGCAGATTGGGTGCGCCGTTCGAGCCGCTGCCGTTGCTGGAGATGTATTCCACGCGGACCGGCAAATTGAAGCCGGCGACCCTCCAACCCGCGGGAGTGGCATCGGAATCGAAGTTGTAATTGACGAGCAGCGCCACTCCCCAAGTAGAGGCCGAGGCAGGCGCACCGAACTCCGGGAGCGCAGGCACGTGGGTGTATTGCAGGTACGGTTGAATGGTCCACGGCCCTCCGGTGTGCGTGTAGATCAGGTTGTAGATTTGTCCATTGTTCTGGAATAGCGGTGTCGCAGTGGTCGATACACTGGTGTGCTTCGTGTTGCCGCCGCCCACGAATGCGATCGTGTTGGAATCATCGATCGTGTAAGTGGCAGAGCCCGAGGCCCAGCTGTATTTCTTCGAGTAGAAACCGTCGTTCCACGAGAACGACAAAGCAAGAGGTCCTGCGGTGTAATTCGCCTGCACACCGCGGTTGACTGCGTTCTCCTGGTTCCAGAGGAGTCCCCGTTCGATGTTCATGTTCTCGAACGAGAACGTGTACTCAGCGCCGATGAGCGTCGGTAGAGCGCCCACCATGACCGAGAAGCTGTCGGACGGAGCGAGCTTCACGTACCCCTGAGGAAAATTCCCGTACGTAGCATTCGCCGCATCCACCGAGCGCAGGTATGGCACACCGAGGTCGGGCAGAGAGTACGCGCCGGCCTGAATGAAGAACTGGAACACGCCATCGGGCTTGTTTATGAAAACCTGGGCGTTGCTTATATCCAGGTTGCTACTCTTGTCGCCGGGGGATGTGTTGTTTTGAGTGAGCCCCAAACCGCTGACGACACCGGTGACATACACCTTCTCGAGGGGTCCGAGGTCAAAACTCGTGGGCTTCGCGTTTACCGTGAGCGGCCCGGCCATCGACGGCAACAAGGATGGCGGTGCGGGAGCGGCAGCAGGAGCTGCTTCAGTCGGCTTCTGGTCTGGAGCCGCCGGAGGTGGAGTCTGAGCGAGGGCAGCACAAGCGAGCAGCGTTGTGATCAAGCTCGCGAGCAAGCGCGAGGCAGGAAGGCGAGAGCCGTTCATGTCGGGATCCATCCGGGCTGTTGTGAAGGAGGTGGTCGGGACCGCTCGCCTGTCGTCAGCATTTCTTGTGCCATTGCACAAAAACGATTTTTCTCAGATGCTTGCGCGCGGTTCGGTGCATCGCCCCGAGCGTTCGTGAAGGCTGCAGCACCAATGCCGGGCGACATTTCGGTGCTCAGGCACGAAAATGGCGCGTAACGAAACGCGATGCCGATGACGCCTCGGCCATCCGGCTGAAACGATCGCGAAGATGCTTTGCTAGACTCGAAACGCTGGTGCGGACCGCGTGTTGCGATCCGGCAGACGCGAAGGAATGAAGATGCTCAACAGCGCTAACCTCGACGAGCTGGCGAAGAGAATCAGCCGGGCGATCGAAGCCTCACCGGCCAAGGACGTCGAAAAGAACATCAAGGCGCTCTTGCAGGCGAGCCTGCAGCGACTCGATCTGGTTCCGCGCGAGGAGTTCGAGCTGCAGGAGCAGGTCCTTCTGCGCACGCGAGAAAAGCTCGAGGCGCTGGAGGCGCGGGTCGCCGAGCTCGAGGCGCGCGCGTCGTCTGTCAAGCGAGGGACGTAGCTTCCCATAGCCGTCGCCTTTGCGACGAGCGGCAGACTACCTCGCATCATGCCGCTCGCCGTTCTGCACAGTCGCGCTCTTTCCGGATTCGACGCCCTGCCGGTAGCGGTCGAAGTACATCTTTCGGGCGGACTGCCCGCTTTCAACCTGGTTGGTCTTCCGGAAACCGAAGTGAAAGAGAGCCGTGATCGCGTGCGCGCGGCGCTGCAAAACGCACAATTCGAATGTCCTGCGCGCAAGATCACTGTCAATCTGGCTCCCGCCGACCTGCCGAAGGAATCGGGACGATTCGATCTGCCCATCGCTCTGGGCATTCTGGTCGCGACCGGACAGCTGCCTGCCGCGCCGACAGCGCGATACGAGTTCGCGGGGGAGCTTGCGCTCTCCGGCGATCTGCGCCCGATTCGCGGTGCGCTTGCCATGACGCTCAAGGCGCATCGCGACGGCCGCGCGTTCGTGCTTCCCGGCGGCAGCGCGGAGG
>DATKJP010000162.1:0-3439 GCA_035543635.1 Casimicrobiaceae bacterium
GGTCTCGCGCTCTACCTCGTGCGATGCATCGAGGGCAAGTCGGACTGGCCGAGTCTCGATCCGGAATCGTAACGCGATCGGTACAATCGGCGGCGTATAATCGAGCTAAAACTCTGCGTGGGCCTGCGGCTTCCGGCCGCAGGCCCTTAATTTTCGGCTCCGGCAAATCGCATGCGCGCGCACTTCTCCCGCCCTGCATTCTTCGAAGGTGTGCGCGACATGGCGCCGATGCTGGTGGGCATCATTCCGTTCGGCATGGTGTGCGGCGTCGGCGCGATATCGGTCGGCGCCTCGCCTCTCGCGGCGCTCGCGATGTCGATGATCATGTTCAGCGGCGCGGCGCAGATCGTCGCCACGCAGCTTCTCGTTGCGGGTGCGCCGTTCGCGGTGATCGTGCTTTCCTGTCTCGTCGTGAGCCTGCGGCTGCTCATGTACAGCGCGGCAATGGCACCCTATCTGCGGCCGCTCGATCAGCGCTGGCGCAACGTTCTTTCCTACGTCCTCACCGATCAGGCATTCGCGGGAACGATCCAGCGCTTCCGCGATTCAGGCGATATCGCCGCCAACGCTTCGTATTTTCTCGGCACCGGCGTGCTGTTGTGGACCGTCTGGCAGATATCGACGGTGGTTGGGATCCTCGCGGGACAGATCATTCCGGCGTCGTGGCAGCTCGAGTTCGTGGTGCCTCTCTGCTTTATCGCGGTGCTGGTGCCGCTCCTGCGCGACCGTGTCTCGCTGCTCGTGTTCGCCGTCGCGGCGGTCGCTGTGGTCGCGCTCGACGCGATGCCGTTGCGGCTGTCTATGATCTGCGCGGGACTGCTCGGGATCGCAGCGGGAGTTCTCGCCGACAAGATGACAGGCAGGTTCAAGAATGAGTAGAGAGCTGACGATCTGGCTGCTGATCTTCGCCGTGGGCGCGATCACCTACGCCGCGCGGCTCTCCTTCATCGCGCTCTTCGCCAGACGCGACATGCCGCCGCTTCTCGCCGAGGCGTTGAAGCACGTGCCCACCGCGATGGTGACGGCGATCGTCGTGCCGGCGGTCGTGTTCGTGCCGGCCGGCGTACTGCGCTTCGATCTCGAGAACCCGAAGCTGATCGCTGCCGTCGTCGCCGGTGCCGTAGCGTGGTGGTCGAAGAAACAAGGGGTCGACGGCGGCGCATGGATACAAGGCAGGAGCACGGTGGCGCCGATCATCGTGGGAATGGCAGTGCTGTGGGGGTTGCGCTATTTCGGCGGCTAGTTCGCATGCCTTGCCGTATCATTGCAATCAAGGAGCGATTGTTCATGCGAGCTCGGTTCTGCATCCCGGCTGCACTTGCGGTTGCCGCGTTCGGTGCGTCGGCAAGCGTCGTCCAGGTCGCGCCGAACGGCTTCCTGGTCCGGCACGAAATGATCATCAACGGCTCGCCTGCGAAAGTCTATGAATCGCTGGTCGAGCGGATCGGGTCCTGGTGGAACCCGGCCCACACGTACTCCCACGACGGCAGGAACCTTTCGATCGATGCGCGCCCCGGAGGATGTTTCTGCGAACGACTGGGCGCGGGCGGCATCGAGCATCTGCGAGTGGTGTACGTGGCGCCGGGCGAAGTGATCCGAATGGTGGGCGCGCTCGGACCGATGCAGCAGTCGGGCCTCGCCGGGAGTCTCACGTGGAGGTTCGCAAACTCGTTCGGCGGCACGAAGCTTACGCTCACCTATAGCGTCGGCGGATTCATGGAGGGCGGATTCGAGAAGATGGCGCCTGCTGCAGACGGCATGCTCGGCGAGCAGGTGCAGCGGCTCAAGCTCTTCGTCGAGACCGGTAGCCCGACGCCGACTGTGGAAAAGAACGGCGGTGGCGGCGGCGGGTATTAGCCGTCGTCATTCACGATCCATGATTCGCTTCGAAGGCACCGACACCTACGTCGCCACGCCGGACCTGATGCTGGCGGTGAACGCCGCGATCACGCTCGAGCGGCCGCTGCTGGTCAAGGGCGAGCCGGGGACCGGGAAGACCATGCTCGCGATCGAGGTAGCGCGTGCGATCGGACGGCCGCTGGTGCAATGGCACATCAAGTCGACCACGAAGGCCCAGCAGGGCTTGTACGAATACGACGCAGTATCGCGGCTGCGCGACTCGCAATTGGGCGACGAGCACGTGGCCGACATCGCGCACTACATTAAGCGCGGCGTGCTGTGGGAAGCCTTCGAATCGAGCACCCCGGCGGTCGTGCTGATCGACGAGGTCGACAAGGCCGACATCGAGTTCCCGAACGATCTCCTGCGCGAGCTCGACCGCATGGAGTTCTACGTCTACGAGACGCAGCGGACGATTCAGGCAAAGCACCGGCCGCTCGTGGTCATCACCAGCAACAACGAGAAGGAGCTGCCTGACGCGTTCCTGCGCCGCTGCTTCTTCCATTACATCAAGTTCCCGGACAAGGAGACGATGACGCGCATCGTCGACGTGCATTTCGCGGGATTGAAGAAGAACCTGCTCAAGGAAGCGCTGGAAGTCTTCTTCGAGCTGCGCGAAGTGCCGGGACTCAAGAAGAAGCCGTCGACCTCGGAGCTGCTCGACTGGCTGAAGCTGCTGCTCGCCGAGGACATTCCGCCGGAGGCGCTCAGGAGCTCGGACAAGAAAGTGATCATCCCGCCGCTCTACGGCGCGCTGCTCAAAAACGAGCAGGACGTGCATCTCTTCGAGCGTGTGGCATTCATGGCGCGGTCGGGACGGTGAGCGCGCGGTTCGTCGACCCGGTCGTCTTGAAAGGGCGGCACGCCACGCTCGAGCCGCTCGGCCGCGAGCACGAAGAAGGACTGCGGCGTGCAGCGGCGGACGGCGAGCTGTGGCGACTGTGGTACACCTCGGTCGCCCAACCGGAGAAGATGAACGAGTACGTTGCCACCGCGCTCGACATGCGGGAGCGCCTGGGCGCGATGCCGTTCGTCGTGCGCGACACGGCAAGCGGCGAGCTCGTCGGCTGCACCCGCTACTTCAACGTCGACGCGGCGAACCGCCGTCTCGAGATCGGCCACACCTGGTACGCGAAGCGGGCGCAGCGGACCGCGATCAACACCCAGTGCAAACTGCTGCTCCTTACGCACGCGTTCGAAAAGCTTCGCTGCATTGCCGTGGAGTTCCGCACGCACTGGTTCAATCACGCTTCGCGCGAGGCGATCCTCCGGCTCGGAGCAAAGCAGGACGGCGTTCTGCGCAACCATCAGATCGGGCAGGACGGCGCCTATCGCGACACCGTTGTGTTCAGCATCATCGAAAGCGAATGGCCGGCGGTGAAGCGGCACCTGGAATTTCAACTCTCGCGGCCGCGATAGGCCCTGATGCTGATCGACTTCTTCCTCCATCTCAAGGCGGCGAGGCTCCCCCTCTCGACGCGGGAATTCCTCACCTTGCTCGAAGCGCTCGACCAGAACGTCATCTCCAACAGCATCGACG
>DATKJP010000163.1:0-1685 GCA_035543635.1 Casimicrobiaceae bacterium
TTCCCGTGCGATTCATGGGTGCCGTCGCCGAGCCGGATCACCCAGTCCGCCGAGCGCTCGGCGTGGTACGTCACTTCCTTCTCCGCCTTGGCGGCGATCGCCGCGATGCGCTCGTCGCGCGAGCGGGTGAGTGCGCGCAGCACGAGCAGGTGCCATTGATCGAAATAGAATTGCCGCGCCGTCGTATCGGCATAGTTGCCGTTCGGCTGCTCGGTGATGAGGAGGTTGCGAAACTGAGGACCATCGCGGAGGAACGCGAGCTCGTCCTCGGTGCGCCCCGTGCCGGAAGCCCGCGCCTCGATTTCACTTGCATAGCCGAACCACAAGCGTGCCTGACCGAGGAGATCGAGGCCGACGTTGGTGAGCGCGATGTCCTCTTCGAGCACCGGGCCCTTGCCGACCCATTCGCCCAGGCGCTGGGCGAGCACGAGATCGGAGTCGGCGAAGCGGAGCAGATAGTCGAGGAGCATGGTTTCGCTTGCGGCGGGCTTAGATGTGCTTCACTTCATCGGGCATTGGGAAGAACGTCGGGTGGCGATACACCTTGTCGTTCGCCGGCTCGAACAGCGCTTCACGGTCGCCCGGCGCCGAGGCATGGATATCGGCGGAGCGCACGACCCAGATCGAGACGCCCTCGTTGCGCCGCGTGTAGACGTCGCGCGCGTTCTTCATCGCCATCTCGGCGTCCGGCGCGTGCAAGCTGCCGACGTGCTTGTGCGCTAACCCGTGCTGCGAGCGAATGAAGATTTCCCACAGCGGCCATTCGTTGGCATTCATCTCGTCACCTCTCCGGTTGCACGCGTTACGCGGCCTGCTTCGCTTCGCGCATCGCGTGCTTGTTGGCGTAAGCCACCGCCGCATCGCGCACCCACGCCCCGTCGTCCCACGCCTTGACCCGCGTCCGCATACGGTCGCGATTGCAGGGGCCGTTACCCTTCAGCACCTGGTGGAATTCGTCCCAGTCGATCGATCCGAAGTCGTAGTGCCCGGTCGCTTCGTTCCACTTGAGATCCGGGTCCGGCATCATGAGACCCAGATAGTCGGCCTGCGGAACCGTCTGATCGACAAAGCGCTGGCGCAATTCGTCGTTCGACAGGAGCTTGATCTTCCACTGCGCCGACTGCGCGCTGTGCACGCTGGTCGCATCGGGTGGCCCGAACATCATCAGCGACGGCCACCACCAGCGATCGAGTGCGTCCTGCGCCATCGCCTTCTGCTCCGGCGTTCCGCGGCACAGTGCGAGCATGATGTCGTAGCCCTGCCGCTGGTGGAACGATTCCTCCTTGCAGATGCGGATCATCGCGCGCGAGTACGGGCCGTACGAGCAGCGACAGAGTGGGATCTGGTTCATGATCGCCGCGCCGTCGACCAGCCAGCCGATGGTGCCGATGTCGGCCCAGGCCAGCGTCGGGTAGTTGAAGATCGACGAGTACTTGACCTTGCCCGCGTGCAAGTCCTCGATCAGCTGGTCGCGCGAGACGCCGAGCGTTTCGGCGGCGGCGTAGAGATAGAGGCCGTGCCCGCCCTCGTCCTGCACCTTGGCCATCAGGATCGCTTTGCGTTTCAACGTCGGCGCCCGCCCGATCCAGTTGCCCTCGGGAAGCATGCCGACGATCTCCGAGTGGGCGTGCTGCTGGATCTGGCGGATGAGCGTCTTGCGATACGCGTCGGGCATGGGATCGCGC
>DATKJP010000164.1:0-3578 GCA_035543635.1 Casimicrobiaceae bacterium
ACAAGCTCCCGGCCGAGGCGAACCTGATGGCGGTGACGCACTACCTCGAGGCGCTCGACTTCCAGAAGGACATCGTCAAGATCCAGACGATCTTCGGCGGCAAGAACCCGCATCCGAACTGGCTGGTCGGCGGCGTCCCGAGCCCGCTCAACGTCGACGGCACCGGAGCAGTGGGCGCCAACAACATGGCGCTCCTCAACATGGTGGGAGACATCGCGAACCGCACCGCCACGTTTGTCGACGAGGTCTACATCCCGGACCTCCTCGCGATCGCGGGCTACTACAAGGAGTGGGCGAAGTGGGGCGGGGGCCTGTCGAGCCAGAACCTGATGTCGTACGGCGAGTTCCCGGAGATCCCGAACGACCATTCGAATAGCAGCCTGGGCCTGCCTTCCGGCGTGATCATTGGCGGCGATTTGAAGAACGTGATGGACGTCGACCTCAAGGATCCCGCACAGGTGCAGGAATGGGTGACGCACTCCTGGTACAAGTACGCCGACGAGTCGAAGGGGCTCCATCCGTTCGACGGCGTCACCGAGGCGAACTTCGCGATCGGACCCAACACCAAGGGGACGCGCACGAACATACAGGAGATCGACGAGAGCGCGAAGTACTCGTGGGTCAAGTCGCCGCGCTGGAAAGGGCATGCAGTCGAGGTCGGGCCCCTCGCGCGCTACATCATCGCGTACGCCCGCGGGCGCAAGGACATCAAGGAGCAGGTCGACGGCGCGCTGAAAGTGCTCGACGTGCCGATCACCGCGCTGTTCTCGACCCTGGGCCGGACCGCCGCGCGCGGTCTCGAGTGCCAGTGGGCAGCGCACCGGATGGTCAAGTACTACAACGACCTGATCGCCAACATCAAGGCGGGCGATCTCGCGACCGCGAACATGGAGAAGTGGGAGCCGGCAAGCTGGCCGGCCGAATGCAAGGGAGCAGGGCCATGCGAGGCGCCGCGCGGGGCACTGGGACACTGGATCAAGATCAAGAACACGCGCATCGACCTCTATCAGGCCGTCGTGCCGACGACGTGGAATGGCGGTCCCCGCGACGCCAAGGGCCAGATCGGCCCGTACGAGGCGGCGCTCCTCAACACGCCGATGGCGAAACCGGAGCAGCCGGTCGAGATCCTGCGCACGATCCACAGCTTCGACCCCTGCCTCGCCTGCGCCTCGCACGTGATCGGGCCCGAAGGAGAGGAGCTCGTTTCGGTCACCGTGCGCTAAAGAGGAGTCCTGACAGATGCGCATCGAACCCGTATCCGGTCGCGTCGTCGCCGGTCCGCTCGAGTCGGTCTACGTCTACGAGGCCCCGGTGCGCATCTGGCACTGGGTGATGGTGCTGGCAATGATCTTCCTCGCCGTCACGGGATACCTGATCGGCAATCCGCTGCCCGCGATCGGCGGCGAGCCGTACGACACGTACTTCTTCGCCTGGGTCCGCATCATCCACTTCGTTGCAGCCTGGCTGTTCATCATCGCCTTCGCGGTGCGGATCTACTGGGCGATCGTCGGCAACCATCACGCGCGCTCGATCTTCCTGCCGCCGTTTCTGAACGGCGCGTGGTGGCGCGGGATGTTCAGCCAGCTTCGCTACTACCTGTTCCTCAAGCGCGAAAGCGACCTCTGGGTCGGGCACAACCCGCTCGCGCAGGCCGCGATGTGCTTCATGTACACGCTGGGAGCGCTGTTCATGATCGTCACCGGCCTCGCGCTTTATTCCGAGCAGTGGGGCTGGGGAACGCTGCCGATGACGCTCTTCGGCTGGGTCTTCGTCGTCTTCGGCGATCCGCAGATGGTCCGCACGCTGCATCACCTCGGCATGTGGTATCTGCTGCTGTTCGCGCTCATCCACATCTACATGGTGTTCCGCGAGGACGTCATGAGCGGAGAGTCGGTTGTCAGCACGATGATCAACGGCATCCGGCTCTTCAAGCGGGAGCCCGAAGCTTGATGACCGGAGGATGGTGCAGGCGATGATGGCAGCCGTACGCGCGGTCGCCACCCGACGGCGGCATGCGCCGTCCAAGACCGCGCCGCCGGGGCGGCTCGGTCTGGCGTCGCGCACGCCGATCCACCCCGGCCATTTCCTGGAAACGCGCTTCCTGACGCCGCTCGCCATCAGCCAGACCGAGCTCGCGGCGGCACTTGGCGTTTCGCGCCGGCGGGTGAACGAGCTGATCCGCGGTCGGCGCGCGATCACCCCCGATACCGCGCTTCGCCTCGGCGCCTATTTCGACAACGATCCGATGTTCTGGATCCAGCTCCAGGTCGCTTGGGACATGCACGCGGCGGCGCGGAACGCACGGGTCACCCGTACTCGCTGAATCCTGCCGCAAGCAACCGGCTGCGTTCCGCTGCCGATCCTCAGGACTGTTGACTTAGCGCAATGACTCGCGCGGCGGTGCGCGTAGTCTCGCGAGTGTTACGTGTTACGTCGCGCGTAACAGCGCGAGCTGCAATGGGCGATCGTTACGAAGCGCTGGTGCTGGGGATCGGCAACGTGCTGTGGGCGGACGAGGGATTCGGCGTCCGCGCCGTCGAGGCACTGCATGCGGCCTACGCGTTCCCATCGACCGTCGCGCTCCGTGACGGCGGAACGCAGGGCCTTTATCTCTACGACCTCGTGGCGGCTGCGCGGCGCGTCCTGGTCCTCGACGCGATCGACTTCAATTTGCCACCCGGAACGCTCGTGGTACGGCGCGATGGCGAGGTGCCTTCCTGCAGCAGCGCGAAGATGAGCCCCCATCAGACTGGATTCAACGACATCCTCGCGCTCGCTCGCCTTCGCAACGAAGCTCCCGAGGCGGTGACCCTGATCGGCGTGCAGCCGCAAGAACTCGAGGATCTCGGCGGCAGCCTGCGCGAGGTCGTGCGCGCGCGCATCAGCGACGCGGTCGAGCTCGCCGCACGAGAGCTCGCGGCGTGGGGACTCCCGGGACAGCCCCGCGACCCGCAAGCGACACTGGATCCGCTCAATGCCGATGCGCTCGCGCTCGAACGCTATGAGTCGGGCAGACCTTCGCCCGAGGAAGCTTGTCGCGACGGCGACGCCCGCGTGCTCAAGCGCCATCGGCTTCGAAGCGGGGTCTGATGTGTGCATAGGCATTCCCATGCGAGTGGTCAGCACAACCGCAGGCCGCGCATGGTGCGAGGGCCGTGGGACGCGACTCGAGATCGACATGCTGCTCGTTGGCGACACGCCACCGGGCACCTGGGTGCTCACGTTCAACGGCATAGCGCGACGCCTGCTCGATGACGAAGAGGCCATGCAGACCAACGCCGCCCTCGACGCCGTCGAAGCCGCGCTTGGGGGCGCGCAGGACTTCGACGTGTTCTTCGGCGACCTTGTCGAGCGCGAGCGACTGCGCGCCGAATTCGAGAGTGAGAAACCATGATGCCATCCGCTGCCAGCGACGCTGCCGTCGCGAGCCCGCATCCGCTGATCGCGCAGCTTTTCACGAAGCACGGCTTCACTGCGATCACCGCCGAAAACCTCGACGCCTTCGTCGCAGCACCTGGACACGCGCTTCTCATGTTCACCGAAGATCCGCTGCGCGTGAAGGAAACGCTCGATCTGGC
>DATKJP010000165.1:0-16244 GCA_035543635.1 Casimicrobiaceae bacterium
ACCTCACTCCGCGCATCCGAGTCTCCACCCGCGGACCGTACCTGGCTTCGGGAAAAATCACCTTGACCGTTCGCACGCCGCGCTACGACGAGCGCGGCGAGCCCGTCGAATGGATCGTCGGCGAGAAGTTCCCGGAGCGCCCCACCTACGTGCTTTGCCGCTGCGGTCATTCGGGCAACAAGCCCTTTTGCGACGGAACGCACAGGGAGATCGGCTTCGACGGGACCTGCACCGCCGCTCGTGCACCGAGTGCGACGCGCCGCAAGGTGTACAAGGGGCACGGCGTCATGATGACCGACGACGAATCGCTGTGCGCCGGCTACGCCTTCTGCGATCCGCACGGAGGCGTGTGGCGCGAGATCGCTCAGACTTCGGACCCCGCGACGAAAGAACGCCTCCAGAGACAGATCGCGAACTGTCCGTCCGGACGATTGCAATACAGCCTACAGGGAACGGTACCCGTGGAAGAGCATTACGAACCGACTATCGCCACGATTCCGGACGGACCGCTGTCGGTGCTCGGCGGCATTCCCGTCGAGATGGTGGATGGGTTCACCTACGAAGTGCGCAACCGACAGCTCTTGTGCCGCTGCGGAGCATCGGCGAACAAGCCCTTCTGTGACGGCTCGCACCGTCGCGTGAAATTCAAGGCAGCGTAGCACAGCTCGAGAGCAAGCGACACCAGCGAAGGGAGGCCGCGGCGAGGCCCATCGGAACCAACGTTCCGCGCATCATGACCTTCCGCGGGCCGCGGCATCGACAGCAGCCGTCGACAGCATCCCGCGCTCCTCGACGAATCGCACGACGGCATCGACCCCTTGGCCCGTCTTGAGGTTGGTGAATACGAAAGGCCGCTCGCCGCGCATCTTCTTCGCGTCGTGCGCCATCACCTCCAGCGAAGCACCGACCAGCGGTGCGAGGTCGATCTTGTTGATAATCAGCAGGTCCGAGCGCGTGATGCCTGGCCCGCCTTTGCGTGGAATCTTGTCTCCGGCGGCCACATCGATCATGTACAGGGTAAGATCCGATAGCTCGGGCGAGAACGTGGCCGCGAGGTTGTCGCCGCCACTCTCGACGAAGACGAGGTCAAGATCTCCGAAGCGTCGCGCCAATCGATCGACGGCTTCGAGATTGATCGAGGCGTCCTCGCGTATCGCCGTGTGCGGGCAGCCTCCCGTCTCCACGCCGATGATCCGTTCCGGCGGGAGCGCCTCGTTGCGCACCAGAAACTGCGCGTCCTCCTCGGTGTAGATGTCGTTGGTCACGACCGCGAGCTGGTACCGGTCGCGCAACGCCCGACATAAGGCGAGCGTGAGCGCGGTTTTCCCGGAGCCGACCGGGCCGCCGATGCCCACGCGCAGAGGCTGTGTGATGTCCTGGCTCATCGTCTCAGGAGCGGAATAACCGCGAGTATTGCCTCTCGTGGCGGCATGAGGCGAGAGCAAGACCCGGTGCAAACGCCGTGACGTCGTCATCGACAATAGTAGCCGCGAGCTCGATCACCGCCGGAAGCCGCGAGCCGAGTTGCGTGAGCAGTCGCTGTCCGGCAACCTGTCCGAGCGGGACTGTTTTGATCGCCGCGAGCACCTGATTCTCCAGCCAGGACCAGAGATACGCGGTGAGCGCTGCGGGCGAAGGCACATCGAAGCCGTGCGCGATCAATGCGAACGCGGCCGGCAGCGTGATCGGCTGCAGCCGCGGCAACGTTTTTCTTGCAGCTGCGCCGAGTAGCTCCAACTCGAGCGCGAGCTTGGCGAGAGAAGCACCCATCTGCTCCGTCTCGGCGCGCAACTCCGCGGTCTCGCGCGACGCCCGGAAGCGCGCATTCCACTTCTCGCACGCTATCCAGTCCGCTCGCTCCACTGCAGCCAGCAGGCGCCAGAGAATCGCCGCTTCACCGGTTGCTATGACGCCGTCGAGCAATTCGCCGATCCATCGGCACGCGCTTTTATCATCGTGCACCAGGCCTTCCGCAACGACCGACTCCAACCCCTGCGAATAGCTGTAGGCGCCGATCGGGAGCGTCGGACTTGCGAGCTGCAGTACGCGCACCAGCGCGAGCCCCGGGCTGGCCAAGTCCGATTGGCGGTTCATGAAGTTTTCCGTTGCCCGAAATCGTGGATGATTCCTGCATGCCGCGCTTCGGCCGAGTGATGCTGATGTCCCGCCGCATAGGCGCCGGCCTCCGGCTCGAAAGCTGCAGACAAGGCGCGCACTTCGAGTCCCATGCCTTGCAGCATCTCGGCGAGCACGTGGTCCGCGGCGAAGCGGAGCCATCTGTCGCCGACCTGGACGGGGGTGTGTCGATTGCCGAGATGGTATGCGGCACGGGCTAGCGACGGCGCATCGTTGCTCGTGACTTCCATCAGCGACTCCGGAGCCGCGACAACGCGCACGACGCGTCCGTCGTCAGACTGCAGACAATCACCGCCGCGCAGTGTCGTCCCACGCTCCAGGAACAAGCCGACCTCTTCGCCGCTCTCGAGTGCCGTGCGCAGCCGGCTCTTCTGTCGCAGCTCGAACGGAAGAGGCAATTCAGCATCCGAGTGCGACTGTGGTGCAATCCGGCGCTGGAGGATCAGCATCGCTCAGAAAAGAAAATAGCGCTGCGCCAGCGGTAGCTTGGTGGCCGGCTCGCATGCGAGCAACTCGCCGTCGGCTTTCACGACATAGGTCTCAGGGTCGACGTCGATCTTCGGCAGCGCGTCGTTGAGCTTCATGTCCCGCTTGCCGATTGCGCGCGTGTTCCTGACCGGGATGAGCGGCCTCTCGAGCTTGAGCTTCGCTACCGCAGGATTCTTCAGCGACGCCTTGGAGACAAACGTCACCGACGTCGCCAATGCTTTCCCGAAGGCGCCGAACATCGGCCGGTAGTGCACCGGCTGCGGCGTGGGAATCGACGCGTTGGGATCGCCCATTGCGGCCGCCGCAATCATGCCGCCCTTGAGGATCAACGCAGGCTTCACCCCGAAGAAGGCGGGCTTCCACAGCACGAGGTCGGCGAGCTTGCCCTCCTCGACCGAACCGACAACATGACTGATGCCGTGCGCGATCGCCGGATTGATGGTGTATTTCGCGATGTAGCGCTTGACGCGTCCGTTGTCATGCGCAGCCGGGTCGCCGGGGAGCTTGCCGCGCTGCGACTTCATCTTGTGGGCGGTCTGCCAGGTGCGGATGAGGACCTCGCCGACCCGGCCCATCGCCTGCGAATCCGAGGAGAGCATCGAGAACGCGCCGAGGTCATGCAGGATATCCTCGGCGGCGATCGTCTCGCGGCGGATCCGCGATTCGGCGAAGGCGATGTCCTCTGCGATCGCCGGATCGAGGTGATGGCACACCATCAACATGTCGAGATGCTCGTCGATAGTGTTGACGGTGTAGGGCCGCGTCGGATTGGTCGATGAGGGCAGCACGTTCGCTTCGCCGCAGGCCCTGATGATGTCGGGGGCGTGCCCGCCGCCCGCGCCTTCGGTGTGATAGGTGTGAATGGTGCGACCGCCGATCGCGGCGAGAGTCGTTTCGACGAAGCCGGATTCGTTGAGCGTGTCGGTGTGGATCGCGACTTGCACGTCCATCTTGTCGGCGACTTTGAGCGCGGCGTCGATCGCCGCCGGCGTGGTGCCCCAGTCTTCGTGGAGCTTCAAGCCAATCGCTCCGGCCTCGATCTGCTCGGCCAGCGGCGGCATGAGGCTCGCGTTGCCCTTGCCGAGAAATCCCAGGTTCATCGGGAAGGCTTCCGCGGCCTCGAGCATACGGTGAATGTGCCATGGACCCGGCGTGCAGGTCGTAGCGAACGTGCCGGTCGCCGGTCCCGTGCCGCCGCCGATCATCGTCGTCACGCCCGACATCAGCGCCTCGTCGATTTGCTGCGGACAGATGAAGTGGATATGCGAATCTATGCCGCCGGCGGTCACGATCATGCCTTCTCCGGCGATGATCTCGGTTCCCGCGCCGATCACGATATCGACGCCCGGCTGGATGTCGGGGTTGCCCGCCTTGCCGAGCTTCGCAATGCGGCCTTCCTTGATCGCGATATCGCACTTGACGATACCCGACCAGTCGATGACGAGCGCATTGGTGATGACTGTATCGGCGCTGTTCTTGGCCGTGCGCTGGCTCTGGCCCATGCCGTCGCGGATCACCTTGCCGCCTCCGAACTTCACTTCCTCACCGTACACGGTGAGATCTCTCTCCACTTCGACGACGAGATCGGTGTCAGCGAGGCGCACGCGGTCACCGACCGTGGGCCCGAACATTTCGGCGTAGGCGCGGCGGCCGACCTTCATTGGGAGCTCCGCTTCGGTTTTTTGTCGGGTCGCGTCTTCTTCGCTCGCGCTTTCGTTGCACCTGTCTTTTCGAGTTGACCCATGACCGCAGCGGTGAAGCCGTACACGATGCGCGCTCCTGAAAGCGCGACGAGCTCTACCGTGCGCTCCTGTCCCGGCTCGAAGCGCACCGCAGTTCCTGCGGCGATGTTCAGGCGAAAGCCGCGTGCGGCCGCGCGATCGAAGGAGAGCGCGCCGTTGGTTTCCGCGAAGTGATAGTGCGATCCGACCTGGATCGGCCGGTCGCCCGTGTTGGCGACCGAGAGCTTGATCGTCTTGCGCCCCTTGTTGAGCTCGAGGTCGCCGGGGCGGGTAAGGATTTCCCCGGGGATCACGGTATCGGCTGATGCACAGTAACGAGCTTGGTGCCGTCGGGAAAAGTTGCTTCGACCTGGATCTCCGGAATCATTTCGGGCACGCCGTCCATGACCTGCGCGCGAGTAAGCAGTGTCGTGCCGTGGCTCATCAGCTCGGCGACCGAGCGGCCGTCGCGCGCGCCTTCGACGATCGCCGTGCTCAGGTACGCCACCGTTTCCGGATAGTTGAGCTTCAGTCCGCGCGCGAGTCGGCGCTCTGCGAGCAATGCCGCGGTGAAGAGCAGAAGCTTGTCGCGCTCGCGCGGAGTCAGTTCCATCAGGTGCTCCAGATGCGAGGCATTACCGCAGCGCGCCCCAGTAACGCAGGCCGAGCCAGTGCCCAGATCGCTGCGAAATAGTGCCGCGCCGCTGCCGTCGAATCGCCGAGATAGCGCGCCACAAACAGGCCAGGCAAGCGCGTCACTCCGCCTTCTCCGCTGCTTGTACGAAGTGCACGACAGGAAGAGAGCAAGTCATCGGGAACGTGTTCTGCGGTCGCAAGGAGCGTGCCAAATACCGGCTGCGCTCGGAGGCCCGCCATTGCGGCGAGCCACGGCGAACCCGCGTCGAGCTTGGCTCGCTCGATCCACAGCGGCGCGCCGCAGCGCAGGATCTCGACGCGGTGTCGCACCCGTCCGCGCTCGAAACGCTCCCCGGCCGCGCTTCGACCGAGACAGAAGATGTCCCATCCGAACCACGCGGCATCTTCGCAAAGCTCGACCCGCAAGTCGGATTCGACGATGGCGCCATCGAAGAGGATCGTCTCCTGTGGCAACCACTCGGCTTGGCCGTGTTCACCCACGCTTATCGATATCCGCTGTCGCGCAGTCGCACCGGCAGATCCATACCAGCGCGCGGCACCCGGAGTTGTGATCTGAGCACGAGCGCCAAGCTCGACCGTCGCGGACACTGCGAGCTCATCGCCTCCAACGATGCCTCCAGGAGGATGCACGATGATGCTCTGGCACACGGCATCGCCCTCGGGGTAGAGTAGCTTCTGCACGGTCAGCGGTCCATGATGCCGGCGCCGCGCGAGCACCGTGCGCTCGCCACGGCGCTCGTAGCCGAGCTCGATCTCTGCCGACCAACCTGCAGCTTGCGTCTGCAGGTCTTCTGCCAAAGCGAGCGCATCGTTCACGCCGGGAGTTTATCGCACTGGCGTCGCGGCTAATGAGTCGCACCAGATCGGATCAGGCTGCGCGAAGGCGGTGCATTCCGGCTGCCGCGAAAAACGCGCTCAATCGTGCTCCGAACGCAAGGCCAGCGCGCGCCGGTAAAGAACGTTCCTCGGCGCACCGGTCACGCCAGCGGCGAGGCGCACGGCTTGCGCGAGCGGCAACTCGGCGAGCAAGGCTTGGAGCACGGCATCGTTGGCCGTGGTGTCTGCAGATGAAGCCGTCTTCTCCGGAGCAGCGCCCACGATCAGCACGAACTCGCCCCGCATCCGGTCGGCATCCGCCGCGAGCCACGCCACGGCTTCGCCCAACCGACAGCGATGAATCGACTCGAAGCGCTTGGTCAGCTCGCGCGCGATGACGAGCGGCCTTTCCGATCCAAGCACGTCGGCCAGTGCTCCCACGGTACCCACGATGCGGTGCGGCGCCTCATAGAACACCAGCGCAAAAGGATAGGCCGCAAGCCGAGCCAGCACGCGGCGGCGAGCGCCGTCCTTTGCCGGCAGAAAGCCGCAGAAGAGCCACTCCGGCGCATTCAACCCGGAAACCGACAACGCGGCGACTACCGCGCTCGGGCCCGGCACCGGCACTATTGGATAACCGGCTGCCATCACTGCATCGACGAGCAGGGCTCCGGGATCGCTTACCGCTGGCGTTCCGGCGTCGGTCACTAGGGCCACGCTGCCCCCGGCTGCGAGCACTTCGATGACCTTGCCGGCACGCGCGCGCTCGTTGTGCTCGTGCAGCGACAGCGTCCGCGTAGCGATCCGGTGATGCGCAAGCAGCGAGTGCGTGACTCGGGTGTCTTCGGCGGCGATAAGATCGACCCGGCCCAGCACGTCGAGCGCGCGCAATGTCACGTCTCGCAGGTTTCCGAGCGGCGTTGCGACGACATATAATGCCGATTCGTTCGTCGGCAATGCTGCGCCTGCCGCCACTGCGACGACTCCCTCTTGAAGGTCTCATCCCTCAGCATGCACGCCGCGAGATTTGCCGCCTTCGCGGCGACGCTCACGCTCATCGCATGCGCGGGCACGGCGCCATTGTCCGGTTCGCGCCCGAGCACCGCAACCGCCGCGTCGATCCCGCCTCCTGCCGCGCCGCGCCCGCCGCCGCCCCCGGCGGTCACTACACCGGCGCCCGAGTCGCTCGCTCCTCCGCCGACGGCGATTCCGGTCGCGCCGACGTATCAGCCAAGGAATGATCACATCGCTCTTGTGCTGCCGCTGCAATCGCGTCTTTACGGCCAGGCCGCGGAGGCAGTGCGCGCGGGATTTCTCGCCGCCGCGAACGCTGCGGGAGGCGGCGCACGCATCCAGGTCATCGGTCACGGCGACGACGGCGTCCTGCCCGCAATCGCGACCGTCACCGAAGCGGGCGCGGCGCTCGTCGTCGGCCCGCTCACTCGCGACGATCTGAAGACTGCGTTTGCGATGTCGCCGCTACGCCCGCGAATGCTCGTGCTGAATCAGCCGGAGGATGGAGGCCCGCTCCCGAGCGACACCTACGCGCTCGCGCTCGCCTTCGAGGGTGACGCGACGCTGCTCGCGCGGCGGGCCTTCGAAGCAGGAGCGCGCTCGGTCGCCGCCGTAGTGAACGATTCGCCGCTGCAGAAGCGCTTCGCGAATGCTTTCCTTGCCGAATGGGAGCGCATTGGCGGTGCTCCGCCGAAGCTATACCGCTTCGACCCGAATCCGGAAGTGCTCGCGCTGCTTCGGCGAGAGCTTGCGGCCCGAACTCCTGACGCCGTGCTGCTCGCGCTCGGCGGAGAAGAGGCCGCGCTCACCAAGCCCTACCTGCCGCAGAAGCCGGTGTACGCCGCGAGTCAGATCGGCGACGGGCTGCCGCCTGCGATGCTGCGCGACCTCGAGGGCGTGCGCTACGTCGAGATTCCCTGGCTTGCCGATCCGGCGGCAGCCGCCTTCGCACGCCTTCCGCGAGGCAATTCCGACGACCCCGTGCTCGAGCGGCTGTACGCACTCGGGCTCGACGCGTTCGCGCTTGCCGAGCTCCTCGCGAACGCGGTGCCGCCGCAACGTATCGAGTTCGACGGCGCGACGGGCCATCTGTCGCTTACTCCATCGCGTTATTTCGCGCGCGAAGGACGACTGATGGTGATCCACGACGGCCAGAGCATGGCCTACGCGCCGCCGCAATGAACCGCGGCGACGCCGCCGAAGCTCTCGCCGCGCAGTTTCTGCGTTCTCGCGGCCTCACGATCATCGAGCGCAATTACCGCTGTCGTGGCGGCGAGATAGACCTGATCGCGCGCGACGGATCCAGCCTCGTTTTCGTCGAAGTGCGGCTGCGGCGCACGGGGCATACGGCGGAGCCGCCGCGAGCATCACCGCAGCCAAGCGGCGCCGACTCGGATTCGCGGCGAAGCATTATCTCGGACGCCTCGGTCGCGAGCCGCCATGCCGTTTCGATGCGATCCTGCTCGACACGCTCGCGCCCGAGCGCATCGAATGGCTGCGCGACATCTACGCAACCTGAGCGGCTGATGGCCGGCGAAAAATTGCTACAATGCCGCGCCGAACGATGGATACGACGCACCGCATACGCGCGCATTTCAATGCCAGCGCTCAGCTGAAGCTGGCCGCGGTCGACGCGCTGGCGCCGCAAATCGCCCGCGCCTCGACGCTCATGACCGAATGTCTGCTTGCGGACGGCAAGATCCTCGCCTGCGGCAACGGCGGGTCCGCCTCCGACGCGCAGCATTTCGCCGCCGAAATGGTCGGTCGCTTCGAGCGTGAGCGCCCCGAGCTGCCCGCGATCTCGCTCGCCACCGACACGTCGATCCTAACTGCAATCGCCAACGACTACGACTTCGCCCAGGTGTTCGCCAAGCAGGTACGCGCGCTCGGCGGCGCCGGCGACGTGCTACTCGCAATCTCCACGTCGGGAAACTCGCCGAGCGTCGTGGCTGCAGTCGACGCCGCGCACGAACGCGGCATGCGCGTGGTCGCGCTCACCGGCAAGGGCGGCGGACGAGCGGGCGAACTCCTGACCGCCGACGATGTCCACGTCTGCGTGCCGCACGGGGTGACCGCGCGCATACAGGAGGTGCATCTTCTGGCGATTCATTGCATGTGCGATGCGATCGATGCAAGCCTGCTCGGCGATGAGGAATGAGATGAGAGGAGAGAGCGTCTGGATGGGTTTTGCGAGCCTCGCGCTTGCCACGTCGATCGCGGCACTAAGCGGCTGCGTTCCCGTGGTGATCGGCGCCGGTGTGGCCACCGGTGTGGTTGTGGCGGCCGATCGACGCACGAGCGGAGCGATGCTCGACGACGAAGTCATCGAAGACCGCACCTCGCTGACCATCCAGGAACGGTTCAAGGGCGATTTTCACGTCAACGTGACATGCTACAACGGCATCGCTCTGCTGACCGGCGAAGTGCCTGCCGAGCAGGCGAAGAGGGACGTCGAGGACATCCTGCGGTCCAATCCGAAGGTGCGCGCGGTGCAGGACGAGCTTCTCGTCGGTCCGGTCACCGATCTCGGATCGCGCAGCAACGACACGCTGATCACCTCGAAGGTCAAGTCACGCTTCGTGGAGGCGAACAAGTTCCAGATCAACTACGTCAAGGTCGTCACCGAGCGCGGCGTGGTTTATCTGATGGGTCTCGTCACGCGCGACGAGGGCAACGCGGCCGGCGAGCTCGCCAGCACGACCGCAGGCGTGCAGCGCGTAGTGAAGGTCTTCGAGTACATCAGCGGATGACCGCGGGCGGCGCTTCGGCCCAGCCGGGTTTCGCCGTGAAAATCACGACTCGCGCCGCGCTCGGCGAGCGCGTCAGCGCGCTTCCGCGGCCGCGCGTGTTCACCAACGGCGTGTTCGATCTCATGCACCGAGGGCATATCACGTATCTCGATCGCGCGCGCAGCCTCGGCGCATCGCTGATCGTCGGAGTGAATACCGATGCCTCTGTCCGGCGCCTGGGCAAGGGCGCCGACCGGCCGGTCAATGCGCTGGAGGATCGCCTCGCCGTCCTCGCGGCGCTCGAGTCAGTGAACCTCGTCGTGCCGTTCGATGAGGACACGCCGCTCGCGCTGGTGCTCGCCTGTCACCCGGACATCATTGTCAAGGGCGGCGATTACTCCGTGGAAACCACGGTCGGCGCCGCAGAGGTGATCGGCTGGGGCGGACGATTCGAAGCGATCCCGCTCGTGGCTGGTTGCTCGACCACTCAGCTTATCGCGCGGCTGCGCCGATAGCGGCGCAGTGCAGCCGAGCCCGAGACAGGCCGCTGGTATACTTGAATCGACTTCGCCGGCACCATGTACGAGTCATTGAATCCGACCGGCTTGCAGGCGCTGCTCGCCAGCGAGCCTTCGATGCGGTTGATCGATGTCCGCGGGCCGGCCGAGGTTGCGCGAGGCATGATCCGGGGCGCTCAGCACATCGAGCTCGGCGCGCTTGCTGCGCGAGTCGACGAGCTTGATCCCGATGCACCGCTCGTTCTGTATTGTCTGTCAGGCGCGCGCTCGGCGCAGGGTTGCACGTGGCTTGCACAGAGAGGTTTCCAACGGCTCTACCATCTTCAAGGTGGGATCGCGGCTTGGATGAAGGTCGGGCTGCCGGTGAAGACGTAGGCTCTCGAATGGATGAGACGCTTCAGGTCGATCGCGAAGTGGATGCGCGCGGGCTCAACTGTCCGCTGCCCGTATTGCGCACGAAGAAGGCGTTGAACGACATGAGCAGCGGCGGGCTTCTGCGCATTCTTGCTACCGACCCGGGCTCGGTGCGCGACTTCGAGGCCTTCTGCAGGCAGACCGGAAACGCGCTGCTGCAGCAAAGCGAAAGCGACGGCATATTCGTATTCGTGCTCAGGCGAAAATAGGCGAGCGTCGATGGCCAATGAAATTCAGGCAGTAAGCGAGTTGACGAAGGAATCGTTCGCGCGCTCGATCAACGGCCACTCCTTCGCGGTCATCGACTTCTGGGCGCCCTGGTGCGGACCGTGCCGTGCCTTCGCGCCAGTGTTCGCCGCCGCTGCGACCCGTCATCCCAACGTGCTCTTCGCCAAGGTCAACACCGAGGAGGAGAAGGAGATCGCGGCGCATTTTCGCATCCGCTCGATTCCGACGCTGATGATCTTTCGCGACAACATCATCGTCTTCGCGCAGGCCGGCGCGCTATCCGCCGGCGCGCTCGATCAGGTACTGGCCGCGGCGAAGGGACTCGACATGGATGCGGTGCGGCGCGAAGTCTCGGCGCAGAGCGAAGCTACAAACAAGGAAAACACGCAAGCGTCAACTTAGAAGGACCGCCGCGCTAACCGGCGCTTCAGCGCCGTGTTCAGCGAGTTAGTGCGTCACGTTTACCAGTGACGCACTAACGGCGGTAGCGATTCAGGAAGTCCAGCACGATCCCCTTTTGACTCTTCTCGATCGCGGCGTCGAGGCTGCGGTCGGTTGGATCGTATTGAGCGGCCTTGCGGAAAGCGTTGATCGCGTCCTGATGGTAGCCCTGCGCCTGCATGGCATAGCCGAGGCAGCGCCAAGGCTCCGGGTTCCAGAATTCGAGGTCGGTCCACGCCTGGCAGAGCTCGGCGGCGCGGCGCCAGTTGCCGGCGCGCAGCATGCGCGGGCCCTCTCCGCGCAGCAGCGCGAGTCGCGCCTGTCGCTCCGCGAAGAGGGATGCCGTATCGACGTCATCGACAGCCGGGGCCGTGACGGGAGCCGGCGCTGGTTCGGGAGCGACCGCGCTGCGAGCGATGGAGCTGATCTTGCCGGCCTCGCCCTGCATTCCGTACGACAGCAATGACGGCGGCGAAGGCACCCACGTCGCGACCGCGCCACGCGCCATTGCGATCGATTCAGTCATCGGCTCGTGCCACGCCACACCGTAGAGCCAGAGCATGGCTGCGAGGCCCACTATACCGGTGAAGATGTTGAGTGCGCCAGGCGGGCTGTGCGTCACCAGACAATCTTCCGTGAAATCCCAATCGGTCTCGCCGTTCTGCGCCACCTTCTCGTAGGCAATAGCGATCAGGATGGGGGCGAAGAGCGGAAACCCGCAGGCGATGCCTTCCCACCACACCCGAAATCCGCGCCGCAGTGCGCGCTCCAACTGGGCGCGCACGTCGCGTCGCGCGTAGGCATCGCTGATAGAAAACTGCAGGTACACGCCGAAGAGCCACTTGCCGGGCGTCTGCTGGAGCGAGGCGATCAGCAAGGCTTCGACCGGCACCCAGCTCGCGGTAATAAGCACCGGCGCGAACAAAGGGTGCCCAAGCCAGAATGCTGCTTCGTCGCCCACGATGCCGGCACCGTGAAGCTCGGACAGCAGCAGCGCGAGCACGAGTCCCCAGATGGCGTAGTCAAACAGCCGCGCCGCGAGGCGATTCCAAGGACGCGGCTCGCTCGTGCGGCCGGCCTTTGCGCGCTCGAGCTCCGCCATGCGCAGCTGGAAGATCCAGCTCGCATCTTCCTGCGGCGCATTGGTGCCGAGGAAGACGCTTTTCTCGCGGCGCCAGTTGAGGATCGCGATATCGGTCTGCGGCAGCAGCCCCGGCGTGGTGATCACGCGCCGGCGGCGCATGAACGCGATGCCGTGCACGATGCCGTACACCATCGTCAGCACAAGCAACGTCAGCGTGAGCCACACCAGCACCTGCTTCGCGACGAGAACGGTATCGGCCGGCGTGACGAAGACGATCGCCCCTGCTATGAACGCACCGAAGAGCAGGCAGAGCGCGACGCGTCCGGGTAGCGAGCGCCCGAACGAAGCGACGACGCGCTCGGTGAGCCCGGGATGATGCAGTGATTTTTCCGGCGCTTGAGGCGCGGTGAGAAGCTGCTCGTCGATGGCATCGATCGCTTCTTCGTCGCCGGCTTGGGTGGCAGTGCCCACCGCATTTGCGTCGATCGCGACGTTGGTCACGAAGTGCGCGATGCGCTCCTCGGTATTCGTCTCGGTGGTCGTCAGCAATTCCTGATCGTAGCGTTGGCGATGCTCCGGTTCGCTCAGTATGCGGCTGGCATGATTGATGAAGCGCAGCGCCTCTTCGACGTTGCCCTGGCCGTCGCGCGTCTTCGCGTAATACTTGCGGATCAGGCGACGCAACGCCGCGCGCACCTCTTCATCCGAGGCGGTGGGCGCGATGCCGAGGGCTTCGTATAGCGTCGCTTTCATGTCCCTTGCGCGCGAAAAGGGGCAATTTTGACGCTGGAATCTTCGGTTAATTGGGCCTGCATTGCAAGCCGAAGGCTGCGCGGGGTCGCGACAGTGTTTCGAAGCTGGCGCTGCGCGGCAAACGCTGCCGCCCAGCGTCAGTATGGCAAAAAAAGCGGCCCGCAGGCCGCCTTTCCTCGGATTGGTTTGCGGCGCTATTCGCCCTGCTTTTCCTCTCGTTGCGAGAGCTTTTCACGGATGCGCGCCGACTTCCCGGAGCGTCCGCGCAGATAATAGAGCTTGGCACGGCGCACGTCGCCTTTGCGCTTCACCTCGATGCTGGCGATCAGCGGCGAATAGGTCTGGAAGGTGCGCTCCACACCCTCTCCGCTCGATACTTTACGCACGACGAAGGACGAATTGAGACCACGGTTGCGCTTGGCCATCACGACGCCTTCGTAGGCTTGCACGCGCTTGCGCTCGCCCTCGACGACATTGACGTTGACGACGATGGTGTCGCCCGGTGCGAACTCCGGAATCGTCTTGCCCAGGCGGGCGATTTCTTCCTGCTCCAGCTGTTTGATCACGTTCATTTCGCTTCTCTCCGTTGCGCAAGGTCCTGCTCGCGCCTGAATTCTTCCAGCAATGCCGCCTCTTCGGCATTCATCCCGCGCGCCGCCAGCATGTCCGGCCGCCGCTGCCACGTCCTTCCCAGCGACTGCTTGAGCCGCCAGCGTGCGATCTCGGCGTGATTCCCAGACAATAGCACTGCCGGAACCGCTGTGCCCGCATAACTTTCGGGGCGCGTGTAGTGCTGACAGTCGAGCAGCCCGCCAACGAATGATTCCTGCACGCTCGACTGCTCGTCGTTCAAGGCGCCCGGCAACAGCCGCACCATCGCGTCGACCAGCATGAGCGCCGGAAGCTCACCGCCCGAGACCACAAAGTCACCGATCGAAAGCTCCAGGTCGACCGCGCGCTCCAAAACGCGCTCGTCGATGGCCTCATAGCGTCCGGCGACGATCACCAGCCCCTGCAGCGCCGCGAGCTCGGCCACGCGCCGATGCGTCAGCCTCTCGCCCTGCGGCGACATGTATACGACGCGCTGCCCCGCTACACCCGCGCCGACGAGCGCGCCGCGAGCCGCGGCTATTGCCTTCTCCAGCGGCTCGGCGAGCATCACCATGCCCGGCCCGCCACCGTACGGCCGGTCGTCGACCGTCCGATGACGGTCGGTCGCGAAATCGCGCGGGTTCACTGTGCCGAGCTGCCACAGTCCGCGCTCCCGCGCTCGTCCCGTCACGCCGGTGGACGCAACGGCCTCCACCATTTCGGGAAAGAGCGTGATGATCTCGATCCGCATTACCGCCGACACTCCACGGCCACCACCGCCGCTATCCCTTGCTCATGGGCCAATCGACGACGATGCGCCCATGCTCCATATCGATCGCTTCGACGTAAGCCGGCACCAGAGGGATCAGCTCTTCGGTTCCGCCTTCGCTCTCGACCCGCAGCAGGGCGTGAGCCGGCGTTTCCAGCAATCCTGCGACCCGACCCAACCGGTCCCCCTGCCTGTTCACGACTGTCAATTCGAGAAGGTCGGCCAGGTAGACTTCACCGCTGGCAAGCTTCGGAAGTGCGGCGCGCGGCACGCCGATCGCGGCACCTCGCCATGCGGCAGCATCTTCGCGCTTGTTCAAACCATCGAGGCGCGCCACCAAGGTGTCGGCATGACTACGCGCTTCGACCACCGCAAACTCTCGCCAATCTTCGCCCTTGCTCGCCAGCCACCAGCGTCGCTGTGCGATCAACGCGGCGGGCGAACTGGTGAAGGCTCGCAGCTTGATCCAGCCTCTCACTCCGTAGGGAGCAAGCACGCGCCCCATGACGATCATGCGGCTTGCGCCCTTCAGCCCAGGCGCCGGGGCGGCGCGCTGCTCTGATGTCAGCTCGGCGCCTTCGCGCTGCGTGCTAGCCTGCTGCGCCCGATTGCGCGGCCGGCTTCGCTCCCGCGACCCGCTTGACGAGCCCGGCGACCGTCTCGGAAAGCTTCGCACCCTGTTGCCGCCAGTGATCGATCCGATCCAGCGACAGGCGCAAGGCTTCTTCGCTATCGCCCGCTATCGGGTTGTAGAAACCGACCCGCTCGATGAACCGGCCGTCACGCCGGTTACGCGAGTCGGCGACCACGACGTTGAAGAAGGGCCGCTTCTTGGCACCGCCGCGCGCGAGCCGAATCACCACCATTGCATTGCCCCGAGTGAAAAAAGACGTTGATTATAAGGCAGAAAGACGGCTCGTGGCAAGGTATTGCGCTGTCGCGATCTCGTCTTCCTCAGCGCAGGCCTGGAAAAGCCCCCTTCAGCCCGCGCAGCATCTTCTGCCTGCCTCCGCGGCTGACCATCTTCATCATCTTCCTCGCCTGTTCGAACTGGCTGAGCAGCCGGTTGACCTCCTGCACCGACACGCCGGCGCCAGTAGCGATGCGGCGCTTGCGAGAAGCCTTCAGCAGTTCCGGTTTTGCGCGCTCTTCCGGCGTCATCGAGTTGATGATGCCTTCGAGCCGCCGAATGCTGCGCTCTTCGATCTGGCTTGATTGAGCGCCTTGAAGAGCATGGGCGATTTCGGCCGGGAGCTTGTCGAGCAGCCCCTCCATGCCGCCGAGCTTGCGCATCTCGCCGATCTGCGCCTTGAAATCATCCAGATCGAAGCCCTTCCCGCTCTTGATCTTGCGCGCCAGCTTCTCCGCCTGATCGCGATCGACCTGGCGGTGCGCGTCCTCGATCAGCGTAAGCACATCGCCCATCCCGAGAATGCGTGCAGCCATGCGGTCAGGATGGAAGATTTCCAGTCCATCGGGCTTTTCCGACACGCCGACGAACTTGATCGCCGCACCTGTGATCTCCCGCACCGACAAGGCGGCGCCACCGCGCGCATCGCCGTCGAGTTTCGTCAGCACGATGCCGGTGAGCGGCAGCACTTCGGCGAAAGCTCGCGCGGTGTTCACCGCATCCTGCCCCTGCATCGAATCGACGACGAAGAGCGTCTCGGCTGGCGTGAGTGCGGCGTGCAGCGCGGCGATCTCGCGCATCATCGCCTCGTCGATCGCAAGTCGTCCCGCGGTATCCACGATCAGCACGTCGTGGTAATGCGTTCGCGCCCAGCCGAGCGCAGCCACTGCGATCGCGACCGGCTCACTGCCGGCTGCGGGCGTGAAGTAATCGGCTCCAATTTGTTCGGCGAGTGTTTCGAGCTGCGTCATCGC
>DATKJP010000166.1:0-16128 GCA_035543635.1 Casimicrobiaceae bacterium
TGCCAGCTCGTTGACCGCCGAGGCGGTGATCAGCTGAACCGCGTAGCCGAGCGCCACCCCCAGCGCGATCGCCGCGACCGACAGGAGCGCGCGCATCTTGTTCTGCACGAGCGACCCGGTGACTACGGCACGCTCGGGGGAAATCGTTGCGGCGTTCGTCACGTTATGACTTCATCTCGCGCAATCCGGATGAGGTCAGCGTCAGCACGCGATCGGCCGTCTCCGCCGCTGCCCGCGAGTGGGTGACCAAGATGCCCGCAGCGCCATGCGACTTCACCTGCTCGCTCAACAGGCGCAGCACCTGCGCCGCGCTTTCCGCATCGAGATTGCCCGTGGGCTCATCGGCGAGCACGAGCTGCGGGCCATGGACGAGCGCGCGCGCGATCGCCACGCGCTGCAACTCGCCGCCGGAAAGCTCGCGCGGCATGCTTGCATCGCGCCCGCCCAACCCCACCTTGACAAGTATCTCCGACGCGCGCCGGCTCGCCTCGGCTCCGTTCACGCCGAGGAGCGACAAAGGCAAGGCGACGTTCTGCGCAACGCCGAGATAAGGCAGCACGTGAAAAGCCTGGAACACGAAACCGAAGCGGGTTCGGCGAAGCAGCGTCAACGCGTTGTCGTCCAGCGCGCTCAAGTCCGCGCCGTCGAGCGCGATCGACCCGCGGTCGGGATGATCGAGACCAGCGATGAGATTGAGCAACGTCGACTTGCCGCTTCCGGATTCGCCCATGACGGCGACGTATTCGCCGGGCGCGAGAACGAGATCGACGTTGGTGAAGACGCTGCGTGGCCGAGGTCCGGCGAAGGATTTGGCGAGGCTGCGGACTACGAGCATGCGACGAGCGTAGCGGTGCCGGATCGGCGTGGCAAGTCGCGTCCCGACGAGCTGGAGGCCGTGCGACAATGAGTCACATGACAACTCACGAAATAGCGATCGATCCGGTCTGCGGGATGAAAGTCCGCGCGGATACACCGCATCGCCACAGCTTCGAGGGCCGCGAGTATCTGTTCTGTTGCGCGGGTTGTCGCGCGCGCTTCGAAGCCGCTCCGGCGCAATACCTCGACAAGTCGAAGGGTCAGCCAGTTTCGTGGCATGCCGAGCGTCCTCAGGCGGGTCACGCGCATGGGCGTGGCCGCCCTTTGCAGGTCAAGATAAGCGAAGCGCCTGCTCATGTGATGCCTCCGCGCGCGGATGCGTCAGCCGGCCGGGCGGCCGACACCTCGACGATCTACACCTGCCCGATGCACCCGGAGATCCGGCAACCCGGGCCGGGCCATTGCCCCATCTGCGGGATGGCGCTCGAGCCGGTGATGCCGACCGCAGCCGAGGAAGAAAACCCGGAGCTCATCGACATGACGCGACGCTTCTGGGTCGCGCTCGCATTGTCGATACCGGTGCTCTGGCTAGCGATGGGCGAGGGCATGCGCTTTCTCGATCTCGGCGCTGGAGTCGAGAAATTCGCTGCTGCAATCGGCTTGCGGCAACTCAAGTCCGTGACTTGGGCACAGTGGCTCGAGCTTGCGCTCGCGACACCCGTCGTGTTGTGGGCAGGCTGGCCGTTTCTCGAGCGTGGCTGGCGTTCCTTCGCGAGCTGGCAGCTC
This sequence comes from Casimicrobiaceae bacterium, assembly GCA_035543635.1. GTDB lineage: Bacteria > Pseudomonadota > Gammaproteobacteria > Burkholderiales > Casimicrobiaceae > PALSA-1003. The sequence continues at coordinate 1,603 of DATKJP010000166.1, forward strand.
AACATGTTCAGCCTGATCGGATTGGGCGTCGCCGCTGCGTATTTCTTCAGTCTCTACGCAATCCTATTTCCCGATACCTTGCCGGCCGCATTTCACGGCGCGCACGGAGTCCCGCTCTATTTCGAAGCCGCTGCGGTCATCGTCACGCTGGTGCTGGTCGGGCAGGTCCTCGAGCTGCGCGCGCGCTCGAAGACGTCAGGCGCGATCCGCGAGCTTTTGCAGCTCGCGCCGGAGACCGCGCTGCGCGTGAAGCCTGACGGCAGCGACGAAGAGACCGCGCTCGACCAGGTTGCAGTCGGTGACATTCTGCGCGTCAAGCCCGGCGCGAAGATTTCGGTCGACGGCGTGGTCACTGCAGGCAGGTCGAGCGTCGACGAATCGATGCTGACCGGCGAAGCGATCCCGGTGGAGAAGATTCCAGGTGCCGCAGTTACCGGTGGCACGGTGAACCAGACCGGCTCGTTCGAGATGCGCGCCGAGAAGATCGGAACCGACACTCTACTCGCTCGCATCGTGCAGATGGTTAGCGAGGCCGCGCGCACGCGTGCACCGGTCCAGAAGCTCGCCGATCAGGTCGCCGCCTGGTTCGTGCTTGCCGTCATGCTCGTCGCGGCGCTCGCGTTCGCCGTTTGGGCGATGATCGGACCGCCGCCGCCGCTCGCCAACGCGCTGGTCGTCGCCATCTCGATCGTGATCATCGCCTGTCCCTGTGCACTCGGGCTCGCAACACCGGTATCGATCATCGTCGGCGTCGGCCGCGGCGCGCGCGAGGGCGTGCTGATCAAGGATGCCGAAGCACTCGAGTTGATGGAGAAGGTCGATACGCTGGTGATCGACAAGACCGGTACGCTCACCGAGGGCAGGCCTCGCGTGCAAACGATCGTCGCCATCGAAGGATTTTCGGAAGGTGAAGTGCTCGCGCTTGCGGCGAGCCTCGAGCGGCTGAGCGAACACCCGCTCGCGCAGGCGATCGCGGCGCGTGCGAAGAGCGGTAATGCGGCGTTTCGAGAGGTGCGCGAGTTCGATGCCCTTCCCGGCAAGGGCGTGCGTGGCACGATCGACGGACGATCGGTCCTGCTGGGCAGTGCGGCATTGATGGCGGACCACGGCGTCGATCTGGCGCCGGTCGCATCCGCGATCGAAGCGCTGCAGGCGCAGGGTCAGACGGTAATGGCGCTCGCAGTCGCGGGGAAAGCTGCGGGGTACCTCGGCGTTGCCGATCCCATCAAGCCAACGACGTCCGAAGCGATCCGGATGCTGCGCAGCTGCGGCGTTCGCATCGTGATGCTTACTGGGGATAATCCGGTCACCGCCGCCGCGGTCGGAAAGCAGCTTGGCCTCGACGACGTCAAAGCCGGCGTGCTGCCCCAGGACAAATACAAGCAGGTGCGGGCGTTGCAGCAGGAAGGACGGATCGTCGCCATGGCCGGCGACGGCGTCAACGACGCGCCCGCACTCGCGCAGGCGAATGTCGGCATCGCCATGGGCACCGGCACCGATATCGCGATGGCGAGTGCGCGCGTGGTACTCGTGAAAGGCGATCTGCGCGGTATCGCCAAGGCGCGGATCCTGAGCGAGCGCACGATGCGCAACATTCGCCAGAATCTCTTCTTCGCCTTCGTCTACAACTTTTTCGGCGTACCGATCGCCGCCGGGGTGCTTTATCCCTGGTTGGGCGTGCTGCTGAGCCCGATGATCGCCAGCGCCGCGATGTCGGCCAGCTCGGTTTCGGTCATCGGCAACGCGCTTCGGCTGCGCAGCGCCGCTGTTTAGCGATTCCTGCGGCTCGAGGAATCACTGGGCCTCGCCATCATGCCCGCGAGAAAACTGTCCTTCTTCACGATCGGGCATTCCAACCGGCCGATTGAAGACTTCCTGGGCTTGCTCGAGGCGAATGAGATCGAGCGCGTCGTCGACGTGAGAACCGTGCCCCGGTCGCGCACTAACCCGCAGTACGATCGCGACACGCTTCCTCGCGCGCTGGCGAAAGCTCACATCAAGTACGCGCATATCGCGGCGCTGGGCGGCCTGCGTGGGAAGCAGCGAGACATCGCTCCCGCCACGAATGCATTCTGGGAGAACGCGAGCTTCCACAACTACGCCGACTACGCGATGACCTCGGGATTCCGCGACGGCCTCGGCGAATTGCGCTCGCTCGGTCGCGCCGAGCGCTGCGCGATCATGTGCGCGGAAGCGCTGTGGTGGCGCTGCCACCGGCGGATCATCGCGGACTATCTCCTGCACAGCGGCGCCAGGGTTTTCCACATCATGAGCCGGGATCACGTCGAGCCGGCGCGCATCACCGATGCTGCCCAGCCCGGACCGAGCCGCACTCTCATCTATCCTGCGTCGTGAGGCCCGTCTGGTGATACGCTAGCGCCGGAGGGAGAGGGGGACGCTAGCGCGATGCCATTGCAGGTCATCCTCGCGCCGGTCGGCACGACCGGCGACGTGCTCCCATTTATCGGCATCGCGCTGCGGCTCAAGGAGCGCGGGCATCGCGTGGTCGTCGCGGCGAGCGGCAGCTATCGAGCAATGCTCGACGCGGCGGGGATCGAGCTGGTCGAGACGCTCGACGCGAAATCCGACGCGGCCGCGCTCGATCATCCCAACTTTTGGCGGCCGACGCGGGGGCTGCGCCGCTTCACCGAGCGCATGATCCTGCCCAGCGTGCGACCGCAGGTCGCCGCCATCCAGGCGCGCGCCGAGCGAGGGAACACGGTGCTTGTCGGATCGACCTTCGCCTTCGGGGCGCGCATCGCGAGCGAGAAGCTCGGCCTTCCGATGGTGTCGATTCATCTAGCGCCGGCGGCGCTGCGCAGCTTCAAGGAAACTCCCGCGGTCGCGAACATCCCCGCTTTTCCGCGGCTGCCGCGATCGACCAAGCGGCTGCTCTATTGGTACTTCGATCGCTTTGTGTTCGATCCTGTGATGTGTCCGCGCCTGAATGAAATTCGCCGCAGCTACGACCTGCCGCCGATCACGAGACCGCTGCAATCATGGCTGCACTCGCCGACGCGCGTGATCGGGCTCTTTCCGCCATGGTTCGCCGCGCCGGCGCGCGACTGGCCGCCCCAGGTGAAGCTGACCGGATTTCCGCTCTACGACGGACCGGAATCCCAGCCTTTGCCGCGCGAGCTGCGTCGCTTCCTGCGGGAAGGAACGCCGCCGATCGTGTTCACGGCCGGCACGGCGATGAGTCACGGCGAGCATTTCTTCCGCGCCGCGGTCGATGCCTGCGTTCGCCTGAACGTCCGCGGTGTGCTCATTTCTGCAGCGGCTCGGCAGCTGCCGGAAGAGACGCCATTGACAGTCCGCGCCTTTGCCTACGCTCCGTTCAGCCATCTGCTCAAGCGCGCGAGAGCGATCGTGCATCACGGTGGCATCGGAACGGCAGCGCAGGCGCTAAAAGCCGGCATCGCGCAGGTCGTGGTGCCGATGGCCTATGACCAGCCCGACAACTCCGCACGCCTCGTGCGCCTGGGCGTTGCGTCGACGCTGCCGCCGCGCCGGCTCGACGGAGCGAGCCTCGCGTCGACGCTGCAGCGACTGCTCGCGCGCTCCGATCTGTCGGCGAGGCTCGCCGAAGCTCAGGAACATTTCGAAGGCGACCGCTCGCTCGATGAAACCTGCAGGCTGATCGAGGAGACAGCGGCGGTACACTAGCGCCCCGTCTCACCCGAAAGAACCCAAGGAGGAAACGCTTGCGCGTGCAGGTGGCGATCATCGGTGCCGGTCCCGCGGGGCTGCTGCTGGGACAACTGCTCGCGCGCGCGGGCATCGACGCTGTGATCCTCGAGCGGCACAGTCCCGAATACGTGCTAGGACGTATCCGCGCCGGGTTGCTCGAGCAGGGTACGGTCGAAACGCTGGAGGAGGCGGGCGTCGCCGACCGGCTCCATCGCGAAGGGCTGGTCCATCACGGCAACGAGATCAGCTTCGGCGGCGAACGCCATCGCATCGACTTCCAGGGACTCGTTGGCAAGCCGGTCACGATCTACGGCCAGACCGAAGTCACACAGGATCTGATGGATGCGCGCAAGGCGGCCGGCGCCCCGAGCGTTTACGAAGCTGAATCGGTGAGCGTGCATAACTTCCAGGGCAGCTCACCCCGGGTGCGCTATCAGCAGGGTGGGAGCGAGCACGAGATCGCGTGCGATTTCATCGCGGGCTGCGACGGCTTTCACGGCGTGACTCGGCAGAGCGTGCCCGCCGGCGCGATCAAGACCTTCGAGCGCGTCTATCCCTTCGGATGGCTCGGCATTCTTGCCGACACTCCGCCGGTATCGGACGAGCTGATCTACGTCAACCACGAACGCGGCTTCGCGCTGTGCACGATGCGCTCGATGGCGCGCAGCCGCTACTACGTGCAGGTCGCGCTCACCGAAAAAGTCGAGGAATGGTCCGACGAGCGCTTCTGGGACGAGCTGCGCCGGCGTCTCGACGCCAGGGCCCGGGACGCGCTCGTCACCGGGCCGTCGATCGAGAAGAGCATCGCGCCCTTGCGGAGCTTCGTCGCCGAGCCGCTCCGCTTCGGGCGGCTCTTCCTCGCCGGCGACGCGGCACACATCGTCCCCCCGACCGGAGCGAAGGGGCTCAACCTCGCCGTGTCCGACGTGCGCTACCTCGCGCACGGATTGATCGAGCACTACAGGAGCGGCGACGACTCGCGGCTCGACAACTATTCGGAAAGCTGTCTCCGCCGCATCTGGCTCGCGGAGCGCTTCTCGTGGTGGATGACTTCGCTCCTGCATCGCTTCCCCGACGCCGATGACTTCGCGCGAAGGATCCAGCTCGCGGAGCTCACCTATCTCTTCCGCTCGCCGACCGCGCAGAAATCGCTGGCCGAGAATTACGTCGGCCTGCCGTTCGACGACTGACGCATGAGCGCAGCACGCAACACCGGGCCCATCGTCATCGCCGGCGGCGGCATCGGCGGGCTCGCGTGCGCGCTGGCGCTGGCCATCAAGGGCTTCAAGGCGATCGTGCTGGAACAGGCGCACGCATTCGGTGAGATCGGCGCCGGCATCCAGCTTGCGCCCAACGCATGGTCGGCGCTCGACGCGCTCAAGGTCGGCGAGCTGGTGAAGAAGGAAGCCGTATTCATCGAGCGTCTGCTGATGATGGACGGCATCACCGGCGAGAGCGTGATCGACATCCCGCTCGACGAGCGCTTCCGTGAGCGTTACGGCAACCCGTATGCGGTCACGCATCGGGCGGACATCCACGCGGCACTGCTCGATGGCTGCAAGGCCCGCCCCGATCGCATCGAGCTTCGCACCGAAAGCCGTGTCTCGCGTTTCCAGATCGAGGGCGAGGGCGTGACCGTCGAGATCGACGGCAAGCCGCGTATCGCGGCGTCGGCGCTCGTCGGCTGCGACGGCTGGCACTCCGCGGTGCGCGAGCAGATCGTCGGCGACGGCGAGCCGCCGGTCTCAGGCCACCTTTGCTATCGCGCGGTGCTAGCGGTCGAGGACATGCCGCGCGACCTGCGCTGGCCCGCGGCGACGCTGTGGGCGGGACCGAACACGCATATCGTGCATTACCCGTTGCGCGGCTGGAAGCTCTTCAATCTGGTCGCCACCGTGGTGCGCGAGCAGGCCGGCAAAGGGCACAACGAGGAAGCGCCGCCGGAAGAAGTGCTGCCGCTCTTCATCCGGAATTGCGATAAGCCGCTGTCGATCCTGCGCGTGCCGAAGAGCTTCAAGCGCTGGATGCTGCGCTTCCGAGATCCGGTGGAGAACTGGACGCAAGGGCCGGTGACGCTACTGGGCGACGCGGCCCATCTCATGCTGCAGTATTTCGCGCAAGGCGCGGCGCAGTCGATGGAGGATGCAATCGCGCTCGCAACCGCTGCCGACGCCGCCGACGGTGATTTCACGGCAGCGTTCCAGCGCTATCAGGCGATGCGCCTGGTGCGCGCTTCGCGTGTGCAGATTTCCTCGCAGCTGCTGGGGCTGCTGTATCACGCCTCGGGCGCGGCGCGTCTCGTGCGCAACGATCTCTATCAGGGGCGCCCGGCCGAACGCTATTACGATGCGCTCGACTGGATCTTCTCCGCGCCGGATTACGTGCGCGGCTTTCGTTGAATCGTGTCGACGCAGCCGGTGTACCATCGCGAGCCAAGAGGGGGTGCCATGACAAGACGACTTCGCAATTTGCTCTGCGCTGCTGCTTTGGCCCTGCCCGCCGTAGCGCCGGCGGCGCTCGCGCAGGACACGGTGAAGATCGGCGTGGTGGCCGAGTTCTCCGGTCCCTTCGCCGACTACGGCGCCCAGATCCTCGGCGGCATGAAGACCTACCTGAAGCTCAACGGCGACGTCTTCGGTGGCAAGAAGATCGAGATCATCACCAGGGATACCACCGGTCCCTCTCCGGACGTTGCGAAGCGTCTCGCGCAGGAGCTGGTCACGCGCGACAACATCGACATCCTCGCCGGGTTCGGGCTCACGCCGAACGCGCTCGCTGTTGCGCCGGTTTCGGCCGAAGGGAAGAAGCCGATGGTGATCATGAATGCGGCGACCTCGGTCATCACCACGCGCTCGCCCTACATCGTGCGGCTGTCGCACACGCTGCCGCAGGACACGCAGCCGATGGCGCAATGGGCGGCGAAGAACGGCATCAAGCGCGTGTTCACGCTGGTGTCCGATTTCGGACCCGGCATCGACTCGGAAACTACCTTCGTCAAGGCGTTCAAGTCGGCCGGCGGCGAGATCGTCGACAGCGTGCGCACGCCGCTTGCCAATCCCGACTTCGCACCCTTCCTGCAGCGGATCAAGGACAGCAAGCCGGAAGCGATCTTCGTGTTTCTGCCGCCGGGGAGCCAGACCATCGCATTTATCAAGGGCTACGAGGAGCGCGGACTAAAGCAAGCGGGGATACGTATCATAGCCACCGGCGACTTGACCGACGATGGGACGCTGCAGCAGATGGGCGACCCTACGATCGGGATCATCAACAGCTTCCACTATTCGGCGGCGCATGACTCGCCCGAGAACAAGGCTTTCCTCAAAGCCTATGTCGAGACCAACGGCACCAAGCTGCGGCCGAACTTCATGGCCTGCGCCGGATACGACGGCATGGCCGCGATCGCCGAAGCGCTGAAGAAGACCGGCGGCTCGGTCGATCCCGACAAGTTTCTGGCCGCGCTCAGGGGAATGAAGCTCGTCAGCCCGCGCGGCAACATCATGATCGATCCCGACACGCGCGACATCGTGCAGACGGTTTATATTCGTCGCGTGGAGAAGATCGACGGCCTGCTCTACAACGTCGAGTTCGACAAGTATCCCGACGTCAAGGATCCGGGGAAGTAGCACGCGGGGAAAAGGAGATCTCTCATGAAGCCGTTCACAACGATCGCGGCCATCGTGTTGGCAATCGTGGCGCTGGTGCATCTCGTGCGCCTGTTCGCAGGGTGGGAAGTCATCATCGCCGGGTACGTCGTCCCGGTGTGGTTCAGCTTGCCGGGGTTCATCGTGGCCGGCGGCCTGGCGACCATGATCTGGCGCGAGTCGGGGAAACAATCCGATACCTGACATGCCGGACTCGCACGACGCCGACCTGATGGAGCGCCAGCGCATTCGCGAAGTCGTGCAGAACTGGGCGCTCTGGCGCGATGCTGGCGATTGGGACCGCTTCCGCACGGTGTGGCATCCGGAAGCGCGCATGATGGCAACCTGGTTTCAGGGGCCGGCCGAGAAATTCATCGAGGTGAGCCGCGAGGGATGGAACAAGGGCGTCAGCATCCTGCACTTTCTCGGCGGCTCGGCGATCGACCTCGCGGGAGAGCGCGCGATTGCGCAGACGAAGATGACGATCTCGCAGCGCGCAGCGGTCGACGGCGTCGTCTGCGACGTGCTTTGCACCGGTCGGTTCTACGACTTCTTCGAGCGCCGCGAAGACGAATGGCGGATCGTCCTGCGGCAGCCGATCTACGAGAAGGATCGACTGGATCCGGTCGATCCTGCAGCGGTGCTGAAGCTCGACGCATCGCTGCTCGCGCGATTTCCAGAAGGCTATCGGCACCTCGCCTATCTGCAGACGAGGATCGGCTACGCCGTGAAGCGCGACATGCCCGGTCTCACGGGCGCGGAAGTCGAGCGACTCTACGCCGCGGGTGCCCGCTGGCTCGCGGGTAAGCACTTGGATTGGTGAAGATTTCACGCCAAGGCAACAACGGCCTTGACAAATACTGCCCAGGCAGCATATTATCCAAGCCATGGACAGCACTCCCACCCGCGCGAACTTCTACGAAGCCAGGACCTTCGAGCCCAAGCGCAGCATCGGCCGTCTGCTGGGCAAAGTTAAGATGGCGATGGGTGACGCGCTCGACCGCGAGCTGGCTCCCTTCGACATCACCGCAGCGCAGTTCGTTGTCCTCCTGGCGCTAGCGTCTGGCGAAGCGGACTCTGCCGCGGGCCTGTGCCGGGGCATCTCGTACGACCCGGGAGCGATGACGCGCATGATCGATCGTTTGGAGCAGAAGGGTCTCATTCAGCGCACTGACCATCCCGACGACCGGCGCCGGGTCGGCCTCGAGCTGACCGCCGAAGGCAAGACGGTTTACCCCAAGCTCAAGGCGGCGGCGATGTCGGTGCAGAACCGCTTCCTCCGCGGCTTCACCAAGAGCGACGTGCGCCAGCTCGAGATCCTGCTGCAAAGGATGCTCGCCAACAGCTGAAATTTTTTTGCTCATGTAGTTGCCTGAGCAGTAATACTTACAAGAAGAACAGCCGTAGCAAGTAGTTAGGGGGCGTTTGTTCACGCAACAGGAACCAAGAAAGCAATGAAGACGTCAATGATGCAGTGGTTATCCCGTTTTCCCAGTCAGATCGGCGCGCTCGGGCCGTATCTGGCCATCGAGCTGCTGCTCCCCGGCGGCTCATTGATTGCGCTGCTGCTATGGCTGTACCAGCGCAAGCATCAAGAAAGCTGACATGACCGGCTCGATGGCTCGTGCCGCGGCAGCTCTTGTCAGCGGATTGCAGATCGCCGGCTGTGCTGACATGCGACGCCGCATCGCGGCGATCGCGATCGCCTTTCTCGCCGCAGTGGGCGTGATGGCAGGCGAGTCGTGGGTGCTGGAAAACACCCCGGCGACGACAGTGGCGTGCGAGATCGGCCAGGCGAGCGATCTGACGCGCGCCCTCGACTCGGGCATCGCGGCGATCTCGGTTGCTGCGGAATAGCTGCTTCAGCCCTCAGGCAGATCTCGCGACGATCGTGCTGCCAACGATTCTGCAGGGCGCATCGACCCGCCACGCGTGCGGCGCCTCGCGACGGTGGAGGAGCGCACTAGGCGGAATTCGCACAGCGTTCGGGCGCGTCAGACGGGACTACTGTTTCGCCGCCGATGCTACGACGTTGAGCAGCTCGCTTGCCTGCTTGTTGTGGACACTCGTGCGGAGCAGGATGTCCGCGGTGTTGGCTTCCTGCCCGTAGTAAAGATTGTTCCACTCGCTGGATACCGACACGATCGTGCCGTCGAAGTTGACACCCGCGTACACACCTTGCGAGCGGCTGAAGGAAACGAGATCGGCGGCGAGATTGGACTGCGCGCCGGAGCCCACGGGTCCTACCGCGATGCTCGCGTCGCCACCGATCTTGAACGAGTGTGCAAGCAGCGAGTTCAATCCCCTGTCGGTCATCACCAGGGTCACCATTTCCGAAACGGCGACTCCCGCCTGGAGTCCGAGGCTCGCGGTCGCGAGCGTGTAGAACGCCGGCCCGACCCACTTGCCCGTCTTCGGATCGCGCGCGACCACGACGGCTCGGCCGCCCGCGCCACCGACGATGAACCCGGCCTTGGTGATACTTGGCGCGATCAGAACGGCTTTCGCACGCCCGAGATTGTGCTGTAGCCAGCTCATCTCCGGATCCTGGAGGAAACTTGCCAGCGTGAGCTTGGCGTCGGTCACCAATATGCGCTGTTCGCTCTGCGCGAGCGCGAACGCGGGCAGGAGTGCCATCCCAAGGATCGCCGCGGCCACGAAGTGACGCAGGCGCTTCGAACGGGCTTCGATGAGTGGGCTCATTCTGATATGCACTCGAAACGAGCGGGGGGAACATTCTATCAGCCTGCTGCAGCGGGCGTTGCGGCACCAGCTCGGCAGCGCAGCATCGCACGGTAGCGTCAGACTCCGACGTGCCGATGTAACAGGTCGACCTGCGAGCGCAACTCCGCGCTCGGCAGGTCGGCGACCACCTCGCCTTTGACGAGAATGATGCCGCGATCGGCGTGCGCGAGCACGGTAGCTACGTTGCGATCGACGATCACCGTCGACACGCCCGCCTGACGAATCGAGCCGATCACGCGCCAGATCTCTTGTGCGATGAGCGGCGCTAAGCCCTCGGTCGCCTCGTCGAGAAGCAGCGCGTCGGGATTGGTGAGCAGTGCGCGGCCGATGGCGAGCATCTGCTGCTCGCCGCCGGAGAGCTGATCGCCGCGATGCGAAAGCCGCGCCGCGAGATGGGGGAAGAGGTCGAGGACGCGCTCGAGCGTCCAGTTCCGCTTGCCGTGCACGCTCGGCCGCGCCGCCATCACGAAATTTTCGCGTACGCTGAGATTCGGGAACACGCCGCGGCCCTCGGGCACGTAGCCGACGCCAAGGCGCGCGATCTTCTCCGGCGGCTGGCCGGTGACCTCGACGCCACGGATGCTGACCGCGCCACGGCGCGGCACCAGGTGACCGAGAAGCGTACGCAGCAGCGTCGTCTTGCCCATGCCGTTGCGCCCGAAGAGCCCGACGGCTTCACCGGCTGCAACGTGGAAGTCGACGCCGCGAAGCACATGGCTCGAGTCATAGTAGGTGTGCAGGCCTCGAGCTTCTATCAGCGCGGCCATCGTCAGAGGGCTTCGCCCAGGTACGCTTCGCGCACTGCCGCGTCACCGCGCACCGACTCGGGCGAGCCTGAGGCGAGCACCACGCCGTCCGCCATCACCGTGATGACGTCGGCAACCGCGAACACCGCGTCCATGTCGTGCTCGACCAAGAGGATCGCGCGTTCGCGCTTCAAGTCGCGCAGCAATTGCAGCACGCGCTGGGATTCCTCGGCGCCCATGCCGGCGAGAGGCTCGTCGAGCAGGAGTACCTGCGGGTCGCTCGCGAGGCACATGGCGATCTCGAGCGCGCGGCGCTCGCCGTGCGAAAGCGCGTTCGCGGGCACGTCGCGACGTTCGCTCAAGCCCACCGTCGCCAGCGCGCGCTCGGCGGCATCCTTGCTCTGCAGGCAGCCGAGCGCGCGTTCATGCAGAGCCCACGGCCGCTGCAAGCGTGCCTGTGCGGCGAGACGGCAGTTCTCGAAGCTCGTGAATTCGGCGAAGACGTTGCTGCGCTGGAAGCTGCGGCCGATGCCGAGATGCGCCATCCGTGACGAGCTTCCGGTCGATACGAGTTGGCCGCGGAACGAGATCGTGCCCTCGCTCGGCTCGAGCTCGCCCGCGAGCAGATTGATGAGCGTGGATTTACCGGCGCCATTGGGTCCGATCAACGCATGAATCGCGCCGCGCTCGAGCGCGATCGATACGCGGTCGACCGCGGTGAGACCGCCAAAACGCTGCGTGAGCTTCGAGGCACTGAGCAATGCGTCAGACATGGCGCGTTCGCCAATGCTGCCAGGCGGCCTCGATGCCGACGAGGCCGCGAGGCAACAGCATCACCGCGAGGATCACGAAGCCCCCCATCAGGAGCAGCCAGTGCTTGGTGAAAGAAGAGAAGAAGTCCTGCGCCAGCACCAGCACGAACGCTCCGACGATGGCACCGAAGATATTGCCCAGGCCGCCGAGAATCACCATCAGCAGCACGTTCGCCGACTGGTGCCAGGACGCCATCTCGGGATTGACGAAGCCGAATTGAACCGCCGAGAAGTAGCCCGCGAGCCCCGCGACCGCGCCGGCGATCGTGAACGCGGCGAGCTTGTAGCCGTAGGTATTGAAGCCCAACGCGCGCATGCGCTGCTCGTTGCTGCGGATGCCGCGCAACGCGTGTCCGAAGCGCGAAGCGAGGAGCAGACGAAGAAAACCAAAGGTCAGTATCAGCAACACGAGCATCGCGTAGTAGAAGTGCGTCGCATTGCCGAGATCGAGCGGATTCCACGAGCCGATGCTCGCTACCGGCTTCACATACAAATAAGTGCCATCGCTGCCGCCCGCGATCTTGGTGTCGTGAAAGACGAAATAGACCATCTGCGAGAAAGCGAGCGTCACCATGATGAAATAAACGCCGCGCGTGCGCAGCGCCAGCGCGCCGATCGCGAGCGCGAGAAGCGCGCTCGCCGCGACCGCGAGCGGCAGCGAAGTCCACAGGCTCATCGCCGCATACGGGTCGGGCGCGGCGAGCACCAGCATGTAGCTCGCGAGCGCGAAGAACGCCGCGTGTCCGAGGCTAACGAGTCCGGTTACGCCGACGAGCAGATCGAGGCTCATCGCGAACACCGCCATGATCATGATCTTGGCGACGAGCTCCACATAGAACTTTCCGGCGAGCGCCGGCAACACCAGGAGCGCCGCGAGCGCGAGCCAAGGCAAGGCGCGGCGCGCGATGCTCAAGGAGCGCTCTCCCGGAACAATCCTTCGGGACGCCAGACCAGGATCACGGCCATGAGCAGGTACACGAAGATGCCGGAATAGTCGGGCAGAAAAACCTTGCCAAAGGTATCGATGAAACCGACGAGCAGTGCCGCGACGAGCGCACCTGGCACCGAGCCGATACCGCCGATGACGACCACGACGAAGCAGATGATCAGAACCTGGTTGCCCATCCCCGGATAGACCGACGAAGCGGGCGCGGCGACCATACCGGCGAACGCGGCGAGGGCCACGCCAAGCGCGAACACAATGCGGAAGAGAAAGCCGATGTCGATGCCGAGCGAGCGAACCATTTCACGGTGCGAAGCGCCGGCGCGAATCATCATCCCCAGTCGCGTCCTGCGCAGCAGCACGAAGAGCAGCGCGGCGACGACCAGACAAGCAGCCGAGATGAAGAGGTTGTACACGGGATAGCTCATCGTCGAGCCGAGCGGAATCGACGCTGAAAGCACAGCCGGCACCGCTACGCCGTGCACGTCATCGCCGACGACGACGCTGCGCAGCTCCTCGAACACGAGGATCAAGCCGTAGGTGAGCAATACCTGCTGCAGATGATCGCGTCGGTAGAGAAAGCTGAAGAAGACCCACTCGAGGGCATAACCGAACGCTACCGCCAGCACGACACCGATCGCGATAGCCCAGAACAGATCGCCGGTCAGCGACGAGAGCACGAACGCCGTATAAGCACCTAGCATGTAGAAGCTGCCGTGTGCGAGGTTGATCACGCCCATGATCCCGAAGATGAGGGTGAGCCCGCTCGCGACCAGGAACAGCAGCAGCCCGTACTGCACGCTGTTCAGAAGCTGGATCAGGAAGATCTCAACATCCATCGCAAAGCGCGACCTACCAATAAAATCGCCGCGTTACCGGCACGAGGCGCCGAGTTCACAACGCGGCGAGTCACTGCGTCACGTTGCTAGTGACGCAATGACACGATCAGCCCATCGCGCAGCCACGCCCGGGATCGGCGAGCGACTTCGCCGCCAGGCCGATGGATTTGTTCTCGCCGTTCTCCACCCTGCGCAGGTAGAAGTCCTGCACTACGTTGTGCGAAGGCGATAGCGTTATCTTGCCGCGCGGGCTGTCGATCTCCGCTGCAGCCATGGCATGGATCAGCAGCTGGCGCTGGCCAATGTCGCCGTTGACCGCACGCAATCCAATGCCCAGAAGCTGCGCCGAGTCGTAGCCCTGCACTGCGTAAACGTCCGCCTTGCTGTTGAAAGCCTTGGCGTAAGCGAGCCGGAAGCTGTTGTTGCGCGGCGTGCTCAGATTGTCGGCGTAGTGCAGCGTGGTCAGAAGCCCGTCGGCGGCTGCCCCCTGCGCGTCGAGCGTTCCATCCGTGAGAAAACCCGCGCCGAGCAGCGGAACCTTCTCCTTCAGGCCCGCCGCGGCGTAATCCTTGACGAACTTCACCGCCCCGCCGCCGGCGAAGAAAGCGTAGGTGCACGAGGGCTTGATCGAAGCGATCTCAGTGAGAAGCGCCTGGAACTCAACGTTCGGGAACGGAACGAACAGCTCCTTCAGCACTTTGCCGCCGCCCTTCTCGAAAGTCTGCCTGAATCCTCCGATCGACTGCTCGCCCGCGGCGTACTTCCAGGTGATGCTGACCGCCGTGTTGTAACCCTTGAGGGCCGCGACGATTCCCATCGCGAGGCCGGGCTGAGAGTTGGAGAACGAAACGCGAAAGATGTTTGGAGCGCAAAGCGGCCCGGTTGCCTCGTCCACGCCGGCGTTGGGAATGATCAAGAGCGTGTTGTTGTCGCGCGCAGCCTTCACGATCGCCATCTGCACGCCGGAGTGCACGGTGCCGACGATGACATCGACGTTGTCGCGCTTGATGAGCTTGTTGACGTTGTCCGCCGCCTTCGCGGGCTCGGATTCGTCGTCGACGGTGAAGTACTCCAGCTCGCGTCCGCCAAGCTTGCCGCCCTGTTCGTTCA
>DATKJP010000167.1:0-5916 GCA_035543635.1 Casimicrobiaceae bacterium
AGATAGCGCACCAGCGCCTGCGCTGCGGTCAGGCGGATCGTTCCGCCTTCAACGGCGACTGCTTTCGCTTTGCCCGCCGTGCGCGTGTCATTCATCGCTTCCTCCTCACGCGGCGCGCTCGCGCAGGCTCTCTCTGCGCGCGTCGCGCCACGCGCCGATCAACGCTTCGAAGCTGGCACGCACGCGCTGGACGAGCATCTTGTCGTCGATCTCGCCGGCGAGCCAGGCGCGTGACGGTTCATGGAAAATCGTGCGCCCGACTGCGAAGCCGCGGCAGATCCTGCTCGAGCGCGCGTCGCGAAATCCTGCAGCGAGCTTTTCCATCGGCGCGCTCAGTCCCAGGAGCAAGACCCCGCGACAATAGGGATCGCGCTCTTCGATGAGCGAATCGATCGCGTGCCACTGCTCGGCCGCCATCGGCTCGAGCTTCCACCACTCCGGATAGATGCCGAGGTTGTAGAAGCGCTTGAGGGCTCGATAGACAGTCTCCGGTGTGCGCGTCAGCTCGGCCGGCGGAATGATCTCGAGCAGCAGCTCGTGTCCACTCGCCTGGACCGCATCGTAGAGCGAGCGCACCTGCGCTTCGTTCTCGAGCCGGTTCTCGATCGCGTCATCGGGATGATATTTCACGAGGCACTTCACGACGTGCTCCGCGGGCCACGCGATGAGCTGCGTGCCAACCGATCTGCCGCGATCGAACGCGAGCGGATTCGAGAACGGCAGCTCCACTGGCCTGCCGATCCACCAGCCGCGACCGGTCGCGGCATTGAGCGCATCCTGTCCGTAGCGGTCGTCACAGAGCAGTCCGACGCGGCCGGCGCAGTCGACGTTCTCTTCCGCCTCGGCGATCGCTTCGACAAACAAGCGCTTCAGTTTCGGCAGACGCGACTCATCCGCACCCACGCTCCGCGCCAGGTCGAAGAACTGGTTGCGGTGATCGAAGGCGAAGGCGAGCACTTCCTCGCGCGGCGTGCGGGGCGCAGTGACTCGGTGCAGGCGGGTCAGCGTCGCATCCTCGTCGGGACGCGGAATCTCAACCGCGTGCTCGAGGTAATAGTCGAGCTCGATCCGCGTCGGCATCGCCGGCGCGCAGCCGTGACGCGACACGACCAGCGCGCCGCAGGCGTTGGCGTAGCGGCAGCAGGCGTCGTAATCCTCGCCGCGCAGCCAGCCTGAGAGAAATCCCGCGGAGAACGCATCGCCCGCGCCGACCACGTTCAGCACTTCGACCTCGACGCCGCTTCCGTTGAATGCCTCGTCGAGGCTCGCCGGAATTGTGCCGTCGATTACCGCGCAGCCGAGCGGGCCGCGCTTGACCACCAATGTCGCCGGCGTGACCGCGCGGATCGCCCGCAGCGATTGAATGATCTCGCCGCTGCCGCCAGCGATGTTGAATTCCTCGATGGTGCCGACGACGAGATCGAACTTCGGCAGCATGCGCTGGATGTGCGCAGTCACACTGTCGGAGCGCACATAGCGCGTCTCGCCGTCCCCCCGCCTGGTGAGCCCCCAAAGAACGGGCCGGTAGTCGATGTCGAGCACCGTGCGGACGTCGTTCTTGCGCGCGCGCTCCAGGGCGAGCGAGCTGATGCGGTTGATGTACTCTGTGGAAAGATGCGTGCCGGTGATGAGCAGCGCCTTCGACTTCGCGATGTAGGCTTCCTCGACGTCGCCCTCAGCGATCGCCATGTCGGCGCAGTTTTCGCGCATGAAGATGAGCGGGAAGCTGTCGCGGTCCTTGATGCCGAGCACGACCGCCCCGGTTAGTCGCGTCGGATCCACGCTCACATGCGAGACGTCGCAGCCTTCGCGCGCTATCGTCTCGACCAGAAAATGCCCGAGCGCGTCGTCGCCGATGCGGGAGATCAATCCCGCTTTGAGGCCCAGCCGCGCGCAGCCGAACGCGGTGTTGGCCGACGAGCCGCCGAGATACTTGGCGAAGCTCGTCACGTCCTCGAGTCGCGCGCCGATCTGCTGTGCGTAGAAATCGACCGCGAAGCGGCCGAGGCAGATGACCTCCAGCGCGCGGCCGGCGGCAAATTGGGTGGCGTTACGCATCGATCGATTGCAGCGCCGCGGCCCCGGTCTTGGCGCCGGGTGCAACTTCGGCTATAGCAGCCGCGCGTTGTGGAACGGCAATTTTGTAGCAGTTCCCCGGGCAACGCAAATTCCACTCGTGTATCCTTTCATCACCAGGGGCAGTGCACGAGGGATCGCAGGGGCGCGATGGCCTCCGCAACGCTTACGTCTCGCTACGTGACGGCGCAGAGGATCGCTCGCAAGGCGGGCGAGATGGCGCACGACTTCTTCGTCCGGCGCGACGCGCTGACGATCGAGTTCAAGGGTGCGCAGGATTTCGTGAGCCACGCCGACCGCTCCGTTGAGAAGCTGATCGCGCAGGAGCTGGCGTCGGAGTGCCCTGGCGACTCCTTCCTCGGCGAGGAGACCGCCGGCGCATTCAAAGGCAGACTCGATCGCACCTGGGTCGTCGATCCGATCGACGGCACGCACAATTTCCTGCGCGGCGTACGCTACTACTGCGTGTCGATGGCGTATCTGGAGCGCGGGGTGCGCGAGGTCGGCGTCATCTATGATCCGGAGCATGGCGAGCTGTTCCACGCGCGGCGCGGACACGGCGCGTGGTGCGAGTCGGCCGGCAACCAGACGCAGCTCCGCGCGAGCCGTTGCAAAAAGCTCGACCAGGCCTTCGTCTGCGTCGGCCACAACGACCGCTATCCCGAGGAGCGTTACATCGAGCTCAAGCAGAAGCTGATGGATGCGGGGGTCGCGACGCGCAACATGGGGGCCGGCGCTCTCCAGCTCGCGCACGTGGCGGCCGGACGCTTCGACGGATTCATCGAGCTGTCGCTCAACGCCTGGGACGCGTGCGCGGGACTGCTGCTGATCGAGGAAGCCGGCGGCTACGCGGGACCGTTCCCCGGACCGGATGGGCTGCTCGTGCCCGCGCCGGTGATCGGCTGTGCGAAGGAGATCGCGTGGCCGCTGGTGGAGCTCGTCGGCGTGTGGTGAGGCCGATCTCTTCGTTTGCTTGGTTTGACGGTGTGCAACACTACAAGGAGGAAACGATGAACAAGTCGCTCATGCTTCTCGGCGTCGGTCTTCTCGCAGGCGTAACGATCGGGGTGCTGGGGACCGCCTACGTCAGCGCGCAGGGTACGCCGCAGATCACCCGCACCGAGTTACTGCGCAAACCGATGTCCGGACCGGAAGGAAAAGAATTCGTCGTGTTTACCGCCGACATTCCGCCCGGGGGCGTGGCTTCGATTCACTATCACCCCGGAGACGAGGCGATTTACATGCTGCAGGGATCGCTCCTGTTCGAGCCGGATCAGGAAAAGCCGTTCGAGCTCAAGGCGGGAGAGATCGCCTTCAACCCGGCCAAGCACATCCACAAAGCGAAGAACACGAGTGCGACGGAATCCGCGAAGGTCTTGAACTGCATGATCGCCGAGAGAGGTCAGCCCCTGGCGGTCCCGGTGAAGTAGGTCGGCGATCGTTCAGTCGCCGCGGAGGGCGAAATCCGCCGGGAGATTCTCGGTGAGGATTTGAGTGCGGGCCTGCGCGCTCGGGCGATGGATCTTGTACCCGTCGGCCAGGAGGAAGTCCGCCACGGTCGCGAGCGATGCGAAAGGCTTGAACGCTACGCCGCGGCGGGACAGATAGTCGGCAAGCGCGTCCTTCGCGAACACGATGTGCGCCGCGAGGGCCGGGCACACGTCGGACAGCCCATCGCCGACATAGATCTTGCGACAGCGCTCGAAGGGCCGGAAATGCACGGCCTTGCAGTGTGCGCATCGCTCGCAGGTTGGGCTCCTGAACGGGAAATGTGCATGCAGGCGATTGCCTGAGAACGTCAGCCCGTTCGCCATGACCGGCACGTGGGGAAGCCCGTGACGCGTGAGGATCTCTCGCACGAGGCAGGAAAAATTGTCGCTTACCACGAACAGTTCGACGCGCGCATTCGCCGCCCATTGCACGATCGGCGCGAAGTGCGGGTCGATCTGGCAACTCGCGACGAAATCGATCAGCTCGGCCTCACTGGCGCGGATTCCGGCAAGCTGACGATCCAGGCATCGCAGCGTTGATATCTCGCCGCGGACCCATGCGTCTTCCCAATGGCGCCATTCCTCGGAGATCGAGAAGCGCTCGAGGATGCGGTCGAGAACGTCTTCGCGCGTGATGGTGTTGTCGAAGTCGAAGAACAACACGGGGGTATTCTTCGACGGCTTCATTGCTTCCCAGGTGATGTCTTCATTCGGCGGAGAGTTCTACGCTTGGCTTAAGCGGCGGCAGAAACGGGTCATCGCCTCGGCCACGCGATCGCGCTCGAGGTCGGCAGCGACCATGTGAAACGAGTCTTCGAGCAGCAGCATTTCCTTCTGCCTAGAGCTCACGTTGCGATAGACATGACGCGAGTTGCGGGGACTCGTCGCGTCGTCGTGGACGGCTTGCACGAGCAGCAGCGGCGCGGTGACGCGCCGCAGATTGCGCGCGCAACGCGCGATAAGATGACGGCTCTCGCAAAATAGACGTATCGGGAAATGGGCGTAGCCATGCTGCCCGCAGCCGACGTTCGTGCGCAAGGAGGCGCTTTTATAGGCGGTTCCGACGCGCTCACGCAGACTCTCGTCTTTCAGCCCGTAAGGCGGCTCTTCCCGGAAGAAGGCGAAGTACTTCAGGGGTGTGTAGTCGATGAATGGTATGAGCCGGTGCAGCCACGGAACATTCCATCCATCGTAGAAAAACGTCGGAGCAAGGCACATCACTCCGCCGACGTGTTGCGGAAATTCCGCCGCGAGCAGAAGCGAAAGCACGGCACCGAGCGACAGCCCGCCCACAACTAGCGGGACGCGGTCGTGCTCGGCGGCGTCGCGCGCGGCGAGGAAGTCTGAGCGCGCCTTGTCATAAAGCAATCGCCACGGCGTGGCCGCGAGTACGTTCAGCGGCTCCCCGTGATTTGCGAGACGTGGGCACCAGACGCGCAAGCCGCCGTCAAGGTTCAGGCGGCGCGCGACGTAGGCAAGCTCGGTCGGACTACCCGTAAGACCGTGCAACAGGAAGACGTGCGCGCCCGTTCCGGACGGCAGCCGCAGATCGTTGTTGTTCGTCGGGCTGCGCTCCCCTTGCCGCAACCAGGCCCACTCGAGAGCCATGTTGTAGTCGGTCCTCGATCTACCCCGCGTGACCTATGTTAACCTTCCTGGACCACAGTTCACACCTGAGACAACGATCGCAAGCGACCGCCGTTGCTAAACGCGCAACACAATCTTGCGTTTTCCTTACGAGCGCGGCTGACTTATCTCATTGAACCCCGCGCTTTCCCCTGCGATGCTGCGTCATCATCTCTCCGAGCCTGACAACACGCTGACCGAGCGCCGGCTCATGGAGAGCGAGAGCCGCGTCTGCTCCTATGGCGACACCGTGCATTACGCGGAGAGGCCTAAGATCTTCGAGCGCTGCGAAGGCAGCTATCTGTTCGATCTGCACGGTCGTCGCTACCTCGACCTGCAGATGTGGTACTCGGCGGTCAACCTCGGATACGCGAACCCGAAAGTATCGGACGTGCTGCGAGCGCAGATCGACCGCTTGCCGCAGCTCGCATGCCAGTACCTGCATCGCGAAAAAATCGAGCTGGCGGAGATGATCTGCGACAGCGTGAAGCGCGCGTTCGGCTTGATCGGCCGCGTCCAATTCAACGTCGGCGGCTCGCAGGCGATCGAAGACGCATTGAAGCTGGTGCGTAAGACGACCGGGCGCCAACGCATGCTGGCGTTTCAGGGCGGCTATCACGGGCGCACTCTTGGCGCGTCGGCGATCACCTCGTCCTACCGCTACCGCGAAGCGTTCGGCGAATTCTCCGATCGCGCCGAGTTCCTCACGTTCCCCTATGTGTTC
>DATKJP010000168.1:0-4397 GCA_035543635.1 Casimicrobiaceae bacterium
GCGTTGGCGTAGGCCAAGTCGATGCCCGCCACGACGCGCTCGACGGGAAGCGGCTCCATGATCACGCCGGTCGAATACGGCAGCACTTCCTGCGCCGAACAGCCGACAAGACGCGCCGCTTTGGCGCAGGTCGTTTCCGCATCCTTGAGACCGCTCGGTCCGGTCCCCGCGTTGGCGTTGCCCGCATTGACGATCAACGCGCGGAAATCCCCGCCCGTCGCACGCTGATGCGCGAGATGCTCGCGACACAGGATTACCGGCGCGGCGCGGAATCGGTTCTGCGTGAACACGCCTGCTGCCTTCGCGCCGCGCTCCGCGACGACGAGGACGACGTCCTCGCGATCCCACTTCTTGATCTTCGCGGCGGCGGTACCGAGCGTGATCCCGGGGACGGGGAGCAGCTGGTCAGCCGTTGGTGGTGTGTAGCGGACGGGCATCGGGAGCGCGTGGCGTATGGGGCGCTCGATTGTACGTCGATCCGGTGACGGGCTTTTAGCGCGCGGTCCCGAACTCGCGCCGATATTTCGTTCATCGGTCGGCAGTCTCGGCACACGGGCGCGAGTCCGCGTTCGATCCTTCGTGCCCAGAGGGCGACGGGATTGGCGCGTTAACCGGCGGCGCGCCGTCTGCGGCCGCAGCCGTCGTCGTCGTTCGACGTCCGGTTCAACGCGGTGTACCCGTCGCCGAAGCCTTCACGGGCGCCTCGCCACCGACCTTCGTTAAAGCCACCGACGCTAGCCGAGGCGCCCGTGACAATGTTTGTATTTTTTCCCCGACCCGCAAGGACACGGGTCGTTTCGCCCGACCTTCTGTCCCGCGCGCACAAACGGCGGAGGCGGCGCCACCGCCACGCCGCCGTTGCCTTCCTCACCACCGCCGGACGCCGCGCCGAGCGCTTCGTCGTAATCCGCGTGCTGGTAGCGGACGTTGGTGACCGCAGGCTCGGGCTCGACCGCCTGGACGTCCTCCTGAGCGCGCACCTGTACCGTCAACACGACTTTCACCACGTCCTGTTTGATCCGGTCGAGCATGTCGGAGAAGAGCTCGAATGCTTCGCGCTTGTACTCCTGCTTCGGATTCTTCTGCGCATACCCGCGGAGGTGAATCCCCTGCCGCAGATGGTCGAGCGCTGCAAGATGCTCGCGCCAGTGCTGATCGAGGATACGCAGCATCAGGCTGTGCTCGAACTGGCGCATCAGTTCGGAGCCGACCTGTGCCTCCTTCCCCTTCCACGCTTCGAGCGAGTTCGCCGCGATGCGCTCGCGAATGCCCCCTTCGTCGAGCTCGGGGTCCGCCCTCACCCAGTCGCCGACGGGCGCCTTGAGCTGGAACTCGCTCGCGAGCGTCGTCTCGAGACCCGGTAGGTCCCACTGCTCCTCGACGGATTCAACCGGAATGTGTCGTTTCACTGTGTCCGCGATCTCGCCGGTGATCATGTTGCTGATCGTATCGGCGATGTCACCGCTCTCGAGCAGTTCGTTGCGCTGCTGGTAAATCACCCGGCGCTGATCGTTCGCAACATCGTCGTATTCGAGCAGCTGCTTGCGGATGTCGAAGTTCCGCGACTCGACGCGATGCTGCGCCTTTTCGATCGAACGGTTGACGATCGGATGCTCGATCGGCTCGCCTTCCGGCATCTTGAGCCGCTGCATGATTGCGCCCAGGCGCTCGCCGCCGAAGATGCGGAGCAGCGGATCCTCGAGCGAGAGGTAGAAGCGCGAGGATCCCGGGTCGCCCTGGCGACCTGCGCGCCCGCGGAGCTGATTGTCGATCCGACGCGATTCGTGGCGCTCGGTGCCGACGATGTGCAGCCCGCCCGCCTTGATCACCGCGTCATGCCGCACCTGCCAGTCGGCGCGCAGCTTGTTGATCTGGAGGTCCTTCTCCGTCGGCGTGAGCTCCGGATCCTCGCGGAGCTTGAGGATCTGCGGATCGATGCTGCCGCCGAGCACGATGTCGGTACCGCGGCCGGCCATGTTGGTCGCGATGGTGATGACCCCGGGCCGCCCCGCCTGCGCGACGATCTCCGCTTCGCGCGCGTGCTGCTTTGCGTTCAACACCTGGTGCGGCAGCTTCTGCTTCTCGAGATGGCTGGACAACATCTCCGAATTCTCGATCGACGTCGTGCCGACGAGCACGGGCTGGCCGCGGGCGTGGCAGTCGCGAATGTCGGCAATGATCGTGTCGACCTTCTCCTGCAGCGTCCTGAACACGAGATCGTTCTCGTCCCTGCGGACCATCGGCAGGTTGGTCGGAATGACCACCGTCTCGAGGTGGTAGATCTGCTGGAACTCGAAGGCTTCCGTGTCGGCCGTGCCCGTCATCCCGGCGAGCTTCGCGTACATGCGGAAGAAATTCTGGAAGGTGATCGAGGCGAGCGTCTGGTTCTCGCGCTGGATCGGCACGCCCTCCTTCGCTTCCACCGCCTGATGCAACCCTTCGGACCAGCGCCGGCCCGGCATCAGGCGTCCCGTGAACTCGTCGACGATGATCACCTCACCGTTCTGCACGACGTAGTGCTGGTCGCGGTGATAAAGCGCATGCGCGCGAAGCGCTGCGTAGAGATGATGGACGAGCGAGATGTTGTGGGCGTCGTAGAGGCTCGAGCCGGCGGGAATCAGTCCGGCCTGCGTCAGCAAGTTCTCCGCATGCTCGTGCCCCTCCTCGGAAAGCAGCACCTGATGCGCTTTCTCGTCGACCCAGTAGTCGCCCGGTCCCTTTTCCTCTGCCTGACGCGAGAGCTTGGGTGCGATCTCGTTCAGGCGGTAATACATCTCGACGTTGTCGTCGGCCTGACCCGAGATGATGAGCGGCGTGCGCGCCTCGTCGATCAGGATCGAGTCCACCTCGTCGACGATCGCGTAGGCGAGGCCGCGCTGCACGCGCTCGGACGGCGCGAACACCATGTTGTCGCGCAGATAATCGAAGCCGAACTCGTTGTTCGTGCCGTAGGTGATGTCCGCGGCGTACGCGACCTGCTTATCCGCGTGGCTCATCTGCGACAGGTTCACGCCGACGGTCAGGCCGAGGAATTTGTAGATACGGCCCATCCAGTCGGCGTCGCGCTGCGCGAGGTAGTCGTTCACCGTGACGATGTGTACGCCCTTGCCGGTCAGCGCATTGAGATACGCTGGGAGCGTGGCGACGAGCGTCTTGCCCTCGCCGGTGCGCATTTCCGCGATCTTGCCGTTGTGGAGCCCGATGCCGCCGATGAGCTGCACGTCGAAATGGCGCATCGAAAGGGTTCGCTTGCCCGCCTCGCGGACCAGCGCAAACGCCTCGGGGAGGACCTCTTCCAGCGTCGCGCCATCGGCGACCCGCTTCTTCAACTCGGCGGTCTTCTCCTTGAACGCTTCGTCGGGCAGCGCGGCGATCGTCGGTTCCAGTGTATTGATGTCGGCCACCGCCTGGGAATATTGCTTGAGCAGCCGTTCGTTCCGGCTGCCGAAGATGCGGGTGAGGATGTTGGAAATCATGGCAATCCGATGGGCGTCGTCAGGAGCTTGAGGCGCCCGGGCGAGTTCTCAAGGGGACCGAAGGCACGAGGCGACGAGCTGCGCCTAAAGCGCAGCCGGGATCGGCGGTTCGTCAGCCGGTTTTTTGCAGGAACCGCGCCGGATTCTGCGGG
Organism: Casimicrobiaceae bacterium; assembly: GCA_035543635.1. GTDB lineage: Bacteria > Pseudomonadota > Gammaproteobacteria > Burkholderiales > Casimicrobiaceae > PALSA-1003. Next base: position 3,629 of record DATKJP010000168.1, read on the forward strand.
ACGCCGTTCAGCCTGACCTCGAAGTGGAGGTGCGGGCCGGTCGATCGCCCGGTCGAACCCGAACGGGCGATCTGCTGCCCCCGAACGACGAGCTCGCCCTCTTTCACATAAAGCACCGAGGCGTGCGCGTAGCGGCTTATGAGGCCGTTGCCGTGGTCGATCTCGACCATTTTACCGTACTGCGGATGCACATCGGCGAACACCACCTTGCCGCTCGCCGCAGCGACGATCGGCGTGCCGATCTCCACCGGAAAGTCGATCCCCTCGTGGAAGGAATTCTGCCCGGTGAAAGGATCGATCCGGTAGCCATAGTTCGACGAGAACCAGCCGTCGACGATCGGAGAGAGCGTCGGCAGGAACTTGCGATTGGTCGAGTCAGCGACGAGCAGCGCCTCGAGAACGTTGAACTGATCGCGACGCTCCTCGGTTTGATGCGCAAGCACGTTCAGGAGATCCGAGAACTCGGCTACCGACAGATTGCGGGAAGGCAGCGACGACACCGCGCCGCCCAGTCCGGGGACGGTCTTGAGCATCGGCATCTCCTGCGGCTTGAGTCCCGCGATCTTCGCCAGGCGCTCGCCGAGGCCGTCGAGCAGCAGCATCTGCGCCTGCAGCTCGCCGAGCCGGACCGCCATTGCATTCAGATGCCCTTCGACGCGTTCCTGAACCCGCCGCGTTTCCTCGCGCTGGTCAGCAAGCACGAGCGCCTGCAGCCACGGGTGCTGCACCGACGCCGCCCACTTGAGCGTGACGAAGTTGAAAGCGAAGG